>JADGRB010000117.1 GCA_017881315.1 Pseudomonadota bacterium
TCGGCGAGGCGCAGCTCGCGGCGGATGACCTTGTCGCGCGTCTTGTTGTTTCCGCGGATGTTGATCCGGTTGACGGTGACCAGCTCCCCTTTTTGAATCTCGAAGAAGACGTCGACCACGCGCGTCTTCTCGTTGACTGGCGTGCTGGGCGAGGCGTTGACGTAGGCGTAGCCGCGGTCCTTGTAGTAGTCGGTCAGCTTCTGCAGATCGTCCGAAAGCTTGGAGCGGTTGAAGATCTCGCCGGTCTTGACCGAGACCCGCGCGAGGAAAAACTCCCGCGGCATCAGGAGGTCTCCGGTCACGTCGACCTTGCCGAGGTGGTACTGCGGCCCCTCCTCGATGTTGATGGTGATGTACATCGACTGCTTGTCGGGTGACAGCTCGACGAGCGGGCTACCGACCTTCACCTGCACGTAGCCGTGGTCCCAGTAGTGCGCCTGGATCAGCAGGAGGTCGCGCTGGAACACGTCCTCGCGGTAGGTCCCCGCCGAGGTGACGATCGAGAGGATGTTCCCCTCGTGGGTCGAGATGACGTCGCGCAGCTCCCCGTCGGTCATCGCGTGGTTGCCGACGAAGTTCACCCGCCGCACCTCGACCTTGGCGTTCTCCCGGATGTGGAACCAGACGTCGACGGTGGCGGAGCTGTCGCGCTTGATCTCGTAGGAGACCTCCACCATGTAGAAGCCCTTCTCGATGTAGGCGTCCTTGATCTTCTCGACGTTCTTCTTGATCTTGGCGAGGTCGAGGATCTGGTCCTTCTTGATGTCGAGCGCCTCGTTGATCTTCGAGAGCGACACCTCGTCGTTGCCCGCGACGTAGATCTTGTTGATGGCCGGCTTCTCGCGCAGCACGAAGGTGACGACGCTGCCGGCCTTGCTCTCGCTGACCTCGACCTGGACGTCCTCGAAGTAGCCCATCTTCCAGATCGCCCGCACGTCGTCGCGGACGGTCTCCTGCGATAGCGTCACGCCGGGGGCGGTCTTGAGGTTCACCTTGATGGCGTCGTCCTCGACCTTGCGATTGCCGCGGAACTGGAGCTTGACCACCTTGAGGTTCGGCGCGGCCACCTTGGCGGGGGCCGGCGTCGCGGTCGGCGTCTCCGGCTCGGGCGCCGCCTCGGTCTCGGCGTGCGCCGTCCGGGCGAGCCCCACCCCTGCCCCGAGGAGCATCGCGGCGGCGAAGGCGAAGGCGCGGGGGCTCATGGCGACGGCGCGCGCCTATTCCCGCTCGACGATCAGGCCGTCCGCCATGCGCAGCCGGCGGGGCGTCTTGGTCGCCAGCTCGTCGTTGTGCGTGACGATCAGGATCGTCGTTCCCAGCTCCCGATTGAGCTCGAAGAAGAGATCGTGCATCTGACGGCCGGTCTTGGTGTCGAGGTTGCCGGTCGGCTCGTCGGCCAGCAGCAACCGGGGGCGCAGGATCAGCGCGCGCGCCAGCGCCACCCTCTGCTGCTCGCCGCCCGAGAGCTCGCCGGGCCGGTGCGACAGCCGGTCGCCGAGACCGATCCGCGCCAGCATCGCGGCGGCCCGTTCGGCGCAGAGCCGGCGCGGCATCCTCAGGATCAGCCCCGGCATCATGGCGTTCTCGAGCGCCGTGAACTCGGGCAGGAGGTGGTGGAACTGAAAAACGAAACCGATCTCGCGGTTGCGAAACTCGGCCAGCCGGGTCGCGCCCATGGCGGTCACGTCGACCCCGTCGAAGGTGATGCTGCCGGAGGTGGGCGCGTCCAGTGTCCCCAGGACCTGCAAGAGCGTCGACTTGCCGACCCCCGAGGCGCCGACGACCGACGCGATCTCGCCCGGCGCGAGGTCGAAGTCGAGGCCCCGCAAGACCTCGATGAGGCGGCCGCCGTGCTCGAACGCCTTGACGAGCCCGCGCACCGACACCCGAGCCCCCCCGCGCGCGTCGCCCTCGGTCGCGGCCGGCGAAAGTGCGGCCGGCGAAGTGGGGGTCGTCATGGGGTGCGCCAAATTAGTCGGCGACCCCTCGGGTGTCAACGACGCCATTGCCTGCAATTCCTGAGACTCCGCGCACTTGGCGCGGGTTGCCTGGCGGTTCCTATTCGTACCTCAGACCGTCGACCGGGCGCATCCGCGAGGCCAGCATGGCCGGGTACAGCGTCGCCAGACAGCAGAGGCCCAGGGCGGCCAGGCTGACGGCCGTGATCTCGCGGACCCGCATCACGACCGGCAACTTTTGGATGTAGTAGACGTCCGGATCGAGCGGCAGCCCGTAGTGCCCGAGCAGCAGGCAGCCCCCGATGCCCAGCGCCAGCCCCAGCACGAGGCCGAGCAGGCCGATGTACAGCCCCTCGGCGAAGAAGACCCGCAAGATGGCGCCGTCGCGGGCGCCCATCGACTTCAGGATCGCGACCTCCTTCGCCTTCTCGGTCACCAGCATGATCAGGTTCGAGACGATCGAGAAGGACGCCACCAACGCGATGAAGGTCAGCACCACGAACATCGCCACCTTCTCCAGCTTGAGCGCCGCGAAGAGGCCGCGGTTCAGCTCCTCCCAGGTGCGAACCTCGTAGCCGGGACCGATGAGGCGGGCGATCTGGTCGGCCACTTCGCGCGCCGCTTCCGGCGTGGTGGTGCGGACCTCGACGCCGGTCACCTCTCCCGGCATGTGCAGGAATTTTTGCGCCTCGGACAGCGAGACATAGGCCAGCTTCGAATCGAACTCGTACATGCCGGTGTAAAAATGCCCCGCCACCCGGAACGACTTGAGCTTGGGCATCGGACCCATCGGGCCGATCCCGCAGAGCGGACAGGCGATGTCGACGTCGCTCCCCACGAACACCCGCAGCGTGTGCTGATAGAGCTCGTCCCCGAGGAGGATCCCCGGCAGAACGGGCGCGGCCTCGGCCAGCTGCCGACCGGGACCTCGAACCTTGCCCCTCTCCGTCGGCGCGTCGCCCTTCTCCGTCCGGCCGTCGATCGCCTTGGGGGCCCCCGCGCCGGCCGCTGCGGATCCCTCCGCCGGCTCGGGCGGTGGAAGCATCTCACCCACTTCGGCCGGGATCCGCTCCGGGTGATCGAGATAAGCGATCTTCCCCTCCCGCATCGTATGCTCGAGCCCCAGCACGCGCGGCGCGCGCTCGGGTTCGATGCCGCGCAGGATGATCCCCATGCCCGCGGGGTTGGTCACGTGCTTGATGATCACCTCGGTCTCGATGTAGGCCATCGAGCCGACCACCCCCGGGATCCCGGCGACCTTCCGATCGATCTCCCGCCAGTCGGTGAAGGGGCCGTCGTCGGCGGTGCTGATCGCGACGTCCGCCTTGGTGGCGCGAATCTTCCCCTTGAGGTCGGCCTCGAACCCCGACATGACCGAAAGCGCAATGATCGGCGCGCCCGTTCCCAGAAACACGCCGAAGATCGAAAAGGCCGTGAAGACGGTGAACGTCGCGAACAGGGCGCCAAGCAGCGTCAGGAACAGCCCGACGGCGATCGCGATGGCGCCTGCGATCCGGAGCCGGTCTACGATCACCAACGGGTGAGTCTCCATCCACTCGCCCGGCGCGCGGGCTTGGATGCCGCCGAAATGCGGCACCAGGGCTGCCGCCGCAAAGCACAGACCGCCCGCCAACAGCGCCGCCAGACCGATCAACAGGGTCCTGCGCGATCGTCGCTCCGTATCGCGCAGGTGGCGCCAGGCGACGAACCATTCGAAACCGGGGGCGAGCATGACTCGTCTACTGCTCCGGCCGCATGAGCGGGAAGAGGATCACGTCGCGGATCGACGGCTGATCGGTGAGCAGCATGGTGAGGCGGTCGATGCCGATCCCCTCACCCGCCGTGGGCGGCAGACCGTACTCGAGCGCCCGGCAATAGTCCTCGTCGTAGTCCATGGTCTCGTCGCGCCCGGAGGCCTTGGCGACGACCTGGCGGGCGAAGCGGGAGCGTTGATCCGCCGGATCGTTGAGCTCGGAGAACGCGTTGGCGTGCTCACGGCCGACGATGAACAGCTCGAAGCGATCGACGCGCGTCGGATCGGCGTCGTTGCGGCGCGACAGCGGCGACGTCTCGGCCGGATACTCGGTGACGAAGGTGGGGCGATCGGCGGGCAGCGCCTTTTCGCCGGCGTTGTCGAAGAGCGCGCCCACCCGCTCGCCGTGGCTCTCCGACTTGCGCAGGACGGCGCCCAGGTCGTCTCCCCGCCGGCCCACGCCGCTGGCGTCGATCCAGCGGGTGAGCGCCTCGGGATCGTCGAGCACCGCCCGCTCGAGGCCGCCGGGGAGCAGCTCGCGGCGCGACGCCTCCACGATCGCGTCCTTCATGGGGATGCGCGGCCAGGGCGACGCGAAGCTCACGGCCTGCCCTTGGTAGACGAGCTCCTCGCCGCCCGCGATCTCGCGCGCCAGCTCCTGGAACAGCGTCTCGGTAAGCCGCATCAGATCTTCGTAGGTCGCGTAGGCCTGATAGAACTCCAGCATCGTGAACTCGGGGTTGTGCTGCCGCGACAGCCCCTCGTTGCGGAAGTTTCGGCCGATCTCGTAGACCCGTTCGAGGCTCCCGACCACCAGGCGCTTGAGGTGGAGCTCGGGGGCGATGCGCATGTTGAGATCGAGATCGAGCGCGTTGTGATGGGTCTTGAAGGGCCGCGCCGCCGCCCCGCCCACGATCGAATGCATCATGGGCGTCTCGACCTCGAAGAAGCCGCGGGCGTCCAGGAAGCGGCGGAGGCCGCGCACGATGGCGGTGCGCTTGCGGAAGACCTCGCGCACCTCGGGGTTCACGATCAGATCGACGTAACGCTGCCGGTAGCGGATCTCCTGGTCGGAGAGGCCGTGAAACTTCTCGGGCAGCGAACGGGTCGCCTTGGTCAGCACCACCACGTTCTCGGCGACGATCGTCAGCTCGCCGGCACCGTTCTTCGGCCTCGTGATGGTGGGACTTCCGACCACGCCGATGAAGTCGCCCCGCTCGACCAACTTCCACAGGGCGAAGGCCGCGTCGCCGATCAGGTCCTTGCGCACCCAGACCTGGATCTCGCCGGTCCGGTCCAGCAGCTTCACGAAGGCAGCCTTGCCGAACCCTCGAAAGGCGACGATGCGTCCCGCGATCTTGAAGTGCTCGTCCGAAAGTAACGCCGGCGCCGCCCCCTTCTCCCCCGCATCCGGAGGCGCCTCGGCGCCCGCAAACTTGGCCGCGATCTCGGCAGCGGTGTGGGTTGGGGAGAAGCCGTTGGCGTAGGGGTTGGCCCCGAGCGCGCGGATTTCTTCGACTTTCTTCTCGCGCTCGGCGATCAGCTCACGTTCGTCCGACATGGTTCTCCACGGGTCATCAACAGCTTGGCGGCCTGTAACAGCCTGTATTTCCTTCGGTCCGCTGAATTAGTCCACAGGCTTGTGGATTTGTTTCGAAACGATGGGCGATCACAGGTCGTCATCCAGCTGCCCTTGCGGTGGCTTGGGCTTGGCCGTCGGATCGCCCGCCAGCTCCAGCAGCATCGCGATCATGAACTGATCGAGATCGCCGTCCAGAACCGCGTCGACGTTGCTCACCTTCAGGCCGGTCCGGTGGTCGCTCACCAGCCGGTAAGGCGCCAGCACGTACGATCGGATCTGGCTCCCCCATTCGATCGCCTTCTTCTGCGCGTGGATGTTCCCCATCTTCTCTTCCTGCTTCTTCTGCTCGACCTCGAACAGCTTCGAACGCAGGATGCGCATGGCGGTCGCCTTGTTCTTGTGCTGCGAGCGCTCGCCGTCGGAGTGCACGGCGATGCCGGTCGGGATGTGGGTCACCCGCACCGCCGACTCGGTCTTGTTGACGTGCTGCCCGCCGGCGCCGCCCGAGCGCATGACGTCGATGCGCAGATCCTTGTCGTCGATCTCGACCTTGATGGTCTCATCGATGTCCGGATAGATGAAGACGCTCGCGAACGAGGTGTGGCGCCGGGCCTGCGAGTCGTAGGGGGAGATGCGCACCAGCCGGTGAACGCCCGCCTCGGCGCGCAGCCAGCCGTAGGCCCACTCCCCTTCCACGCCGATGGTGGCGCTCTTGATGCCGGCCTCGTCGCCCGGCTGCCGGTCGAGCTCCTCGATCTTGAAGCCCTTGCGCTCGGCCCAGCGGCTGAACATCCGCAGCAGCATCTCGGCCCAGTCCTGCGACTCGGTGCCGCCCGCGCCCGCGTTGATGCTGACCAGCGCGCCGTTGCGGTCGTAGGGCCCCGACAGCATCCGCGAGAACTCCATCTTGCTGACGGCGCCCTCGATGCCCGCCAGCGTCGCCGCCGCCTCGGCCGCGGTCGGCTCGTCCTTGGCCTCGTCGGCGAGATCGATGAGGACCTTGGCGTCCTCGAGCGTCTTGCCCTGCGACTCCCAGGTCTCGACGGCCGACTTGATGCGCGCCTGCTCGCGCAGCACGGCCTGCGCCTTGTCCGCCACGTTCCAAAAGTCCGCGGCGCCCGTCTGTTGGTCCAGCTCCGCTATGCGCAAACGTTTGCCGTCGATGTCAAAGATGCCCCCGGAGAATCTCCAGGCGGCTCTCCAACTTCGACACACGCTCACGCAGCGGACTGATTTCCATGGCGCGCAGGATAGCACCAAGCGAGCCGACGAACAGTACGAGCGCTGCTAGTCCTCACGATGGCGCTCTGCCAGCAAGGCCTCGAGCTCCGCGATCACTTCGAGGTCTTTCGGTCGGCCGGCGGCGCGTTTCGAGCGGATCAGCGTGGGCAGATCGAGCACCAGCAGATCGGCTCACCCGCCGCGGAGGGCGTCGCGGAGGTAGTTTTCTTTGAGGCGGACGTATTTGGCGGCGAGGGCGCGGTGGAAGGCCTCGTCGTCGGCGGTGAGCGTGCGAATCACCTTGGCGGGTGCGCCCAGCACCAGGCTGCGGGGCGGGATCACGGTGCGCTGGGTGACGAGCGCGCCGGCGCCCACCACGGAGCCGGCGCCGATGACGGCCTGGTCGAGCACGGTCGCCTGCATACCGATCAGGCAGGCGTCCTCGACGCGGCAGGCGTGGAGCATGGCGCGGTGGCCGACCACCACGTCGGCGCCGATCTCGCAGGGGCCGTCGTCGGCCACGTGGACCACCGTCCCGTCCTGGATGTTGCTGCGCGCGCCGACGGTGACCGGCGCGATGTCGCCGCGCAGAACCGCGCCGTACCAGATAGAGACATCGTCGGCGATGCGCACCTCGCCAACCAGGGCGGCGCCCGCCGAGATCATGACGCGCGCGCCGACCGCCGGCAGCTCGGCGAGGTAGCGGTCGAAGATCGCGCGCGGGAACTGCGCCCGCAGCTCGGCCAGCCGCGCGTCGAGCTCGTCGGCGTCCGGCAGTCGCCCGTCGACGACGGTGACCGAGGTCGCGACCGTCGCCATCTTCCCGTCGCCCTGCTTCCCTCGGCCCTACGCGCTGACGAGCCGGAGCTGCCGCAGTCGCGCCGGCTGCTGGATGTTGATCGGCTGGTTGTTGGAGAAGCAGGCGTCGCAGAAACCGTTCTTGGCCTCTTCGTTGGCGCCCTTGACCGAAGCAAACAGGCCTTCGAGCGAGAGGTACCCGAGCGAATCGGCGCCGACGTACTGGCGGATCTCCTCCGCCGTGTGGTCGAACGCGATCAGCTCCTCGCGGGTGGGCGTGTCGATCCCGTAGCGGCAGGGCCCCACCGTGGGCGGCGAGCTGATCCGCATGTGCACCTCGCGCGCGCCCGCGCTCCGGATCATGCCGACGATCTTGCGTGAGGTGGTGCCGCGCACGATCGAATCGTCGACCACCACCACCCGCTTGCCCGCCAGCACCTCGCGCACCGGCGAGAGCTTCAGCTTGACGCCAAAGTGGCGGATCTGCTGCGAGGGCTCGATGAACGTGCGCCCCATGTAGTGCGAGCGCATCAGCCCCTGGTCGTAGGGGATCCCGCTCTCGCGCGCATAGCCGATGGCCGCCGCGACGCCCGAATCGGGCACGGGGATGACCACGTCGGCGGGCACCGGGTGCTCGATGGCCAGGCGCCGCCCCATCCGCTCGCGCGCGCGGTAGACCGAGCGGCCGTCGATGGTGGAGTCGGGGCGGGCAAAGTAGACCCACTCGAAGACGCAGCGGTGGGGTGGCTGCGCCGCGAACGGACGAAAGCTGTGCGCGCCGGTCTTGTCGATGATCACCATCTCGCCCGGCTCGACGTCGCGCACGAACTCGGCCTCCAGGAGCTCGAAGGCGCAGGTCTCCGACGACGCGATCCAGGTGTCCTTGGCCTTGCCCAGCGCCAGCGGACGGAAGCCCATCGGATCGCGCACCGCGATCACCATCCCCTCGGAGAGGAAGATCAGCGAGTAGGCGCCGCGCACCTGGCGGAGCGCGTCCGCCACCCGATCCGGCAAGGTCAGCTCGCGCGAGCGCGCGATCAGGTGAACGATGACCTCGGTGTCGGAGCTGCTGGCGAAGATCGCCCCCTCCGCCTCCAGCCGCTCCCGCAGCTCGATCGCGTTGACCAGGTTGCCGTTGTGGCCGACCGCCACCGAGCCTCCCGCGTAGTTCACCGCGATCGGCTGGGCGTTCTGGATGGTCGACTCGCCCGCCGTCGAGTAGCGGACGTGGCCCACGGCGGCGGTTCCCGGCAGATGCTTGAGCCTATCGGCCGTGAAGATGTCGTTGACGTGTCCCATCTCGCGCACCGCGAAGAGGCGCTCGCCGTCTGTGGAGACGATGCCGGCCGACTCCTGGCCGCGGTGCTGCAAGGCGTAGAGGCCGAGATAGGCCAGGTTCGCCGCTTCCGGGTGTCCAAAGACGCCGATCACCCCGCACAAGGTGCAAGGAAGCTAGCACATCGCCGGGAATATGCCGGCGCCGTCCTCGATTTTACGCCTCGCCAGATTCATGCATAATGCGCCCGCGAAACGCCGACCACGCTTCCCACTGCCCCCATGCCCCCCATGATCGAAGTTAAGGGTCTCACCAAGTACTACGGCGAGCACGCCGCGATACACGATCTCAACTTCGCGATCGACCAGGGCGAGGTGATCGGATTCCTGGGCCTCAACGGCGCGGGCAAGACCACCACCTTGAAGGTGCTGGGCTGCGTGCTCTTGCCGACCGCCGGACAGGTGACGGTGGACGGCATCGACATCGCGCGCGATCCGCACGAGATCCGCCGGCGGATCGGCTTCCTGCCGGACACGCCGCCGCTCTACAGCGACATGACGGTCGGGCGCTACCTGACCTTCGCGGCGGAGCTGCGCGGCGTTCCCGGCACCGAGGCGGGAAAGGCGGTCGCCGAGGCGGAGGAGAAGACCGCCACCCGCGAGGTGCACGGGGAGCTGATCTCGAGCCTGTCGCACGGCTACCGGCAGCGGGTGGGCGTGGCGCAGGCGCTGGTCCACAAACCGAAGCTGCTGATCCTCGACGAGCCGACCAGCGGACTCGACCCGGTGCAGATCGTCGAGATGCGCCAGACCATCCACCTGCTCAAGGGCGATCACACCATCCTGCTCTCCAGCCACATCCTCTCCGAGATCAGCCAGACCTGCGATCGGCTGCTGGTCATCCAGCACGGCGAGATCGTCGCGCAGGGGAGCGAGCAGGACCTGGCCAGTCGCCTGGGCGGCGGCGGCACCATCGAGGTCGAGGTGGCCGGTCCGTCGGCGCGCGCCATCGAGATCGCGCGTGCCGTCGCCGGCATCGGCGCAGGCACTGTCCTGCGCGAGAGCGACGGTGTCGCGTTGATCTCGCTGCAAGGGAATCCGGATCTCCGGCCGCAGGTTGCCCGGGCGCTGGTTCAAGGCGGCATCGATCTCCTGCGCATCGATCGGGGCGCGGCGCGGCTCGAATCGATCTTCCTCAAGCTGACCGCGGAGGCGCCCCAATGAACGCCACCCTGCTCATCGCGCGCCGCGAGCTCGGCGCCTATCTGCGATCGATGACCGGTTACGTGATCGCCGCCGCCGTCCTGATCATCAACGGCCTCCTCTTCAACGCCTTCGCGCTGGGCGGCCCAGACAAGCTGTCGGCCGAGGTGCTGAGCCTGTTCTTCTACTTCTCGAGCGGGACCACCATCATCGCCAGCGTCTTCATCTCGATGCGCCTTTTGGCCGAGGAGCGTCAGACCGGCACGCTGGTGCTGCTGACCTCGTCGCCCGTCCACGACTGGGAGATCGTCCTCGGCAAATTCCTCTCGGCGTTCGCCTTCCTCGCGATCATCACGCTGGCGACGGTCTACATGCCGGCGCTGATCTTCGTGAACGGCAAGATCTCCTTCGGGCACCTGGTGGCGGGCTACCTCGGGCTGCTCTTGCTCGGCAGCGCGACCCTGGCCATCGGCACCTTCGGCTCGGCGCTGGCGCGGACGCAGGTGCTGGCCGCGATCTTCTCGGGCTGCATGGTGGTGGCCCTGATCGTCTGCTGGCTGCTCGCCAAGGTCACCGAGCGGCCTCTGCAGGACGTGTTCGTCGCGATGGCCCTGCACGGCAAGCACTTTCCGCCCTTCCAGTCGGGGACCGTGCACCTGCGCGACGTCGTCTACTACTTGGTGGTCACCTACGTCGCGCTGTTCTCGGCGACGCGGGTGATGGAGGCCCGGCGATGGCGATAGCGGCGCGCCCGTCCGGGCGATGGTCGGGGCTGTGGGCCCTCGGCATGCTGGCCATCTTCATCGGCGAGCGGATGGTCGGCACCGGCGGCGGTCGCGCCGTGGCGACCGTGGGCGGCTTCACCTTGGTGCTGGCCGCGATGGCGGTGCGGGTTAAGCGGGCGCAGGACGCCGCGCCCGATCGGCGTCAGGTCGAGCGGACGCTGCTGGCGCTCTACGGCCTCGGGCTCTTCGCCGTGGCGCTCTACTTCTTTCAGTCCGATCTGCCGACGCTCTGGAAGGGCAAGGCGCTCGAGCACGGCTGGCCGCGGCTGGCCACGGTGCTGGCCGCCCTCTGGCCGGCGATCTGGGTGGCGGCCGCCTGGCCGATCGCGCTCTCCGAGATGGCCTACGCGCAGGTGGCCCGCGCGCCCCGCATCGAAAACGGGCGGATCCGCGACGCGATGTTCTCCGGGTTCGGGCTGGCGGCCGCGCTGGTGTTCGCCTTCGCGCTGGCCTACGTCGCCTCCGAGCGCGACAAGAAGGTCGACCTGGCCTACTTCCGCACCACCCGCCCCGGCGAGGTCACCCGGCGGATCGTCAGCCACCTCGACCAGCCCATCGAGGTCGCGATCTTCTTCCCGCAGGGGAACGAGGTTCGCGAGGAGGTCGACAACTACATTCAGGATCTGTCGAAGGAGTCCGGCGAGCTCAAGACGGTCCACTACGACTTCGACATCGATCCGCTCAAGGCCAAGGAGTACGGCGTCTCGACCAACAGCGTCCTGGTGTTCTCGCGCGGAACCCGCCACGAGCAGCTGGGGCTGCCGCGAGAGATCGAAAGCGCCCGCAACGCTCTGCGGACGCTGGACAAGGAGGTCCAGCAGCGCCTCATGATGATCGTCAAGCCACCGCGGGTGGCGGCCTTCACGCTCGGGCACGGTGAACGAAACTGGGAGAAGGCGGCCAACGACACCGACAAGCGCTCCGGCATCAAGACCTTCCGCGACATCCTGGTCGACCAGACCTACGACGTCCGCACGCTGAGCGCGGCCGACGGCCTCATCCAGGACGTCCCCAAGGACGTCTCGGTGGTGATGATCATCGGACCGCAGAAGCCGTTCCTGCCGGACGAGATGGCCTCGCTCAACCGCTACATCGATCGCGGCGGGCGGCTCCTCATCGCGCTCGATCCCGAGAACCACGTGACCATGCCCGAGGTGTTGAAGCCGCTCTACCTCGAGTACAAGGACGAGACGCTCGCCAACGATCAGGTATTCGCGCGGCGCACCCATCAGGACAACGACCACCTGAACCTGGTGACGGCGACTTACACCTCTCACCCGTCGGTCACCACCTTGCAGCGCCTCGGCCCGCGCGCGCCGATCATCTTGCCCGGCGCGGGATGGATCAACGCCAACCGCGATCGGAAGAGCGGCGTCACCGTCGACTCGCCGATCAAGGCGCACCACGCGACGTTCGTCGACAAGAACGGCAACTTCGCGCAGGACCCCGGCGAGGACCGCCGCGCCTGGGAGGTCGGCGCCACCGCGGTCAAGAAGGAGGCGCGCGTGTTCGTGCTGGCCGATTCGGACGCCCTGTCGGACGAGGTGATTCCGATCGCCGCCAATCAGCTGCTGGCCGTGGATGTGGCCCACTGGCTGATGGGGGACGAGGCATTCTCCGGCGTGACTTCCACCGAGGCGGACGCGCCGATCTCCCACACGCGCAAGCAGGACGTCCTCTGGTTCTACGGCACCATCTTCCTGGCGCCGGCGCTGGTGATCGCGGCCGGGATGATGGTGACCCGCCGCGGACGACGGCGGGGGCCGCGCGGGGGTTCCGCCGCCCCCGGTGCCGCGGGCAACCCGCAGGGGGCCCGGTCGTGACCGGTCGCTCGGCGGCGATTCAGGGTGGCCTGGCGGCGGCCGGTCTCCTGGCGGTCTACCTGACCTGGCAGCGCGAGCCGGAGCACCCGCCCGGCGCGGTGACCGTGATCGACGCGGTCAAGGCCGACATCACCCACGTCCACTACACGGACGACAACAACGCGGTGGACTTCGAGCGCGGACGGGAGAGCAGCGGCCCCCCGATCTGGATTCACCTGGTGCCGACGGCCAAGGCCGAACCGAAGCCGAGCCCGGGCAAGGACCAGAAGGACCAGAAGGACCAGAAGGACCAGAAGGACCAGAAGGACCAGGCTGACAAGGCCAAGACCTCCGACAAACCCAAGCCCGCCGAGCCGCCGCGCGATCTCCTGGGCAGCGAGCCGGCCACAAAGATCTTGGACGGATTCGCCCCGTTGATCTCGCCCCGCAGCTTCGGGCTCCTCGACGCGGCCAAGCTCAAGGAGCTGGGTCTGGCCGCGCCGACCCGCAAACTGGAAGTGACGGTCCGGGGCGACGTCCGCCGCTTCGACATCGGTCAACCCGAGAAGGCGACCGGCGGCGAGGCCTTCCTGCGCGACACCGGCGATGGCCGCGTCTATCTGCTGCCGCGCGGGATGCTGGCCGATTTGCAGAACCCGAGCCACCTGGTCGACCGGCGGCTTCACACCTTCGAAATCGCCGACTTCGATCGCCTGGTGCTCTCGTCGGGCGGCAAGCAGAAGGAATATCTCCAGAACAGCCGCGAGGTGCGGGGGAAATCCTTCTTTGCTCCGGCCAAGACCCCCGACAAGCCCGATCAGATGGCCAAGAACTGGCACGACGCCACCTGGCGGGCGTTCCCATCGGAGATCCTGGGTCGCGGCGAAGAGCCGGCGACCGGCAAACCGAGCGTCGCGTTGCGCGTCGACTACTACGACGGCAAGACCTCCGTGGGCTACATGGAGCTCGCGCGCTCCGAATCACCCGGCGGCCTCTCCGAGGAGGCCCCGAGCGGTGACGTCTACGCCCGCACCGAGCACACGGCCGGATGGCTCAAGCTCGCCACGGGAGCGCAGCTCCTCTCCGACGCCCAGAAGCTGATCGCGGCGCCGTAACCGGCAGGTTCGCCGCCGCCCGACGGTCGGAGGCCCAACGCGGAGCGGTGAGTGGGCAGATTATTACCGGTGGAAAAAGCCGGGACGTGTTGACGCGGCGGCGCGTGCGGGAAAGAATCTGTGGGTGAAACGCGTTTTGGCCCTGCTCTTCGCGGCGGCCGTGCTGGTGCTGGCGGCCGTGGTGGCGCGTACCGTCGAGGCGGGACGCGCCCGGACCGTCCAGCGCGAGGCCTCGCGGGCGGCGGAGGCGGGCGGCATGCGCGCCACCGACGCCCTGGAAACGCACGTCCGCGAGCTGAAGCTCGAGGCACAGAACGCGGCCTCCAACCCCCGCCTGGTCGCGGCGCTGCGCGGAAACGCGGACGCGGCGACCCTGCAGGACCTGTTTCGCAACGAGGAGTGGTGGGAGCCCTACCGGAACGCGTTCAAGGTCTACGCGGTGGCCTTCGACACCGACAAGCTCGACGTCATCGAAGGGATGAAGAACGCCGACTTCTTCT
>JADGRB010000118.1 GCA_017881315.1 Pseudomonadota bacterium
CGCCCTGCGCCCGGTCGGCGTGCGGGGTCCGGTGCGCGCCTCCGGGCAAGACGACGACTTCGTCGAGGTTCCTCTGGTCGGCCGGGTCGCGGCCGGCGTAGCTGGCACCGGTGGGCACGCTGGAACGAACGGTGGCGCCGGAACGAATGGCACCGCTGGCACGAACGGCGCGGCCGGGACGAATGGCGTAGCCGGAACGAACGGTGGCGCCGGAACAACCGGCGCCGCTGGCGCCGCCGGGCATGCCGGAACGAACGGCGCAGCGGGAACGAACGGTGCGGGCGGAAGCACCTCGTTCAAGGCGAGCTACTACATTGGCGCGGACATCACCGACCAGGAGACACAGCCCGATGCCACGCGGTCCAACCTGCTCACGATCATGAAGTCACACGGCTTCAACTCCATCCGTTTGCGCACCTTCGTCGATCCCAAGGCCGCCGACGGCTACGACCAGACCAGCGGCTACGACGACATCGCCCACACGGTCGCGTTCGGCAAGCAGATCAAGGACGCCGGCATGGGCCTGCTCATCGACTTTCACTACAGCGACAACTGGGCCGACCCGGGCAAGCAGTGCGTGCCGGTGGCCTGGCAGGGCTACACGACCATCGCCCAGATGGCGACCGCCGTTCACGACTACACCAAGGACGCGATCACCAAGCTCGTCGCCGGCGGCGCGCGGCCGGACATGGTGCAGATCGGAAACGAGACCACGCCCGGCATGCTGATCCACCGCTGCGACAGCGGCGGGCTGCCCACCGGCAACAACCCGATCACCGGTAGCACCTCGAACTGGACCAACCTCGGCACGTTGCTCAAGGCCGGGGTTCAGGGGGTCAAGGACGTCGACACCACCATCCTGATCTCGTGTCACATCGATCGGGGCGGAGACAAGCCGACGGACAGCGCCGGCGCCGCGCTCTCGACCAGCGTCAACTGGATCACCAACGCGATGAACCAGGGGGTGGCGCTGGACGCCTTCGGCGAGTCGTCCTACCAGAAGTATCAGGGCGACCCGAACAGCGAAGCCAATACCAAGACCACCTGGACCAACACCTTCGGCGGGGTGGCCAAGAAATTCCCCAACCTCAAGCTCTTCGCCGCCGAGTACGGACCGCTCCAGCGCGACATCAACGACGTGCTCTTCGGTCTCGCCAACAATCAAGGGATCGGCACCTTCAACTGGGAGCCGACCACCCAGGGCGACTGGAACACCGGGCACGACCTTCTGAGGCGCTCGGGGACCACCTACACGGCCCAGCCCGATCTGGCGCTCTACGACCTCATGAAGGTCGCCTACGCCGGGCGGCTGTGAGCCACCGGTAGGCGCCCCGACCCGTTGCACGTCGCAGGCCGAGCCCGAATCAGCCCGCGCGAGAGCGCCGCGTGCGACGCAGGGCGATCAGCGTGAACGCTGCCAAGAGCAGGACGGTGCCTGCGCCCGGCCTTCCGCCGCCCGCCGCCGCGCAGCCGGTCACTGTCGTGTAGAAGCATTGTCCGCCGGTGGCGGCCACGCAGCTGCCGGTCGTCGAGCCGCCGGGAATCGAGCAGTTTCCGCTGGCGCACTCGATCCCTTGGGCGCAGACGGCTCCGATCGCACCGACCGCCACGCAGGTCTTGTTGCCGCCGTTGGTCTCACAGGCCAGGCCGGGCTCGCAGGTGGCGGTCGCGCAGGACGCGCCCAGCTGGGCGTGGGGTTGGCAGGTGCTGTCGCCGCCGGACATGTCGGCAGGCGCCTGGCACCAACCATCGACGCACTCGTAGCTCTGCGAGCAAACGCCGCCCGAGACCACCAGAGGTATGACGAACGAATCGCAGCCGGGGACGCCGGTGAAGTGGTTCGTCATGGCCAGCGTTTCGCAGGTCGAGGAACGGATCGTGTTGAGGCAGGCCTGCAGCTTGTCGCCATCGTAGGTGACGCGGTCCATGTCGACGGAGCCCTGCACATTCTCGAGGTTCATCTCGAAAGTGGCCGTGGTCTTGGTCTCGCACTCCGACTCGGTCGTCCCCGCCGAATCGTTGTTCGCGAGCTGGCTCTGCGTGCAACAGTCGTAGGCCTTCGCGCAGACCGTCTGGGCGATCTGCGTCGCGGCGCCGCTGATGGGTATTCCGTGGACACCGCCGCACCCCGCCATCACGACCGCGATCAAGGGCGTCACGGGGGCGAAGTGAGAACCGGCGGATCGCCATTTCTTGGAGGGCGTTCGGTCGTTCGGCCTCGGCATCTGCATCTCCATGCGCATGCGAAGGACGGATTGCAAGTCTCGGCCCAGGCCGATCCCCTGGCGAAAGCGCACGGTGGTGATACCAGGCCGTCAAAGCTTGGCCGAACCCGTCCAGTTTCTGACACCGACCTCAACCGAAGGTCCCCGAGGTCTCGGCGACGACCCGCCGAGGTTTTCCTTGCCTATTTCAATTCTTTTTGAATATTTAGAAACATCGTGACCGCGGTCGGCTCTATGAGGAATATCAGCGCCGTGACCAGCGCGGCTCTGCCATCGACCAGCACCGGGGCGATCACCGCCACGATCGGGCTGGTCGAGGAAGAGATGCGCGCGGTCGAAGCCCGCCTGGCCGAGCGGATGGAGAGCCCGGTGGGCGCGATCCCGCAGATCGGCGCTCACCTGCTGGGCGCGGGCGGGAAACGGCTGCGACCGCTGCTGTCGGTCCTGGCGGCCCGGGCGGCCGGCGCGCCCATCGAGCACGGGATCGCGGTCGGCTGCGCGGCCGAGCTGATCCACACCGCGACGCTGTACCACGACGACGTCGTGGACGACGGCCGGGTGCGGCGCGGCCGGCCGGCCGCTCGGATGGTCTTCGGCAACGGCCTGGTGGTGCTGGTCGGCGACTTCTGCCTGGCTCGGGCGCTCGAGACCGTGGCGCTGACCGGGGCGCTGCCGATGGTGCAATCGCTCGCCGCGACGGTGACCGAGATGGCGGAGGGCGAGGTGGCTCAGCTCGAACGGGCCGGGAACCCCGACGCCACCGTGGAGGAGTATTTTCGGGTCATCGATCGCAAGACCGCGTCGCTCATCGCCTGGTGCGCGCGGGTCGGCGGGTCGGTCGAGCCCGCGCTGGCGGGGCCGCTCGATCGGTACGGGCGGGCGCTGGGCCACGCGTTCCAGATCGCCGACGACGTGCTGGACAGCGCGATCGACGAGGCGACCGCCGGCAAGTCGGTGGGGCACGATCTGCAGGAGGGGAAGCTGACGCTGCCGGTGCTGCTAGCCTGCGAGGCCGATCCGGCGCTCGGGCGTCGCGTCCGCGAGCACCTCGGCGAGCACGGCGTTCCGGCCGGCGTGGTGGCCGAGATTCTCGACGAGGTGCGCGCCGCCGGCGGGGTCGAGCGCGCCCGCCGCAAGGCCGCCGCGCTGGCCGACCAGGCCATCGCCGAGCTGGACGCGCTGCCCGCATCCCCCTACCGAGACGGTCTGCGCGCGCTGGCCCGCGCCTCCGCAGACAGAAGCTCCTGATGACGACGGGAATCGTGATGACCACGGCGGCCGGCGCGTCCGGACCGAACGAGAGCGGTCCGCAGGGCGGCGTGCCCGCGCACTGGGACAGCCTGGGCGCGTTCGTGCGCTTCCTCGAGGAGCGGGGCGAGCTCCGCCGCATCACCCGCGAGATCGATCCGGTGCTGGAGGTGAGCGCCATCGCGCAGCGGGCGGTGCGCGAGAACGGGCCGGCCCTGCTGTTCGAACGAATCAAGGGCTCGCGGTACCCACTGCTCATCAACACCTACGCCACCCGCCGCCGCATCTCCTGGGCGCTGGGCGTTCCCGATCTCGACGAGCACGCGCGCGCGATCCACGACCTGGTGAAGTCGCAGCCGCCGGTGGGCCTCATGGACAAGGTGCGCATGCTGCCCAAGCTGGCGCGCGTCGCCGGCGCCATGCCCAAGACCGTCCGCCACGCCGCCTGCCAGGAGGTGGTCGAGAGCGAGCCCGATCTCTCCAAGCTGCCGATCCTGACCACCTGGCCCGAGGACGGCGGGCCCTACATCACGCTGCCGATGGTGATCACGCGCGATCCGGAGAACGGCACCCGCAACGTCGGCTGCTACCGCATGCAGGTGTACGACCCGCGCACGACGGGCATGCACTGGCAGCTCCACAAGACCGGGCGCCGGCACATGCGGCGGTACAAGGAGATGGGGCACCAGCGGATGCCGGTGGCGGTGGCGCTGGGCGGCGATCCGGTGCTGGCCTACGCGGCGACCGCGCCGCTCCCGGACGGGATCGATGAGCTCATGTTCGCCGGATTCCTGCGCAGAAAGCCGGTCGAGATGGTCCAGTGCAAGACCGTCGATCTGGAGGTGCCAGCCTCGGCGGACTTCATCCTCGAGGGGTACGTCGACGTCGACGAGCTGCGCCGCGAGGGGCCGTTCGGCGACCACACCGGGTACTACTCGCTGGCCGACGACTACCCCGTCTTTCACCTCACTTGCATCACCCGCCGCGATTCACCGATCTACGCGACGACCGTGGTGGGACCGCCCCCGCAGGAGGACGCCTGGCTGGGCAAGGCGACCGAGCGTCTGTTTCTACCGTTGCTGCAGATGACCTTCCCCGAGATCGTCGACATGAACCTGCCGATCGAGGGGGTGTTCCACAACCTCTGCATCGTCTCGATCAAGAAGGAGTACCCGCACCACGCGCGCAAGATCTGCCATTCGCTGTGGGGGATGGGGCAGATGATGTTCGCCAAGTGCATCGTGGTCGTCGATCCCGACGTCAACGTGCAGGACGTGCGCGAGGTGGCCTGGCGGGCGCTCAACAACATCGACGCGAAGCGCGACGTCTTCTTCGCCGAGGGGCCGATCGACGTGCTCGACCACGCCTCGACGTCGTTCGGCTTCGGCGGCAAGCTGGGCGTCGACGCCACCCGCAAGTGGAAGGACGAAGGGTTCACGCGGCAGTGGCCCGAGGTGCTCAAGATGGATCCCGCCGTCGACGAGCGGGTGAGCGCGATGTGGAAGGAGCTGGGCCTGTGAGCGCCACGCTCGCCGAGAGCCCGAGCCTGGCCGAGGCCGGCGCGGACGTTCGCTCGATGTTCAACCGGGTGGCTCCGCGATACGACGCCGCCAACCGGGTCATGTCGGCCGGCATCGATACGGTCTGGCGCAGGAAGGCGATCGCGCGGCTGCTCGAAGGGCTGGGCGACGCGCCGCGGATTCTGGATCTGGGCGCCGGCACGCTGGACGGGGCGCTCGAGATCGCGCGCCGATCGCCGGGCGCGCGGCTGGCGGCGGCCGACTTCGCGCGCGAGATGCTGCGCGCCGGACGAGGCAAGCTGCCCCGCCGTCTCGACCGGGTCGACACGCACGCGGCGGACGCGCACCACCTCCCCTACCGCGACGGCGCCTTCGATGGCGCCTTCTCCGCGTTCTGCGTGCGGAACCTGCGCGATCTGCCGGCGGGTCTGCGCGAGCTCCGCCGCGTCGTGCGGCCGGGCGGTCGCGTCGTGATCCTGGAGTTTCTGCGTCCCGAGCACACGCGCTTCTTCTTCGATCGGATCTGGAACGCGCACGTGTTGCCGCTGGTCGGCTGGGCGGTGACCGGGGATCGGGCGGCTTATCGCTATCTGCCCCAGTCGATCGCCCACTTTCGATCGTCGGCCGAATTCGAAGCGCTCCTGCGCGAGGTCGGGTTCGCCGAGGTCGAAGCCAAGCCGCTGTTTCCGTCGGGCGTCGCGACGATGGTGGTGGCGTCGTGAAGCTGGTGGTCGCGGTCGGCGGAGCCTCCGGATCGGTTTATGCCAAACGTCTGCTCGACGCGGTGGTGCCGCTGGCGTCGACGGTCGAAATCGGTCTGGTGTTCACCCGATCGGGCGAAGAAGTCTGGAAGCACGAGATCGGCGACATCCCCCCCTACCCCTTCAAACGCTACGGCCTGCGCGACTTCCGGGCGCCGTTCGCGTCCGGGTCCGCGGGCTGGGACGCCATGGTGGTGATCCCCTGCTCGACCGGCGGCCTGGCGCGCATCGCCCACGGCATCTCCGACGATCTGGTCGGGCGCGCGGCCGACGTGATGCTCAAGGAGCGGCGGCGCCTGGTGCTGGTGGTCCGGGAGACGCCGCTGTCGACGATTCACCTCGAGAACATGCTGGCCGTGACCCGCGCGGGGGCCGTCGTGCTGCCGGCCGCGCCCTCGTTCTATTCCAAGCCGACGTCGATCGAGGCGGTGCTCGACACCGTCGTGGGACGCGTGCTCGATCAGCTGGGCCTGCCCAACCAACTGATGCCCCGGTGGGGCGAGGGCACCGGGGAGCCACGATGAGCACCGAGCGACATGCCGTGGCCACCTCCGAATCTCCGCACGAGACGCTGGAGGCGCTCGATCTGTTCGCCCTCGGCCGGCAGGCCTCGGCGCTGAGAGACGAACGTCTCGGGCGGCGCGGCGCGTTCGTGCGAACGAAGCAGCTCCTGTCCACGGGCGCGTGGCGCGGACCCCGCGACGCCGCCGAGGCCTACGTCGAGGAGGCGGATCTGGCCGCCGTCGGCGGCATCGCGGCCGTGCGCGCCGCTGGGGTCGGTCTGCTGGTCGGCGCGCAAGATCTGGCCGTCGCCCGCGCCGCCGCCGGCGCCGGGCTGCGCGTACTGTGGCGAGTCGCGTTTCGCGATGGCGAAACCGACGTCCAGCGGCTCGCGCACCTGGGGGCGATTGCCGAGAGTGCGTCCGATGGATCCACGTTGTGGGGCATCATGCCGGCGCCGGTCGGCGAACCTTACGGCCTCGACACGCTGCGCTTCTTCGCGCTCTGCCGCCTGGCGCTCCCGCAGGCGCCGCACCTGCTGGCCGACGTGACCACGCTGGGCCCGCGCCTGGCGCAGATGGCCTTCGGGTTCGGCGCCGACGAGCTCTACGCCCCGATCGTCGCCGAGCGCGCCTTGCGCCTGGGCGCCAACGCCAACAACCCGGCGCTCACCCGCAAGGAGGCGGCGACGCTCATCCGAGGCGCCGGCCTCACCGCATGCGAGCGCCTCGGCGACGGCGCGCTCGAGGAAGTGTCCCCGTGACCGCGACCTTGACCAGCATCCGGGAAAAGGCCCGCAGCGGCGAGCCGCTGTCGCTCGAAGACGGCGTCGCGCTCTACCGGCATCCCAACCTGCTGGAGGTCGGCGCGCTGGCCAACGAGGTGCGCGAGCGGCTGCACGGCGATCGCACCTTCTTCAACCGCAACCTGCACATCAACGCCACCAACGTCTGCGAGGCGAGCTGCGCGTTCTGCTCGTTCGCGCGTCTGCAGCCCGGCGATGCGGGCGCCTACACGATGTCGCTGGAAGAGGCCTGGGGGAAGCTGCGCGCGCGTATCGATGGGGGCGATCCCATCACCGAGATCCACATCGTCAACGGCCTGCACCCCGGGCTTCCCTTCGACTACTACACAGATCTGCTGTCGGGCCTGAAGCGGATCCAGCCCGGCATCCACCTCAAGGCCTTCACGGCGGTCGAGATCTTCTACTTCGCCAAGAAGTTCGGGCTGTCGATCGAAGAGGTGCTGCAGAAGCTGCGCGCGGCGGGCCTCGACTCGCTCCCCGGCGGCGGCGCCGAGATCTTCGCGCCGCGCGTGCGCAAGAAGATCTGCGACGACAAGTGCACCGCCGACGAATGGCTGGAGGTTCACCGCGTCGCGCACCGGATCGGCCTACGCTCCAACTGCACCATGCTCTACGGCCACATCGAATCGGTCGAGGAGCGGGTCGATCACATGCTGCGGCTGCGCGCGCTGCAGGACGAGACGGGCGGCTTCCAGACCTTCATCCCGCTGGCGTTTCACCCGGACGGGAACGCGCTCATGAAGCTGCCGGGACCGACCGGCGTCGAGGACCTGCGCACGTATGCGGTGGCGCGCCTGCTCCTGCACAACATCCCGCACCTCAAGGCCTACTGGATCATGCTGGGGGTCAAGACCGCGCAGACCGCCCTCTGGTTCGGCGCCGACGATCTGGACGGCACCGTGCAGGAAGAAAAGATCTATCACATGGCCGGCGCCGAGACGCCGCAGGTGATGCGCCCGGCGGAGATCGTGCGCATCATCGTCAACGCGGGGCGCGCGCCGGTCGAGCGCGACACGCTCTACAACGTGCTCGCCGAGGGCGCGGCGTTGACCTCGGACAAGCCGTTCAGGAGAGACGTGCGTCGCAGCCTGGAGGTGGTGTCGTGAGCAGCAAGAAGATCCGGATCGCGGCGGTCTCGTTCCTGAACGCGCGGCCCATCACCTACGGGCTCGAGCGCAGCTGCGATGCGGCGAACGACGACCGCTTCGAGCTGTCGTTCGATCTGCCGTCGCGTTGCGCCGAGCGCCTGGCCGCCGGCGAGATCGATCTCGGCCTCGTCCCGACGGCGGCCTACGCCACCAGCGCCCACGAGCTGCGGATCGTCCCCGGCATCGCCATCGCGGGATTCGGATCGGTGCGCACGGTGCTGCTGGTCGGCGAGGTCCCCTGGACCGAGATGCGGGAGATCGCGCTCGACGGCGCCTCGCGCAGCTCGGCGATGCTGCTCCAGCTGCTCTGCCGGGAGCGCGGCCTCGAGCCACGGTTCCGCGAGGTCCCGCACGCCCAGGTCCTCGACGCCGTCCGCGGCACGACCGGCGCGCTGGTGATCGGCGACGCCGGTTTCGCGGCCGCGACCCGCTTCCCGCACGTGCAGGATCTGGGCGCAGCCTGGCACGAGACCACCGGCCTACCCTTCGTCTACGCGGTCTGGGCCGGCCGCCCGGACGTCGTCGACGGCGAGGCGGTGGCGCGTTTGCAGGCGAGCCTCGACGATGGCCTCGCCGCGCGCCCGCTCATTGCGCGCGCCTGGAGCGAAGCGCACGGCGGCGATCCCGCCCTCTACGAGTCTTACCTGACCCACAGCATTCGCTATCGTCTGGGCGCCGAGGAGCTGTCCGGCATGGCGGCGTTCTTCGCGCGCGCCCACGGCGCCGGCCTCATCCCACGCGCGATCCGCCCGCGGCTCTTCGAAGGGGCGGCGCCCACATCGGCGCTGGCCAATCGATCGCGTGGGGGAATGGAGGGGCCGCGGAGCGTCGACGCGCTGCTGGCCGACGCCGCGGCCGGTGGACGCCTCTCGCCGGAAGACGCCATGCGCGTCTACCTGGAGGCGCCGGCGCTCGAGCTGGGCGCCGCCGCCGACCAGCGCCGCCAGATGCTCCACCCCGACGGCGTCGTCACCTACATCATCGACCGCAACGTCAACTACACCAACGTCTGCGTCACCCGCTGCAAGTTCTGTAACTTCTATCGCCCGCCCACCCACAAGACCGAGGGCTACGTCCTCTCGCGCGATGAGCTGGCCCGCAAATTCCAGGAGACGGTCGACCTGGGCGGCGTGCAGATCCTGCTGCAGGGGGGCCTCAACCCCAACTTGCCGCTCACCTGGTATGAAGATCTCTTCCGCTGGATGAAGGCGAGCTTCCCGCTCGCGATCCACGGCCTCTCGCCCGAAGAGGTGCGTTACATCGCCGAGATCGAAAACATGTCGATCCGCGCGGTGGTCGAGCGGCTCATCGCCGCGGGTCTCGATTCGATCCCCGGCGGCGGCGCCGAGATCCTCGACGATGAGATCCGACACGCGATCTCGCCGCTCAAATGCACGACCGATACCTGGCTGGAGGTGATGCGCCAGGCCCACGCGCTCGGGCTCCGCACCACCGCGACGATGGTGTTCGGCTTCGGCGAAGAGCCGCGCCACCTCGTGGGGCATCTGGAGAAGCTGCGCGCGCTCCAGGACCAGACCGCCGGGTTCACCGCCTTCATCTGCTGGCCCTTCCAGGCCGAAGGGACGCGTCTCAAGCTGCACGACGACACCACCGCCATGCGCTATCTGCGCATCTTCGCGCTCTCGCGGCTCTACCTCGACAACTTCCCGGGGCTGCAGGTTTCCTGGCCCACGATGGGCCCGGAGGTCGGCCAGGTCGGCCTGCGCTTCGGCGGCAACGACTTCGGCTCGGCGATGATCGAGGAGAACGTGGTGTCGCAGGCGGGGGCCGTCTTCAAGCTCGGCGCCGCCGACATCGAACGCTACATCCGGGCCGCGGGGTTCGAGCCGCGGCGCCGCAACATGCGCTACGAGCGGCTCGCCGCCGCCTAGGCCGTCGATCATGCGGATCATCAGCGCGCGCTGGGTCGTTCCCGTCGAGCGGCCCCCCATCGCCGACGGCGCCGTCGCGCTCGACGACGACGGAACCGTGCGAATGGTGGGAACACGCGCGGCGCTCCGCGCCGAATTTCCCAGGGCAGCGGAGGAGCGCGCCCACGGCGTGCTGGTCCCGGGGCTCGTCAACGCGCATTGCCACCTTGAGCTGTCGGCGCTGGCCGACGCGGTCCCCGGTGGCGAGGGGCTGGTTCCCTGGACCCGGTCGCTCCTGAAGTCCGCCGCCGACCTGCCCCGCGACCGCCGGCGCTTGGCCGCCGAGCAGGCCGCGGCCGCGGCGGTCCGGCTCGGCACCGCGGCGATCGGCGACGTCGGTAACACGCTGGACGCAGCGCCCGGCATCGGCGCCGCCAAGCTTTCCGGTGTGCTGTTCCACGAGCTGGTCGGCTCGCGCGAGGCCGCCACCGGCGACGCCCTCGCCGACGCCGGGCGCGAGCGCGCCCGCGCCGACGCGGAGGCCGAATGGCCGGCTGGTCTCGGCTACGTGCGCGCGCCGCACGCCCCCTACTCCGCCGGCGCCGATCTGCTGCGCCGGATCTTCGCGGCGGCGGCCGGCGAAGGGCGCGCGACCTCGATCCACATCGCGGAGGACCCGGACGAGATCGCGCTGCTGCGCGACGGCAGCGGACGCTGGGCGGCCGTGCTCGAAGCGCTGGGCGTCCCGCCCGGATCGCGCGTCCCCGGAAAATCGCCCGTCGCCTATCTCGCCGAGCTCGGCGCGTTCGACGGAGCGCCGCCGCTGCTGGTTCACATGGTCCACGCGGACGGGGACGACCGCCGCCTGGCCCGTGCGGCGGGTGCGACGGTGGTGCTCTGCCCGCGCTCGAACCTCCACATCGGCGGGCAGCTGGCCGACGTGCCCGCGCTGCTCGACGACGGCCTGCCGATCGCGCTCGGTACCGACAGCCTCGCCTCGACCCCCGACCTGTCGCTGTGGGGCGAGATGGCGACGCTGGCGGCGCATTTTCCGTCGGTGTCGTCCGCACGCTGGATCGAGGCCGCCACCACCGGCGGCGCCGCGGCGCTGGGCCTGCCGGCGCACGGGGCGCTCGCCCCCGGCAAGCGCCCCGGCGTGCTCGACGTGCTGGTCGACGATCTCTCGGCGCCGCTCGAGTCGTTGGTGCGAGATGCGGCGCCCTCGCTCCGCTGGGTGGCCCGCGCATGACCGCCACCCCCGCCACCGATCCGCGGCCACCTGGCGCGCTCGCGCACGTCCTGCGCTTCGGCCGGATGGTGAAGTTCGAGCACACCTTGTTCGCGCTTCCCTTCGCACTGGCCGCCGCGGCGATCGCGGCGCGCGGCCACGGTCTATCCGCCGCGCGTGTCGCGGGCATCGTGATCGCGATGGCCGGCGCGCGCACCGCCGCGATGGGCTTCAATCGGATCATCGACCGCCACATCGACGCCAAGAACCCGCGCACCGCCCGCCGCGAGATCCCCACCGGCGCGATCTCGCTCTCGTCCGCCTGGACGATGACTCTGGTTGCCACCGCCGTTTTCGTCGGCGCGGCCGCGGCGCTGGGGCCGCTCTGCCTGGCGCTCTCGCCCGTCGCGCTGTTCTTTCTGTTTGGCTACTCGTTCACCAAACGCTTCACCGCGCTCTGCCATCTGTTCCTGGGCCTGGCGATCGCGTCGGGTCCGGCCGGCGCCTGGATCGCGGTACGCGGCGACTTCGGCTGGGCGCCTGGCCTGCTCATGATCGCGGTCGCCTGCTGGATCGCCGGTTTCGACGTGCTCTACGCGCTCAGCGATCGGGACTTCGATCGGACCGCCGGGATCCATTCGATCCCCGCGCGCTTCGGCGTTGCCGGCGCGCTGGCGATCTCGGCCGCGCTCCACCTGGTGACCGCCGCCGCGCTCCTCGCCCTGGCCCCGATCGCCCACCTGGGCGTCCCCTATCTCACCGGGGTGGCCGTCGTGATCGCCCTGCTCATCTACGAGCACGCCATCGTGCGCCCGACCGATCTGTCCCGCCTCGACGTCGCGTTCTTCAACCTTAACGGCTACGTCTCGGTGGTCTTCTTCGTCGCCACCCTTGCCGACGTGTTGCTTCGCTAACGCTTGGGCGTCCAGCCGCCCACGCCGCCGCCGCTGCCGGGGGCGGCGGCGGGCGGTGGGGTCTCCGAGCGCTCGACGGCCGCCCGCTCGACGACCTTGGGCGGCGGCGCCGGTCGCGGGTGGTGCACGTCGAAGGCCGGCTTCTGCTTGGGATCGCAGTTCGGACCGAAGCCGTTGGCGTTGAATCGATAGCTCAGGCGACCGCTGCGGCCGGCCGCGATCGCCTCGACCTCGACCTCGTGCTCGCCCGCGCGCGACGGCGAGCAGTACGACAGCAGATAGAAACGCCGCGAGGCCGCCTCGATGCGGGCGCCGATCTCGTCGAACCCCTTCTGCACGTCGGCCCGGTTCTGCGAGGTAAAGGTCCCCGAGCGCCCGATGCGCGAGAGCTGGGTCCGGTCGACCTCTTGACCGGCGCCGATGACGTAGGTCTCGAAGCCGGCGCCGTCGAGCGCGTGGTCCACCTCCTCCGGACTGGCGCGGTGGGCGCGATCGGTTCCATCGGTGAAGACCACCAGGGTCCCGAAGCGCAGCGGCACCGGCGCGTGCTCCATCTGCTGGGTCAAAAGGCGCGTCCCCTCGATGACGGCGCCGTTCAGGTTGGTCGAAGGATCGCGCGGCCGGCGCGTCGCCAGCGAATTCACCCCGGCGCGCACGTTGCCCCCGAAGCCGACCACCGGCGTCAGATGGGGGCTGCCGTCGAAGGTGTAGACGGCGACCTTCTGGTAGGGACCGACCCGCTCGCCGAACGAGGAGGCCGCCTGGACCAGCGCCGGCATGTCGCCCGAATCGACCACGCTGCCGCTCATGTCGATCAGGAGCAGGGTGTAGTGGATCGCCGCCACCTCCGGCTGCAGGATGGTCTGCTTGCTCTCCAGGATCGAAACCGGCTGCTTGTCCTCGTAGATCCGGAAGTCTTCCGGTGTCAGGTTTGCGACGGGTTGTCCGCCGCGCGTGTCGACGGTGAAGTAGACTGCGACGTTGGATGGCTTCCGCACCGAGGCGTCCACCAGCCGGAGATTCAGACCCGCACAACCCGCCACGAGGCCGGCGAGCAGCGAGGACGAAATCGCGAGGGACCAAGCGGGGGTCTTGCGCATCCGCCCCGCATACCACGAAACGATAAAAGGAATTAAGCTACTCCGCCCACAGCCGATGGGAATCATTCCTGGAACTATGAAACTATCGAAAAGATTCTGGTGGCCCGCGCTGATCGCTCCGATGCTGGCGAGCCTGGGCCTGGCGAGCTTGGGCGCACGCGGCGCCGCAGCCGCGACGATCCCCGCGGACAAGCTCCCCGAAGGCGCCGGGCCGCCCCCGGCGCCCGGTGCGGAGGCGAGCTACCTCCCCGACTTGCACACCCAGGTCCACCGGCGCTGGGCCAACAACTTCCTGCGCCTGGTGGGGGAAAAGCTGGAGGCCGCCAACCCCCTCAACACGCCCGACCGCAGCGCGGAGGTCGACGTCGTGATCGGCGCCGACGGACAGCTCGTCTCCACCAAGGTCTCCCGCCCCTCCGGATTTCCCGGCTTCGACGACGCGATCATCGACGTCCTCAAGGACGCGGTCCCGTTCCCGAAGCCGCCCCTGGCGGTCCGCTCGGACGACGACAACCTGCACCTGCACTGGCTGTTCGCGCGGGATCAGCGGCGTTGCGCCGGCGTCGCGGTGACCCGCGCCTACGATCCGCTGGAGATCGCGATGCCGAAGCTCCTGCAAG
>JADGRB010000358.1 GCA_017881315.1 Pseudomonadota bacterium
ACCCGTTCGCCGCCGTGACCACGGCGATGTTCGCCTGTACCGTCGGCAACCTGGGCAGCGGCGGAGGCATCCCCGGCGGGAAGTGGACGGGCTCCACGCTCGCGCCCGGCATCTATTGCTCGAGCGGCCCTCTGAACCTCGCCAGTCCGGTGGGCAACAGCTTCACCGCAATCGGTGTCACGCTGGTCTCGCTGGGTCAAATCACCATCGGCGCGAGCGCCGCCAGCACGCTCTCCGCCGCCGCCGGCGCCCCCAACCAGATCGTCGCCTATTCCCTCTCCGCCGGCACTTGCGCCTCCGGCAACCCGGCCGTCAACGTCGGCAACAACGACTTGACGATAACCGGATCGATCTATGCGCCCAACGGATGCATCAACGCGGGTGGAGACAACATGACCGTCAACGGATCGTTCATCGCCGCAGGCGTGAGCCTCGGCGACTATGGTCCCTGGACGTTCAATCCGGGCGGCGGCGGCTCCGGCAGCTCCTACATCTACCAGTAGCGGCGTTCAACGGCCGGCCATCTCGACGAGCACTTCGACGGCGTCGTCGGCGGTCGGCAGCGTCGCGATCTCATCGGCGATCCGCCGGGCGACGCGACGGTGGTCGGCGTCGGCCAGCACGCGCTCGATCGCGGCGCGGAGCACGGCGGCGTCGGGTTTGGGCAACGCGAGCCCCGCCCCGACGGCGGCGATGCGCCGTGCGTTGTGGGGCTGATCCGCGAACATCGGTACGGCGACCAGCGGCACCCCCGCGGCCAGGGCGCCGAGAACGGTCCCGGAGCCGCCATGGCACACGATCGCCGCCACGCGCGGCAGCACATCGCCCTGCGGAACCCAGGCCTCGACGTGGACGTTGGCGGGGACGGTCCCCAGGGTGCCAGCCTCGAGACCGCGACCGGTCGTGAGCAACGCGCGCACGGGCAACTCCGCGACGGCATCGAGCGCCGTGCGATAAATGGAGCGGACGTGCGGTGAGCCGCCCGCGATGGTGCCGAACGTGATGTAGACCAGCGGCAATCCATCGTCCGCCGTCGCCCAGGTTGCCGCCGCGGCGCTTGGTTCGTCCGTCGGTACGCGCACCCGAAACGGAGCGCGAGCGGGCGGGCGGTCGGCCGGGTCATCCAGCGCCGACGGGAAGAAGGTGAAGACGGGCTCGCCTTGCAGGGAGGCGCCGTCGTCGGGCGGCAGGCCCCCTTGCCGCCGCAAGGTATCGACCGGCCCGGCGGCGAGCGACAGGATCCCCTCTTCGACGGACCCGTGGTGGACCGCGACACGAGCGTGCGGCACGCCGGCGAGATCCGCGGCGACGGGCGCCGCGAATTCCACGGAATCGCGCACGACGAGGTCGGGTCCCCAGGCGCGAACCGTCTCCTGCAACTTCGGCAGAGCCGTCCGGGCATTGAGGCCCGCGAAGATCTCGCGCACGCCGACGGCGTTTGCCTCGTCACCCGACAGGTCGCGCAGCCGTGCCCAGATGGGGGAGAGGGCATCGTCACCGGGATGGTCGAATGGCGCGTGCGGAAGCTCCGCCTCGCGCAGGGTACCGCTCAGATCCGAGGGCGCCGCCACGAGGACCTCGTGACCCCGCTTGCGGAGCGCCCGCGCGTAGGGCAGCAACGGTTGGATGTGGCCCGTGCCCCGAGTGGATGAAAATAGTACGCGCATGGCAGGACCATCGGCTGCCCAGGCGCGCGGGTCAATTGCCCTGGCGCCGCTGCCGGACCGTACATTCGGGGCGGCTTCGACTACCATGCGGTCGGCGATGCGAGATCATCGCTTCTCACCAAGGAGCCAATGTCATGAGCAAGGGCCAGGACGCAAAGAAGAACGTCAAGAAGCCACCTACCCGGACCCCGCAAGAAAAGAGGGAAGCCAAGCGGATCAAGAAGGCCGCCAGATAGGACGACGGATACAACCGATGAGGTGAACCGCCGACGACGGCGGCGGTCAACCGGCAGAGCGAAGGTGCGGGCGGTCGCCCTCGTGGTGAAATGGGCACACCTCGGGGCCGCGGTCCTTCGATAATCCCCATACACTGGTTCCCGCATGCAGCTCGTGATCGCCGAAAAACCGTCCGTCGCCCGCGATCTCGCGCGCGTGCTGGGCGTCCGCGGCTCGGGCCGACACGCGCTCGCCGATCCCCGCCGGGTGATCACCTGGTGCATCGGCCATCTGGTCGAGCTGGACGAGCCCGCGTCGTACGACGCCCGCTGGAAGGCCTGGCGGCTCGACACGCTGCCGATGATCCCGGGGGCGTTCAAGGTCCGCGCGGTCGAGGGCACCCGCGATCAGCTGCGCGCGGTCCGCGAGCTGCTGTGTGACCGGCGGTTCTCCGAGGTGGTCAACGCCTGCGACGCCGGCCGCGAAGGGGAGCTCATCTTTCGGTATGTCTACGACATCGCGGGCAGCCGCCTGCCGGTGCGGCGGCTCTGGATCTCGTCGATGACCGACGAGGCGATCGAGCGCGGGTTCGCGGCGCTGAAGCCGGGAGCCGAGTACGACGCCCTGGGGGATGCCGCGCGCTGTCGGTCCGAGGCGGACTGGCTGGTGGGCATGAATGCCACCCGCGCGGTAACCGTCACCAATCGAGACCGCGCGCCCGGCCCGCGCCCGAGGGCGGCGCCGGGTGCGGGCAACCGCGCGGCCAAGGGTGCTCGTTCGCCGGTCTACTCGATCGGACGCGTGCAGACGCCGACGCTGGCCATCGTGGTACGGCGCGAGTTGGCGATAACGGCGTTCCGTCCTCAGGACTATTGGGAGGTGCGGGGAACGTTTTCGACCGCCGGGGACGCGGCGCGCGCTTCGTTCAACGCAGGTTGGGGCACGCGCGCGACCGGAGCAGGCGCGAGCGCGAGCGCGAACGGAAATGCGACGGTCAACCGATTCGGGACACAGGCACTGGCCGCCGAAATCGTCGCGCGCACCTCGGCGCATGGCACCGCGGCGGGCGCGGCCGGCCCGGTGGTCGAGAGCCTACGGCAGAAGAAGACCCGCGAGCCCGCCCCTCAACTCTTCGATCTGACCTCGCTCCAGCGGACGGCGAATCGGCGCTTCGGCCTCAGCGCCACCCGCACGCTGGAGGCCGCGCAAGCTCTGTACGAGCGGCACAAGGTCTTGACCTACCCACGAACCGACGCGCGCACGCTGTCCGGCGATCTGGTCGGCGAGATGCCGAAGCTGTTTCGCGGCCTCGTCCAGATCCCCGAGTACGCGCCCTTCGCGCAAACTCTCCTGGCGGCGCCACCCGCCAGGTCCAAACGGGTGTTCGACGACGCCAAGGTTCACGACCACCACGCCATCATCCCCACCGGCAAGGCCGTCCGCCTGGACGCGCTCCAGGCAGACGAGCGGCACGTGTTCGATCTGGTGGTGCGGCGCTTCCTGGGCGTGTTCTACCCGGACGCGGAATTTGCGCTCACCGATGTGGTGGTGCGCGTCGGCAAAGGCGACGCCGCGGCGCCCGGCCCTCGGCAGCCCGGAACCCCGCCGCGCGCGCCCGTTGCGGATGGCGCCGCATCGATCGAGGAGACGGTGCTCTCCGCGCTGCCGGCGCCGCCGGACCGGTTCTTCGCGCGCGGCCGGGTCCGCCTGGTGGCGGGCTGGCAGGAGGTGGCCCAGCTGGGCGAGAGCAGGCGCGGCGAGGGCAAGGATCCCGACGCCGAGGCGGAGCTGGCATCGACGCTGCCGCCACTCTCCGAAGGCCAGCGGCTCGACGGCACCTTCGAGAGCGTGGCCAAGCAGACCAAGCCGCCGCCCCGCCACACCGAGGCCACCTTGCTGGGCGCGATGGAGTTCGCGGGGCGTGACATCGAGGACGAGGCCCTGCGCGCCGCCATGAAGGACACCGGCCTCGGCACGCCCGCCACCCGCGCGGCGACGATCGAGACGCTGGTGCGGCGCACGTTCGTCTCGCGCCAGGGCAAGCAGCTCGTCCCCACCGCCATGGGCATCGGGCTCATCGAGGGGCTGCCCGTCGCCAGCCTGGCTTCGCCCGAGCTGACCGGTTCCTGGGAGGCGCGCCTGGCCCGCGTCGCGCGCGGCCAGGAAACGCGCGCCACCTTCATGAACGACATCGCCCGCTACGTCGGCGAGGTGGTGGACGCGATCCGGCGGTCACCGTCGGGACGGGGCGCGGTACCGGCCGCACCGGCATCGGATCGGCTGATGGCACCGGCTCGGACGGCGAGGGCGCGGGCAGCGCCGGCACCGGCGCCGACGGCGCGCGCGGCGCCGGTATCGACGGCGCCGGTACCCGCGGCCGCGGCGGCATCTACTGCGACGACCCTCACCTGCCCGCGCTGCAAACAAGGGCCGCTGGTGGCCGGCAAGCGCGGCTGGGGTTGCTCCCGCTGGCGCGAGGGCTGTTCGTTCGTGGTGTGGTTCGAGTCCGCGGGCAAGCGACTCACCGATGCCCAGCTCCGCGATCTCGTGACGAAGGGAAAGACCCGCAAGGCCGCCTGGATACCTCCGGGCGGCCAGCCAGCTCCCGGCCGCCTGGTGCTCGACCTCGCCGCCCCCTCCGAATCGGGCGCCGGGCGCTTCGAGCCCGCCTGACCCGCGGTCCGGACCGGCCGGTGGCCCCTTGACCTCAAAAGGCGGTATTTTCCAAGTGTGATTGGGCCGGCGGGAATTTGGTGCTCGTGCGCCCTTCTCGTCGTGTCCCTTGGGGCCGTTGGCCTGGCATGTGGCGCCACCTCCGGTGGAGGCGACGGCGGCGCCGGGCGGGCCGGAAATTCCGGCGCCGGCGGCGCGGTCGATGCGCACGGGCGCGGCGGCGCGGGTGGAATCGGGGGGCCATGTTGGGCCGCGTCCGATTGCCAAGGAGGGACCTGCGTGCTCCCGGGCCAGCAGGTTTGCGGCGGC
>JADGRB010000359.1 GCA_017881315.1 Pseudomonadota bacterium
GGCATCGTTCCCGCCGAGCTCGGTGGATCGGACGCGCCGCGTGAGATGTTGTCGGAGGATCCAGAGCTCGGCAGCTCGGTCCTCGGGAGGACGACCGGCTCCGACGAACCGACGACCGAAGGCGGCATCGACCTGCAGGGTGGCGACAATGCCGATGCGACTTCCGACGGCGGCCCGGACCTCCCGGAAGGAGTGGAGCCCCCACTCAAAGACGCTGCGACCGCGCAGGCCTGGGCACACGGGGAGTCGGCTGGCTAGCGGCCTGACCCCCCGAGGCAGCGTCCGGCGCAGATCAACGGACACGCCTCTTATCACGCGAGACGCCGGCTCTCCGAACTCTGCGTCGTGTGGGCGTGGCAGAACGGCTTGTTCGATGACTGGTCGCATCGGCAGGTAAGACCGAGACCCTCGATCGCCCAAAAGTCGCTCACCGCATTCGCGGCTCGCGTACAATTGCTACGACGGCCGCCGCGGGCTGGGCCTGACGGAAGGAACCGTAAAGCCGGTTCAGCTAGCCGCCACTCCCCACTCGTTGCGACCTCCGGTCGTACTAGTGAGTGGAGAAGGGTCAGATGTTCACGCGACGTTCCCTGGGCGCATGATCAAGAACGAGAGCCAGCACCTGCGTGTCCTGATCGCGAACGAGCGTCGCGACCGGCTTGAGTTGCTCGCGCAAGTCGTCACCGGGCTCGGACACGAAGTAATCGCGCGCTCGATCGACGTCGAAGAAGTCGGCCCGGTCACCGCGCGAGAGCATCCTGATGTCGCCCTCGTCGGGCTCGGCCTCTCCTCCGAGCACGCGCTCGAGCTGATCGAGCAGATCGTCCGCGAATCCACCTGTCCCGTGATCGCGCTTCTCTCCGCCGAGGAGCCCGCCTACGTCCGCGAGGCGGCCAAGCGCGGCGTCTTCGCCTACATCGTCGATTCGGGCCCTAAGGAGCTACAGAGCGCGATCGACATCACCCTCCAGCGCTTCACGGAGTACCACAACCTGCAGGGAGCGTTCGGGCGCCGCGCCGTGATCGAGCAGGCAAAAGGGATCCTGATGGCCCGCAACTCGATCGATGCCAACAAGGCGTTCGACCTGCTGCGCGACCACTCCCAACACAACGGCAACAAGCTCGCCGACGTCGCAGCGGCGATCGTCGACAGCCACCTCCTGCTGATACCGCAAACACGGCAGCCGGCAACGGCCCGGGACATCGAGAAGTAGCCCCAGCACGGATCGCCGCTTTCTGCGGTGGCCTTTGCACACAATGAGCGGCGTGTCCTACCCGACGGTCTTCCACTTGTCGGCCCGTACGAGACCTCGCGGCGGTGCGGGCGCAGTTCCCTCGTCGCTAGCGCCCTCGGATTGGAACAGAGGGTCATGCCAAAGAACGCACTCGCCGTGTTCGCACCCGATCTGCCAACTGATTCGTTCCATCTTCCGAGATGACCAATCGCCACTGCCACCTTTGCGGGGCAACGCTACGACGGCCGGATCAATTTCGTGAGCTTGCGCGCCCAGACCGCAACGACGTTATCTATCTGTGCCGAGAGGAGACGCGCTGCGCGACGCGCGCAAGATTGGACATGCATTCGACTGAGCGTCACAGCAGGCGCGCCAGTGTGGGCCGCGGCGACCTGCACACGGCGCCGATCGAGGCCGACACCGAACGTGTCCCTGCCGCCTCTCTGGAGTCCGCCGACGGGCGCCGAGCTGAGCCGCTCGGCCAGCGCCTCACCCGTGTCGAAGCCGAGCCCATCCGCGTCCACCAAGGAGACGGAGGCTGGCAGGTCGACTATGGCAGCTACGCCCAGGGATACCACCGCAGCCGCGAAGAAGCATCGAGGAGGCAACGACCGCCGTCGCGCGCGAGAACCGGGAACTCACAATCTAGAACGCCGAACCAACCGGCTGACCTAGCGCGAGGAAGTGTTCCGGCCAAAGCGGTCTTCCCTGCTCCGGTGAGTTCGCACGACGAGTCTCCGGGCAAACGGTCGTCCGTGACTTCGCGTGCCGCGCGACGAGGCTCAGCGCGCGGTTCTTGTTCGCGTAGAGAAGGAACCCTCTGTCGACCGCGACCCGGCCGTTTCGCCGGGTAGCAGTGAAGTTGTCCGATGCAAGACAACTTCAGTGGTCGAGTCGCTTGTGCGGCTGTCTGCGCGCCGGGCCGCTTCAAGCTCCCGTGTGGTCTGTACCTGAACGGGAGGTTGCGTCGCATGCTCTCCCGGGGAGGCTGGCAGCGTGAGTTCCGGGGCCGCTACGACAGCTTTGATCGCCTCCAGGAGCGGCAGCGTGTGCTCGGGTTCCCGCTCACCGTCCGCCAGAAGTACGGTGACGATCAAGGCGGCTATCTGGCTGCCACCCCGCAACGTTCTTACGCGCGGCGAACGAAATAGAAGATGAGGACGACCAGCAGGATGATCACGAGGATGCCGATCAGCCCATAACCAGTTCCTGCGATAGCGAGCAAGGATGGTTCCTCCTTTAAGTGGGTTGTTGAGTATTCCATCTCCCGGCCGCAACAAAACCGCAGAATCGTCTCGTCCGCTTGTCCCCACCAGTCACGCGCGTGCGGGAAGCTCGGTTCGGCGTGTCGGAGCGCGCGTCGGCATGATCGTCGAGTGGCCATCTCTTGCTTCTACTGGCTGTTTCGATACCTTCTTGGATTGGCGGTGTTGGGTTTGTCGATCAGACGCCGTGAACGAGGTTGAGCTACTCGTCTTGCGTCACGAGCTCGCGGTGCTCCGTCGCAGGTGGGCCGGCCAAGCTGTCGCGCAGGCGATCGGATGTTCCTGGCTGCACTGGCCCGGATGCTTCCTCGTAACGGGTGTGGCAGCGTGTTCGTGCGGCCGGAGACGATTCGTCGTTGACTTACGCTTGGCTGGCGTGGAAAGTCGCACCGCGAACCGTTCGAATCCTCAGGCGTCATTCCTGAACTCAATGTCATTCTCGTCGGTGTGGCAGCGTCCGATTGCTGGCGCAGACTCGGTAGGCGGCGGCTGACTCGATTCCGAATGTCATCCCGAGGGCTGACCATCCAGCGTTGTGTCGCCGCCGCAACCCTCTGAATTTGCCGGCTCTGCTCCAGAGAGGCGAATCTCAGGGAGCAGGAGCATCGTCGTGCACGATGATCCGCTTGCCTTCGATCCGCACGATCGCCTCCCAGGGGACGATCGCCTGCGGCTTCTGAGCGCGGATGCCGAGGTGTTCGAGCAGCGCCCGGCGTCCGATGCAAAGACCGGTGACACGAAGGGTGGTCGGGGAGAGTTCGCCCCGGAGGTCGTAGCAGCGGCCGAGTGAGCGCCCCGATTCGGTCACGACCTCGCGGTGCAGGAACGATGAGAGTGTCCTCATCTGCCGGCTCCGGGGATTTTGTCCATGTAGGGCCGGACGCGGTCGTCGCCGCGCCCGAGACCGAGCTCCGTCGCTCCTCGTTTCAACTCGACCGCCGAGTCGACCTTGCGCACCTCACTCCACGGAACACGCACCTTTCGGCCGCCCCCGATCCAGCCCGCGAGCCTTCCGACCAAGCCCGCCCGCTGCCCCCAGTAGCCGGGGCCGCAGAGGATCGCGACCACCTCGGGCACCTCGCCGACACCTCCTTCGATCGCGAGGTCGTCAACGTTGCCGCACCTCCGTCCGTCCTTGTCGAGCAACTGGTGGTCGAGAACGTGCAAGCCGATGTCGATCTCCTTGCCGCTCAATTCTGACCCACGTTCGTCAGGATCATCAACGGGATCGCTGCGAGGGCAACGATCATGATCACCACGAGATAGATCAACCCCAGTGCGTTTGCGAACCGGCCGTTGACGTAGCGGCCCATGTACGCCTTGTCGTTCGCGACGAGCAGGATCGGCACATAGGTCAGCGGCAGCGCGACCACTGAAAAGAGAACTGCGTACTCCGTCAGCGCCACCGGGTCGACGCCGGTCATGAGGATGCCGAGCGCGAGCAGGAGCAGAACGAGCCAGGTGAGGGCGAACCGTGGCGCCCCACGCGGGTTGCGGTAACGGCCCCACTCCCAGCCGCAGAACTGCGCGAGGTTGTACGCACCGGCGAAGACTGTGTCGATCGAGGCCGCTCCGACCGCGAACAGGATCCCGACGAGCGCGAGCAGGAGGCCGAGCTGCCCCAGGGGCTGCTCCGCGGCGAGCGCGACAGTGCCCAAGTGCTGTGGTGAGATCCCGTGGCTGAGAAAGAGCGCACCGCCGGTAATCATCAGGGCGAACGAGAGGGTTCCGCCGAGGCCGTAGCCGAGGATGGCGTTCGCGCGGTTGAGACCGAGATCCTTCGGTGACCACTGATCCTCGATCCCGCCCGATGAGTAGAAGTAGACCTCGTACGGCGTCATCGCCGTGCCGAGAATGCCGACGACGAAGTAGGCATACAGCAGTGAATTGGTGTGCGCGATGTGCGGAACGAAGCCTGCGCCGACCTGGCCCCAGTCCGGCCCGAGCTTCACGGCGACTACCGCGAAGACCAGCATGCAGAGCCCTCCGAACCCGAAGATCCGCTCGATCCACTCGAACGTTGTCACCCAGATCACGACCGCGAAGGCAACAACCGCGAACACGATGAGCCACCGGTACGGCAGGCCAGAGAGGAGCTGCAGCGCAATCGCGACCCCGCCGAGCTCCGCAGCGAGTGTCATCAGGTTCACGACCTCCGACGAGACCAGCGCCACCACCGCGCCCTTGAAACCGACTCGTTCGCGAATGGCATCGAACACGGCCCTGCCCGAAACAGCCGCGACCCGGCCGCACATCTCCGAGTAGACGATGATGCCGATCAGCCCGATCACGATCACCCAGAGCAGCTGATAGCCGAAGGTCGCGCCCGCGGCGACGTTGAACACGAGGTCGCCGATGTCCACGAA
>JADGRB010000360.1 GCA_017881315.1 Pseudomonadota bacterium
TGATCGCCGCGCCCGAGGTCGCGCGCGCCGAGGGCAACACCACCTACCGGCTGGTGCGCCACGTGACCGACGACGGCCGCGAGGAGGTGATCGTCAGCGGCCGGCGGGCCGCCGGCGCAGCGCCACCGCCGAACGAGGCGAGCTGACGCGATCGAGATCCGCGGACCAGGTCGCCCCATCCGGTGATCGCCACAACCTTGGGTCAAGCTCACGCTCGATCTCACGCTCATGCTCGATTCGATCTGGCGAACGAACTGTTCCGCCAGACCGATGCGCGGTGGCGCATGGCACTGCCGGTCGCGCCCGGCGGTGGGTTCGGACTCGCGTATGCGCGGTGACCAAGTCCAGCGCACGTGAACGCGCCACGGAAGCTATCCACTCGATCCGACTGGGCTGCGCCGCGGACAGCCGCCTCGGTTTTCGGTCGGCGTTACCTTTCAGTCGGTAGGCGTTGCGGCACGCGCCGGGCGGGCTCGCGGTGAGTGCGAACTCCGCGATACGCCTTTGCGCGATCCGTTAGCGCCGGACAGCATCCACGCGACCGCTGGATCTCCGGCGCGGATCGCGTGAACGTACTCGTTCAATGAATCACTCGCTCGACACGTACACGACGCGAGCGCTAGCCTGCGTGCCGCGAGGGAGGTCCATCATGCTTCGCATTCGAACACTCGTCTCACCGCTGATATTCACGTTTGCTTGTGCCACTGGCCCATCGACATCGGCGCCGCCGGGCACCGGGAATCCGGGCGATCCGGGCAATCCGAATCCGGGCGCGCCACCCACCATCTCGACCGAACAGCTCGCCACCGCGCTCGGCGTGTCGATCGTGTCGAGCGAGCCGTCCGGCGCACCGCGCCTGGTCCGGACGATCGTTCCGCGTCCCAGCGCGGCCGGCGTCCCGGCCGCCGCCGCGGCGCGCGATCACATCGCGGCGCTGTCGGCGCTGTGGGTGCGCGGCGCGCAGCCGATGGCGCTGGCCGACAACGGAGTGCAGCAGCTTCGCAACGGGGCCACGATCGTCAAGCTCGTCCAGAACGTCGGCGGCGTGCCGGTGCATGGCGGCGAGCTCCACGTCCTGCTGGGCGCGGATGGCGGGCTCGCGGCGATCTCGGGCACGCTGCTGCCCGCCGCCGCCACGCCGAGCTTCACGTCGTCGGCGACCGATGCGCTGTCGCACGCACTCGACGTGCACTGGGGCGGTGCCCGGCCGCAGGTGACGATCACGGAGACCGCCGCATCCGGTGACACCGGCGGCTGGCAGCCCCTGCAGGTCGCGTCGACGTCCGCGCTCCAGGTCGACGAGGCGCGCGCCCGGCGCACCCTCGCGCAGGTCGGCGATCAGGTGGTCTCGGCGTACGAGGTCGAGGTCCAGGGCACCGCGGCCCCCGATCCGCTGGCCGACCCGAGCATCCCGACGTTCTCGGCGCACAGCTACCTGGTTCGCGACGACGGCAAGATCCTCGACGACGAGAATCTCATCGCCAACGACGCGTTCGTCTACCGCGTGTACATGGAGACCACCGGCAACCGCCGGCCGCTCGATGGCGCGCTGGCAAGCTTCGCGCCGCACCCGACCGGCGTGCCCGACGGCTCGGCGCCCAGCCTGATCCCGCAGAACCTGGTCGTGATGGACTCGTTCAACAAGAACCTCGACCCGTGGCTGCCGACCAACGCGACGACCACCTCGGGCAACAACGCCGAGGCGTTCGCCGATCTCGACGGCAACCGCGCGTTCACCGCCGGCGATATCCGCCCGGTCGTCAAGTCGGGCCGCGTCCTCAACTACGTCTACGACCACACGCTGGAGCCGCTCGCCAACACGACGCAGTCGTCGGCCGCCGCGGTCAACACGTTCTTCCTCGTCAACTGGATGCACGACTGGTACTACGACTCGGGCTTCACCGAGGTGACCGCCAACGCCCAGCTCGACAACTTCGGCCGCGGCGGCGTCGCGAATGACCCGCTGCGGGTCGACGCGCAAGCCGGCGCGAACATCGGCTCGCGCAACAACGCCAACATGTCGACGCCGGCCGACGGCGCGCGGCCGACCATGAACATGTTCCTGTGGACCGCGGGCACGGTCACCGGGCTAGCGGGTCCGACCGGCACGCCGCGCACCGAGCCGATGGCCGCGGGTCCCCGCAACTTCGATCTCGTCGCCGATCTGGCGTTCGCCACCGACGGCACCGCCCCGAACGACGACGCCTGCGAGACCATCACCAGCAACGTCGCCGGCAAGATCGCGATCATGAACTTCTCCGGCGTGTGCGGTTCGCTCCAGACCGTCAACAACGCCAAGGCCGCCGGCGCGATCGGTGTGGTCCTGGTCGACCCCGCGCTGGATGATCCACGCGCGTTCGCCGGCAGCGCTGCAGCCAACATCCCCAGCATCGCGATGGGCAGGACCGACGGCGCCGCGCTCGAGGCGGCGCTCGCGGCGGGCCCGGTGACCCTCGAGCTCACCAGCGCGGTCCAGGGCCCCGAGCGCGACGGCGATCTCGACAACACCGTCATCGCGCACGAGTGGGGCCACTACCTGCACCACCGGCTCGAGAACTGCGGCGGCGCCGGCTCGAATCAGTGCGCCGGCATGAGCGAGGGCTGGGGCGACTTCAACTCCCTGATGATGATGGCGCGCGAGGGCGACAACCGGGACGGCGTCTACGCCGAGGGCTACTACGCGCTCGCCGACGGCGTGACCCCGAACTTCGCGTACTTCGGCATCCGGAGGTACCCGTACAGCCGCGACCACACCAAGAACGACCTCAGCTTCCGCCACATCAGCAACGGCGTCGCGCTCCCGACCAACACGCCAGGCTTCCCCGGTGACGGCTCCAACAACAGCGAGGTCCACAACACCGGCGAGATCTGGGCGACCATGATGTGGGAGGCGTACAACGTGATCGCCGATGCGCACGGCGTCGAGGTCGCCCGCCGCCGGATGGCCGACTACATCGTGGCCGGCTTCCTGATCTCGCCGCGCAACCCGTCGTTCACCGAGCAGCGCGATGCGATCCTGATCGCCGCGAGCGCAATGGACAGCGATGACATGCTCGTGATGGCCGGGGCGTTCGCCAGCCGCGGCATCGGCTCGTGTGCGGTCTCGCCCGACAAGGCCTCGGCGGCCAACGCCGGCGTGGTCGAGAGCGGCACCCTCGCCGCCAAGCTCGCGGTCGGCGGCCTCGCCGTCACCGACAACGGCCCCCGCGGCGATCACGACGGCATCCTCGATCCCGGCGAGTCGGGCACGCTGAGCCTGACCCTGGCCAACACCGGCATCATCGCCGCGGAGAACGTGACCGTCACGGCGACCAGCGCCGGCGTCGGCGTCACGCTGGGCAAGCCGCTCGTGATCGCCTCGCAGCCGAACTTCTCGAGCTCGACGCTGTCGATCCCGATCTCGCTGGCCGCGAACGCTCCGGTCAACACCATGGTCACGATCAGCGTCCATGTCGCCGGCCAGTTCACCTGCGACCGCAACGGCATCGATGCCAGCGTGACGGTGCTGACCGGCGCCAACCCGATGATGGTCAACGCCTCGCGGCTGGTTACCGAGCCGTCGGCCTCGGTGACCGAGCAGAGCCACGTGGTCTCGACCGTCGTGGCCCCGGCGACGAGCCTGCGCGCGTTCGACGCCGTGTGCAGCGCTCCGTAGCGACCTACGCGTAGCGACCTGCCAGTAGCGCCTGATCGCGGCCCGGACGGCGTCGACCGGTCCGGGCTGCAGCGGCTCGCTGGCCGTGCTGGCTACCGATCTGATGGCTCAGCGCCGCCCGAAGCCGAGCGCGTAGCCGATGACGCCGATCGGCTCGAGCTCGATGCCGAGCGTGGCCGACCACGCGGGTGCCGCGTCGGTCGAACGGTTCAGCGAGGCGACGAGCCGAACACCGACCAGGTGATCGGCGAGCTCGATCCACGGATCACTGCGAGACCACGTTCCGATGTAACCGAATGCCACCGCGCCGGTGACGACATGCGCGTTGCCGCCGGCGCGCAGCACGAGACTTCCCGCGCCGGAGAAGTTGTAGTGGATGTACGGATGCGGTGGCAGGCCCTCGACAACCAGCTCGGCACCGAGCACGGGATCCGACGACGTGCGCAGCTCGGCCCAGGCCCCGACGCGCAGGTTGCCGCCCCGCGCGACGGGCAGGCTCAGCTCCGCGGCCACAGCTGCCTCCCAGCTCGAGGCTCCGGCGGTCATCGGCGGCGTGATGCTGCGGGCGATGGCGCCCGACGGCTGCGGCGCGGCGGCCACGCCAGGCGCCTGCGACGCGACGACAACGCCGAGCCGCGTCCATGTCGACCATTCGAGTGTCGCGCGCGGCGGCTTGTACCGGGGGGACGGAATCCCCATCCAAATATCCGCGATGTACCGAGCGTCCACGGGGATGAGCTCGCTGGGCGCGGGAGCCGGAGACCCCGGATCGGCCGCGGGATCGGGCGGTGTCGCGGTGTCGGTGCCCGGCGCCGGTTGCTCGGCGGTGGCTTGCGCGGGATCCGGATCGGCCCGCACGGGCGATGCACCCGCCAGCGCAGCTCCGGCGGCGAGCGTGCTCGCGACCATGGTGAGCCGGCGGCCGTCGTGGCGCGTGCCCGTCGGGCAATCGGTGGTCATCACCGTACCGTCCGCGCGGCGATAGAACCGGACGCACGGCGTGACGCCGCGCGTGGCCAGAACGGCCTCGGCCTGCGCGCGCGTCATCTCCGACAGGTTGAACACCGGGCGGTCACATCCGCGGCAGGCTCGCACCCGGTCATCCCCGACCATGTCGGCCCAGCTCTGCTTGCACGGCGAGGCGATGCGCAGGTCCGCGAGCCGGAGCCCAGGTGCGCGGTCACCCCCGC
>JADGRB010000119.1 GCA_017881315.1 Pseudomonadota bacterium
GGGGGCATGGGGTATCGGGCCGGATGCACCGGCTGCGGAGTCGCGAAGGCGACGGGGACGGCGACCGGCGATGCGGCCGAGACCATGTACATGGTGACCAGCCAAAACGGCAAGCAAGCGGGCAATTCGGAAGGGTGCTGCTTCGACTATGGCAACGCCGAAACGGACCTCCATGACGACGGCGCCGGCACAATGGAGGCCGTCTATTTTGGGGGGGGCGTCGCCTGGGGCACAGGGAGTCCTGGCGACCGCACCAAAGGCCCGTGGGTCATGGCAGACCTCGAAAACGGCATCTTTGCCGGCTGGCAAAACAATCAAAACCAGAATATTTCGACCAACACGGCCCTCAAGCACAACTTCGTCACGGGCATCGTCATCGGCGACTCTTGCACCGGGAAGACTGGATGCGCGGGCACCGGCTCGGCGTATCCGAGTGGGCGCTTCGCCCTCTATGGCGGCGACGCGACGACCGGCGGCCTGACGACCGAGTGGGACGGGGTTCGCCCAAACGGCTACTTCCCCATGAAGAAACAGGGATCAATCATCCTCGGGACCGGCGGGGACAACAGCAACAGTGGGACCGGACAATGGTTCGAAGGCGTGATGGCGAGCGGCGCCGCGACGCTGGCGACCTCCAACCTTATTCAAGCCAACATCGTCGCTGCGGGATACGGTAAGTAGACAGATCGATGCTGCGAAGATTCCAAGCGTCCTTCGTATTGCTGGTTTGCCTCGTGTCCGTTCGAGCCGCGGCTGCGGAGCCCACGGATGAACCCACCTCTGAGGAGCCGCCAACAGACGAGGCGCCGACCGCCCAGCCTCCAACCAAGCGGCCGCCCGCCACCGTCACAACTGAGGAGATACCTGCGGAGGTGAAACCTGCCGCGGAGGCGAAGCCTGCCGCCGAGGCGAAGCCTGCCGCGGAACCGGGATCCTGGCAGACGGAAGTCCACGGTTACTTCCGCGCGCCCATGGCGCTGGGCATCAGCTCGCGCCCGGGGCCCGACGGAGGTCAAGATCCTATTACTGGAAAGCTGATCGGTCCCTCGAGCACGCAGATAACGTACGGGCCCAACCGGACGATCGACGCGAACTACTACAGCTTCGCCTACACGCGACTGCAGGAGCAAGACTGGGCGGAGCTCTTCATCCACGCGAAGAAGAAGCACGTCGACGCCGCGCTCGGGTGGATGGGGTATTGGTTTCAGGCGGTCGGCGTTCGGAACTACGACGCAGGCTGGGCCCCCGGCCTGGCCTATGTGGCGCTCGATACGGACTTCGGGGACGCCGACCTCAAACCGAACATTGCGTTCACCGCGGGGGCCTTCTGGCCGAGCTTTGGATATTTCGAGAAGTACGACACCTACACGCTCGGGCGCTTTCGCCAATTGGGCGCACAACTGAAGTTGACGTGGCCCCTGAGTCCCGATCTCACGGTGACTCCCGTGCTGGGTTTTGGTACCGGTCGGGATGGCACCTTCAACCCCAACGCTCCCGCCTTTTACGGGGCCACAACCGCCGTCGATTTGGTGGCCTACGCAAACGTCAAAGCCAGCTACGCGAAGTTCGCGGACGTCGGGGTTCATGTCAACACCGAGTGGACCGCTGACCCCAATCTGGCCAAGGGAGCGATGCCAGATCCCAAATCCTATGCGGCGGTCCAGGCCGCCCATCTGTCGGTCCTCGGCGCGGAGGTAAACCTTCGTGCACCCTACCTGGGTCATTTGTGGATATCCCCGTCCTTTATCAGCGTCCGAAATGGCTGGGCGCTCAACAGTTCCGGCACCGAGGTCATGCATTCGCTGGGCGGAATGGGCATCGCCACAAACTACATGGCGTGGACCAATAACCCCGACAACTCCACCGGCAGCGGATCGATGCTCAATTTCGGCTTCCTCTATGAGAACACGCTCTCGGATATCCAGGGCAAGGCGCCCGGAAGTGTGCCCGAGCTGACGCTGAGCCTCTTCGGGCTGCTGGCGGACGCCAGCCTCGATTTACCGGCTGGTTCGGACGTCATGCAAACTGGTTCGACTGCGCTCCAAACCAGCATCAAACAATTCAAGTACGGTGCGGACCTGACGCTCCAGTCTTTGACGTGGCTCGCGTTCATGCTCCGCTACGACCTGGTCAACTACGACCTGGACCACTCCGGATACGTCTTCGCCAGCTTCACGGGGCGTGCGATCATCTCCTCGCACTTCCTCTCCAGCGAGCGCATCTACATTCAGTACTCTCGTTATAGGTACGGCGACAATATGACGCTCGCTGGAACGTGGCCCTGGCTCGCGCCGCTCGTGGCGGGGAGCGACGTGCTGCAAGCGGGCCCGTATGCGCGCACGACGCCCGACGTGAACGTCGTGAAGCTCCAGGCCGACATCGCCTTTTGAACCGGCGAGGAATAGCGACCTGACCGACGAACGAATCACGAAGCCTCTTGGCGCGCGGCGCGTCTCGGGGTAAGGGAACGGGATGGAGCTTGAGGATCTGAATCCCGACGAGCGCACGGCGCTGGTCGGGCTCATGAAGGTAGTCGTCATGTCCGACGGCGACGTGGCCGAGGACGAGATCGAGCACATCGAGGCGCTGGTCGATGCGTTCGGCGAAGAGAGCTACGAAGCGACGCTCGAGACCTTCGAGAAGCGGTTCCCCGACGAGGCGAGCTTCCGCAAGTTTCTCGGCACCATCGGCCGTCAGGACGCTCGCGAGCTGATCTTTGGCACCGTGCTGGAGAGCGCGGACGAGGGCGCGATCGACGGCACGGAGGCCAGCCTGCTCGACTGGCTCTCGACGCTCTGGAACGTCAAGATCGAGATCTCGGACAGCTAGCGCTAGCGCAGGCTGGCGTGCCGCGTGCCCGACTCCAGTCCTGCGGGGACCGATCGGGCGTGCCAGGAAACCCGCGCATCGTGAACGACGGCGACGCAGACCGACTCGTCCTGGCGGACGTAGAGGTCGGATTCTCCGTCCCAGGCGAGCGGGGCGCCGCTGCGGCAGTCGGGCATTGCGCCCGCGAGGCGCGGGACGCGTAGAAACGTCGCGCCGGCCTTTCGCTCGACGTTCACGTGAAGGAGCTCAATCGGTCCGGCGACCAGCAGGCGTGGCTGCGGCGTCGACACGGTTGCGTTTCCCCTGAGATCGGGCGTGGCCGTGCGCGTTAACCCCGCCGAAGCGCAGCCCCCGCCAGCCAACGCCAGTCCCAGAAGTGCAATCCTGACCTGCCCCGGTATCCCCATCCCCGATTTCCTTGATGTAGTCATTTGTATATTGGTGTGCACCGTACACCGACAGCACCCTATGAACAACTCCAATATTGTTAATTCGGTGTAACAACCAATACGTCTGTGAGACGCGTTGCGCTAAAACGTGGGTGACGACTCGGGGGGCGGCTCCGCGCGGATGGCAGCGCAAAGACTTGCCTGACGTCAGATCTAACGGTCGCCCGACACGGTGGCGCCCAAGACGATCGCGGTGAGCGCGACGGCGCCGATCGCAGCGAGCAACGGCCAATGGTCGCGGGCCCAGGCCGGAGGATCGTCGCTGAACCGTACCTTCGCGGGTGGCTGGCTGAGCAGCATCGGGGGGGGGAGCTGCCCAGGTGCGGTCACCGCCGGCGGCGTCACCGGTGCCGCGCCCGGCCTGCCGGCCGCGGTCTGCTGTTCGAGGGTCACCCGCCGCGCTTCTTCGTCGAGACGCATGACGGCTGCATCCATCTGTCCGCCCTCGGGGCTCGCCGAGATGAGGGCGGCGTCACGCAGGGCGCCGGTGACGGCATCGACCAGGCGCAGCTCGACGGCCGTTCCGGGGCCTCCTTTGGGCTGAGCCACCAGGGCGAAGCGGGCGCCCATCCGGCGGGCGTGTGCCGCTGCGGTCGCGTCGTCGAGCGCCAGCGCCGCTCGCGTCGGGATCTCGATCTCGACCGATGGCTGGCCGAACGGAATCGTCGTACCCCAGGCGGTGTAGCCGAGCTCTTCGGCGCGGATCAGGTGCTCGCCGTAGGCGAGATCGTGGACCGTGACCCCGCCTTTGACCGCCATGAGCGGTCCGCCATCGAGCGCGACCTGGGCGTCGGCCGATCCTCTGACGATCAACGTTCCTCGGGCGCGACCGTGGATCTCGTCGGCGGCGCGCTGGAAGTCGGCCACCACCTGGGGCGGCAGATCGTGCGGGTTCAGCTTGCGCTCCGGGATCATCGTCGCCGCGCGTAGGTAGTCCGTATAAGCGCGCGTACGCTCCGGGGTCGGGGGGGCCTGCGCCGGGGCGTTCCAGTCGGCGCGCGCAGTCGCCATCGCCCGGAAGAGATAGAGCTCGCCGAGCTCCGCCGTGGTGAGGCCGGCGCCGCCGCTGGCCGCGACCTCGGCCGCCGCCGCGTCGAGCTCGCGCAGCGCATCGCCGAACGCCAGCTGCTGGGCGTGGAGGATTCCAAGGTGGACGGCGTCTGGCGCACGCGGGGTTGCGGGAGCGGGAACATCCACCACCTCGACGGGGTGCAGCTGGTAGCGTCCGGCGGCGGCGGCGAAAGCCTGGCGCGCGGCGGCGTCCTCTGGCGCGTCGGGAAGGTGCGCGAAGATCGGGTGAACGAGCGGCGTCTCGGCGGCCACGCCCGCGCGGGCGAGCGCGAGGAGCGTGACCAACGAAAATAGCGTGGCACGAAGAATCCTACGGATCATGGCGGGATTCTCCCGCGCAGGCGGGCGCCGTCAAATTAGGGCGCGATCGGAGCTCAGCCGGTCGTCTTGACCTTGAACGACCGCTTGATGAGTCCGTACCAGAAGCCGACGCCGATGATCAACGCCACGCCCATGCCGGCGTGGCTCCAGCCCGCGTAGTTGTTGGGGACGATCATTCCGAACAGCATCGGACCGGAAGCGTAGGTGTTGAAGCGCGACGCCTTGCCGGCGACGGCGGCCATCTTGGCGGCATCGGGGTGGGGCGTGCCGGCGGCCAATCCGCCGAGGATCTTCTTCTGCCGCGGCCAGATCACGAACCAGACGTTGAACCACATGATGGTTCCGATGAGCCCGCCGAACAGGATCCAGGCGGCGCGGTTGCTCATGTGCCCGGCGTCGTCGAAGAACAACCCCTGCTGGATGTACTTGAAGAAGAAGATCGCCCAGCCGAAGAGGAAGGTGTACATGGCACCCCAGCGGAACCAGTAAAAGGCGCGCAGGAGGAGCTTGGGATTCACCTTCGGCTTCAGTTCCTTGTCCAGATCGCCCTGGAACGGGACGTTCACCAGGTTGAAGAAGAACAGGTGTCCGAGCCAGATGATCCCGAACATGATGTGGCCGAATCGGAGAAAAACGGCCAATAGCGAAGACGGGTCGTCAAACATGGGCGTGTCTTAACACCATCCGCGGTCCCAGGTCCATCCGACGTTCCGATACGCGAGCTCGCGGGTTGGCCGGAGCTACTTGCTGCGGCGTTTCTTCTTGGGCGGCGCGGCCACGGCGGCGGCCGGCGTTCCCCAGTACCGAGCGTAGAGCTCGGTCTTGCGATATTCGGTGCGGAGCGCATCGACCATGGCGGGCAGGCGTTTGTAGAGCCGGCGCGGCTTGCGTGGCTTGCAGCGCGCGAGCACGTAGGACGCCATGAGCGGCATCGCGACCGTCGAGTCGAGGTAAGCGACCACCGTGTCTGGAAGCTTGTCGGGATCGATCTTGCCCCAGGAGACCGCCTCGGCGGGCGTGGCGCCGGAGAGGCCGCCCGTGTCGGGGCGTGCGTCGGTGATCTGGATGAAATAGTCGTGCCCTTTTTCGGCGACCCCCAGGATCTCTTGCAGCTGCGGCTCGGTCTGGAGGAGAAAATTCTTGGGGGCGCCGCCGCCGAAGATCAGCACGCCCGACCGACCATCCGCCTTGCGCTTGGCGTCCAGGACCAGCGCCGACATCTCCATGACGTCCGCGCTCGGATCGAGGTGCGGTCCGCGCTCGGGATCCGCGGTGTAGATCGCCGAGAGATTGAGGCCGATGGTCGAGTCGCCCGGCGACGCCACCCAGATCGGCAGATCCAGATCGTGCGCGGCGGCCATCAGCGACGGCTTGGCGGCGCCCGTCTTCTTGGCGGTGGCGAGCGCGTACTTGCCGATCCGGTGGTGCAGCTCGGAGCCCGACATGCGCTTGCCGAATTCGGGCGCCATCATCACGCGGTAGAGCCACTCGTCGGTCTTGTAGAGCACGTCGGCGGGGAAGAGCACGTCGTAGACGCGGATGATCCCCTCCTTGCGCAGCGCCACGTCGTGGGCCCCCGAGGCCACCTCGGGCATCCCGCGATAAAGCGGCAGGCCCAGATCGAAGTGGAGGTCGTGGTAGAGGTTGGCGCCGGTCGACGAGATGTAGTCGATGAAGCCCGCGCGCATGAGCGGTACCAGCACCGACGAGAGACCGGCCGGCGTGAGCGCGCCGGCGATCGAGACGCCGATGGTGGCGCCGGCGTCGATCATCCGGGCGAAGGTCTGGCAGGCCTCGCGCAGGCGCGCGGCGTTGTAGGCGTTGTAATAGGTGTCGATCAGCGCGGCGACGTCGGCAGACCCGCGTTCGAGGGCCGCCGGGCGAATCCGCCGTTTGGGGTGCAACATGGCGCGGAAGGTAACATCAAGATGGGAACCCTGGGAGGGTTCCCAAACCCTCCCGCGACGAGCTCGGGCGAGCCAAGCTCGCCCTCCCTCACGCGATCGGCCTGGTTCACCTATGCTATACGCCGAGAGCCACCCCGTGCCCGTCCCGTCCTCCGTCCGTTCGCGCGCGTTCGCCGCCGTGGTCTTCGTCTTGGCCGTGGTCGCCGGCTGTGCCGGACAGGGCCCGGCACCGCAGGCGGCCTCGTCGGGCGCTGCGACGCCCGGGCGCCCGGCGGCATCGCCGAAGATCGTTCGCGTCGATCCGCTCTCGGGGGGCGGCGCGCAGAAGCCGGCCGGCTTCGCGGCCCTCGAGCAGGAGCTGCAGCGCGGGATGCGCGAGCTGTCGGCCAAGGGGAAGCCGCCGCCCTATTTCATCGCTTACGAGGTCCACGATCGGAACGAGACCACGGTGATGGCCAGCTACGGCGCGCTCGTGCAATCGACCACCCGGCGTTCGCGGATTCTCGACGCCGACGTGCGGGTGGGGGACTACAAGCTCGACTCGACGCACGCCATCCGGTCGAACGACTTCGACATCTCGTCGGTGATCGGGGGTCATCCGGTCGCGTTGCCGCTCTCCGACGACGCGACCGCGCTGCGCGCGGTGGCGTGGAGCGAGACCGATCGCCGCTACGAGGAGGCCGCCGAGCGGCTGGTGAAGATCCGGACGCAGCGGACGCTGAAGGTCGCCGACGACGATCCCTCCGACGATTTCTCGCGCGAGAAGCCGGTGACCTACTTCGGGCCGCCCGCGCCGGTCGCGGTCGACGTTGCCGCCTGGGAGCAGCGGCTGCGGCGGCTCTCGGCGCGCTTTCGGGGCCAGACCGAGATCCTCGACTCCGACGTGAGCCTGCAGGCCACCACCCTCACCGAGTGGCTGCTCAACTCCGAAGGGACGGCGGTCGAGACCGGGCGCGACTACGTGCGCGTCTTCGTCGAGGCCAGCGCGCGCTCCGAGGACGGCATGGAGCTGGAGCGGTTCGAGAGCTTCGACGCCGAGGCGCTGGTCGGCCTGGGCGGCGACGCCGAGATGGAGCGCGCCGCCGACGCGATCATCACCGACCTCAAGGCGCTCCGCCGGGCCCCCTTGGCCGAGCCCTACGCGGGGCCCGCGATCCTGGAAGGGAGGGCGGCCGGCGTCTTCTTTCACGAGATCTTTGGCCACCGGGTCGAGGGTCACCGTCAAAAAAGTGAAGAAGAAGGGCAGACGTTCGCCAAGAAGGTCGGCCAGCCGATCATGCCGGCGTTCATCTCGGTCTTCGACGATCCGACGCTGGCGCGGCTCGGCGGCGTCGATCTGAACGGGTTCTACCGGTTCGACGACGAAGGGGTGAGCGCGCGCCGCGCGCCCCTGGTCGACGCCGGGATCCTGCGCGGTTTTCTGCTCAGTCGCTCGCCGACGCGGGGTTTCTTCGAGTCGAACGGCCACGGGCGACGGCAGGAGGGGCGGGCGGTGGTGTCGCGGCAGGGGAACCTGGTGGTCGAGCCCAGCCTGGCGGTTGCACCGGAGGAGCTCCGGCGGCTGCTGCGCGACGAAGCGAAGCGCCAGGGGAAGTCCTACGGCCTGTCGTTCCGCGATATCTCGGGCGGCTTCACCAACACCGCGCGCGGCGGGCCACAGGCCTTCAAGGTGCTGCCGATTCTGGTCTACCGCGTCTGGGTCGACGGCCGCCCCGACGAGCTGGTGCGCGGGGTCGACCTGGTCGGCACGCCGCTGTCGGCGCTTTCGAAGATCATCGCCGCCTCGAACGACTATCAGACTTTCAACGGCTACTGCGGGGCCGAGTCGGGCTTCGTGCCGGTGTCGGCCACCAGCCCCAGCCTGCTGGTTCAGCAGATCGAGGTCGAGCGCCGCGACAAGGGGAACGACAAACCTCCGGTGCTGACCGCGCCGGCCCTGGTGACCGCGCCGCCCAGAGGGACGGTGCCGTGAGCGGGCCGGCGTTCCTGCTCGCGCTCGCCGCCGCGCTGGCGACGCCGGGTGCGGTGGTGGCGCCGCCCACCGTGGTGGCCGACGATCCCGGCGCCGTCAGAAGAGCGATGCAGGACGAGCTCGGGCGCTCGATGGCCGACCTGCGGCTCGGCGACGAGTCGCGGCCCTACTACCTCGCCTATACCCTCTATGACCTCGATCAGGCGACGGTGAGCGCGACCCTGGGCGCCGTCACGGCCGCGCACGCCTATCGCGGCCGGGTGCTGCGCACCGATCTGCGGGTGGGCGATCCCAGCTTCGACAACACCAACTTCGAGGGGGGCGCGCGCGTCGAGACGGTGCCGCTCGAGGACGACTACGCGGCGCTGCGACGCGAGCTGTGGCTGCGCACCGATGAGGCGTACAAGGCCGCGATCGAGTCGCTGGCCCGCAAGCGCGCGGCGGCGGCGGGGCAGGCGGCGGCCGCCGACGACGAGTCGGTGGGCGATTTTTCGAAGGAGGAGGCGGCGCGCCTGGAGGTCCCCTTCGCCAGTGGCGCCGCCGATCCGGAGGTGCTGCGGGAGACGGTGCGGCGGCTCTCGCTCCTGCTGGTCGAGTTCCCCGAGATCTCGTCGTCGCACGTGACCGCCACGACCGCGATCGTCCGCCGGCGGCTCTTGTCGAGCGAAGGGTCCTTTGTCGATGATAGCCAGCGCACGGTCCGCGTCGACGTCGTCGCCAACACCCAGGCGGCCGACGGTATGAAGCTGCGCAGCTTCGTGCCGTTCACCGCGCTCACGCCGGCCGGGCTGCCGGCGCTGGCGGAGATGGAGAAGGCGGTCCGCTCGATGGCCAAGGAGCTTTCGGCCATGCGCGCGGCGCCGGTCGCCTCGTCGGGCGCGGGCGCGGTGCTGTTCGAAGGTCCGGCCGCCGCCCAGATCGTCAAGCTCCTGCTCGGGGACCAGGTGGCGGGAACGCCGCCGCCCAAGACGACGTCGGCCAGCAACGACGACGGGGGCGAGCAGAGCGCGTTCGCCAGCAAGCTGGGACAGAAGGTCGCCGCGCCGATCCTTTCGGCCGTCGACGATCCGTTGCTCGAGGTGGGGCCCGGCAAGGCGCCGCTCTATGGCGCCTACCGGATCGACGACGAAGGGGTTCCGGCCCAGCGCGTCTCCCTGATCGAGCGCGGCGTCCTGAAGTCGCTGTTGATGTCGCGCACGCCCCGCAAGGAGATCACCCACTCGAATGGCCACGCCCGGGCGCCGCGGTTTGCCGCCGCCCGCGCCCGCGTGGGCACCCTCGTGGTGAGCGGCGCGCACGGGCTGTCGCACGCCGGGTTGCTCGCCGAGCTCGGCAAGATCGCCAAGGGGGGCGGGGTCACCACCTACGTGGTGCGGCTGCTCGACGACGACTCGCTGCCGGGCGCCGATTCGGACGATCTCGCCGCGCTCCTGTCGTTCAGCGGCGGCGCCCACGGGCCGCCACCGGTCCGGCCGCTGGTCGTCTATCGGCTCGACCACGGCAAGGAGACCCTGGTGCGCGGCGTGTTGCTGGAGAACCTCTTGCCGCGGTCGCTCAAGGACGTCACCGCCATCGGCGGCGACGCCACCGTCTACAACTACCTGGAGGCGGGCGCCGGATTCTCCGGGATCCCCTCGACAATCATCGCGCCCGCGCTGCTGGTCTCCGACGTCGACATCCGGCGGCAGACCGGCAAGAACCGCAAGCCGCCGCTTTACCCGTCGCCCCTGACCTTGCCGTCGCCCCTGACGCCACATTGAGGTAAGGTGTCTTCATGCCGCGAGGTCACTTCACGGTCGGGGACGTGGACGCGCTGGTCCCCACGTTGGAGCGAATCTTCCGGGATGTGCTGCAGCTGCGCGCCGCCTTGCGCGGCCTCGAGTCCCAGCTCGAACGCGCGAACGTTCGGATGAGCCGGGACGAGCTTCTCGAGAGCGACGACGGCCCGCCCGAGGTCCGGCGCGCCAAGGCGCTCTTTCGCGGCTACTACGAGGCGCTGTCCGACAACCTCGATCTCGTGCGCGATCTGGGCGGCGACGTGAAGGACGTCGAGATCGGGCTGGTCGATTTTCCCGCGCGCCGGCTGGGTGAAGAGATCTTGCTCTGCTGGCGCCTCGGCGAGAAGAAGGTCGGGTTCTGGCATCCCCTCGAAGGTGGCTTCGCCGCGCGCCTTCCGGTCGATCAAGACGTCACCCGCACGGCGCAGCCTTCGGATTGAAGGTCCTCATGTCGGGCGAGCCGGCATTGCGCGCCGCGGTCGAAGCGCTCCTGCGCGCCGCCGGCCGCGATCCGGAACGCGATCCCGATCTCGCCGAGACGCCGCGCCGGGTCGCGCGGCTTTGGCAGACGGAGTTCCTGGCGGGCTACCAGATGGATCCGGCCGTCATCCTGGGCGATCCGGTGGTGGGCGAAGCCGATCCCGACGTGGTCGTGGTGGGCGGGCTGCGCTTTCATTCGATGTGCCCGCATCATCTCCTGCCGTACCGCGGGGTCGCCCACGTCGCTTACCTGCCGGACGGCAAGCTGGTCGGCTTCGGGAGGCTGGCCGAGCTGGTCGATTGCTTCACCAAGCGTCTCACGCTGCAAGAGCGCGCCACCCACCAGATCGCCGACGCGCTCTGCCGCCACCTGGGCGCGCGTGGCGCCGGCTGCGTGATCGAGGCCGAGCAGCTCTGCCTGGCGCTCCCCGATGAGAAGCACGATCAGTCGGGGGTGGTCACCAGCGCGTTCGTGGGCGAGATGCGCGAGCGTCCCGACATCAAGGCCCGCCTGCTCGAGGCGGCCAAGCTGGGGGGGCGCGCGCGATGAGCCAGCCAGCGACCGAGGCCGCCACCGGGCCGCGAGCCGAGCCGCAGATCCTGAAAGGCCAGATCGCCGTGGTGACCGGCGCCTCGCGGGGGATCGGCAGCGCCATCGCCGCGCTGCTGACCGCAGCCGGCGCGCGGGTCGCCGGCTGCGCCCGCCACGCCACCGCCGGGATCCTGGCCTGCGACGTCGGGCGCCCGGACGACGTCGCCCACTTCGCCGCCCAGGTCCTGCGCGAATTTGGACCGCCCGACGTGGTCGTCAACAACGCCGGCGTGACCGCGCGCGGCCGTCTCGAGGAGACGTCGATCGAGAGCTGGGACGCGGTCCTGGACGCAAATCTCAAGGGAACGTTTCTGGTCACCCGCGCCTTTCTCCCGGCGATGCGCGCGCGGCGTCGTGGGCGGATCGTCAACGTCGCGTCGATCTCGGGGCGGCAGGGGACGGCCGGGCTCACCGCCTACTGCGCCGCCAAGCACGGCGTGGTGGGGCTGACCCGCGCGCTCGCCGAAGAGGTGCGCGCAGACGGCATCGCGGTGAACGCCGTGTGCCCGGGATCGGTCGACACCGAGATGCTGCGCGTCGGAATGCCCGGCGTCGCGGCGGACATGTCGCCCGAGGACGTGGCCAACGTGGTGATCTATCTGGCCGCTCATGCGCCACCGGCGCTCACCGGCTCCTGCGTGGACGTCTTTGGCTGAGCACCGCATGCCGCCGACCGCGGAAGACGGGGCCACGCTCGAGCGGGCGCTGCGGCGGCTGCCGCTGTTTCCGCTCCCCGACGTGGTGCTCCTGCCGCACGCCTTGCTGGGGCTCCACGTCTTCGAAGAGCGCTACCGCGCCCTGGTGCGCGACATCCTGACCGACGCGCGGCTGCTGGCGGTGGGCCTCTTCGCCTCGGAGGCCCGGCAGACCGACGACCGACCGCCGGTGCGATCGATCGTCGGCGTCGGTGAGGTGGTGATGGCCCACGAGCTTCCCGACGGGCGCTTCAACCTGGTGCTGCGCGGGCGCGCGCGCGTTCACATCGACCAGGAGCTGGACTCCGATCGCCCCTACCGGCTGGTGGCGGCGACGGCGCTCCCCGACTTCGAGATCGCCGATCCGGGCGAGATCGCCGACGCCGATCAGGTGCTGCGCGCGCTCATCGGGCGGCTGGCCGACTCGATTCCGGATGGGGGCGAGCTTCTACAGGTGGTTGCCGCGCAGGAGACGCCGGCCGAGCTGGTGGACGGCGTGGCCGCCGCCCTGATCGCCGATGCGGGCCTGCGCCAGCGCCTGCTCGAAACGCGGGATCTCGGCCAGCGGCTCGAGCGCGTCTCCGCCGAGGTCGTCGCCATGACCGCGCGCCTCGGCACCCCGCGGGGCGCGAACTAGCTATTTCCTTGTCGCCGCTCCTGGACGACAGGCAACGCGCCTATATACTCCCGCGGATGTCGCATCGACTTTCTTCAAGGTTCCGGATCTTCGTCGCTCTGGTCGCGCTCGGCGCGGCATCGTTTGGGGTTTCGTTCCTGGCCCAGGCCAAGCACGCGCGGGGCAAGGCGCCGGCCTCGACCGACGACTGCAAGACCGACAAGGACTGCGTTCTCGTTCCCGACGACTGTTGCCCCTGTTCGGAGGGCGGCAAGCAGCACGCGATCCCCAAGAAGGGGAAGGACGCCTACGAGAAGGAGCGCAAGAAGCGCTGCACGGACACCGCCTGTACCGAGATGGCCTCGACCGATCCGAGCTGCTCGCAGCGCCCGTTCTGCGGCGCCGGCATCTGCGAGCTCGGCGACGCCCCGGCCGACGCCCCCGCGGCTCCCTGACCGCCTCCCGCCCGCGTCAGTTCGTGGTGGCGAGACCGCTCTGGCAGGTCTCGCCAGGACCTCCGCTGGTCGACTGGCAGACCCCCGTTCCTGGCGCGATGCAGGCGATGGCAGGGCAGACGCCCGCTTTGCAGTCCTGGGTCTTCCACTCGGTGGCGATGGTGTTCAAGGTGGTGGCGTCGTTCACGTAGCCCTTGCAGCCCGGGCAGGAGACCGAGAGATCGACGAGCTGCTGACATTGGTCCGGCGCACCGGGCGTGCATTTGCGCGCGGCGGTGAGCGCGGCGCTGTAGTCGGTCTCGAGCTGGGCGCAGGTCTCGCCGGCGTCTGGTCCGGTTTCGTGTCCCCCTTGGCCGCCGCCGTTGTGGCCGGCGATACTCCCGCCCGCACCGGTCACGCCGCCCGCGCCGGTTGCCCCGCTGCCGGCCCCACCACCCGCGCCAGCCGCCCCGCCGCCGGCGCCGCTGCCGGCCCCACCACCCGCGCCACCCGCCCCGCCGCCGCCACCGCCGCCAGACCCGCCGGTTGCCCCACCACCCGCGCCGGTCG
>JADGRB010000361.1 GCA_017881315.1 Pseudomonadota bacterium
ATGGCCAGCGGCGCGGGCGGAGCCGGGGGCGCGCCGATCGTGGGATCGGGCGGTCAGAGCGGCGGCGGGACCTCGGGGGGCGGCGCGGGGACCGGCGGTACGGCCGTCGCGACCGGCGGGGCGAACGGTCGGGGTGGCGCGCCCGGGACGGGATCGGGCGGATCCGCGCCGACGGGTGGCGCGAACGGCGCCGGCCAGAGCGGCGATTCCGGGTGCAGCTGTGCGCTGGCCGGCGGCGGCGGTGGGTCGTCGATGGTCTGGCTGTCCGGCCTGGCCGCGTTGTTGTTGCAGGTCCGCAACCGGCGACGCGGCCGCCGGCCGCCAAGCAATTGCCGCCCACCGCTTCGTTGAGAAACGCGCGGGACCGCGGGGTCCCGAAGCGGCCGTCGTCAGCCCAACAGGGTCAGGTGCCGTCCAACGGCAAAGTGGCGAAGAACGCCCGCAGCTGCTCCAGAATCCGTGTCGAATCGAAGCCCCACAGCCGGCCCATTTCGTTGGCCACTTCGGACAATGAACGTGCGCCGTCGATCAGTGAGATGACGCTGCCGGCAAACACGGACCTTCGGCCGAACGCTACGATCTGTGGGGTCATGGGGATCGGCAAACTGGCGTCCGCAATCCAGGAGGGCGTGTCATCCGGCGATACGAAAGGCTCCGCCTCGCCCGCCTTGCGCGCCGCGAACCAGAACACCGTCTCGATGCGCCGCGAGCCGCTGGCGGGCGAATCGAAATAAGGGACGTCGTCGCGGCCCCGCTTGCCCAGGTCGAATCTGCTGGACGCGACCAGGTCCCAGATCTCTTCGATGGTGTAGTTCTGAGCCAGGCTCTCTTTGAAACGCAGCGGCCCCAGGTTCACCCAGAGGCCCCCCGGCCGAAGCACGCGGTTCACGGCGGCGGCCGTTTCCCGAAAGTCGCGGCCGGTGGCGTCGACGAACCAGGCGGTCAGCACCGTATCCAGCGACCCCGGCGCGAACGGGGGGCGCAGGGCGTCCGCGAACGCGAACGCGAAGCCCTCCCGGACGGCCACAGGGCAGCGGAGGTCGCGCTGGATGACGACGTCCTGTTCGCCGTGCGGCGCGACGGGAAACTCGGGGAGCGTCACGGTCTCGCCCCGGACCAGTCGTTCGGCGACCAGCAACGGCAGCGGGTTCAGATCGAGGGCCCAGGTCTCTGCCGGCGCCAGCGACTGGTGGACGTCCACCGCCAGGCGGCCAGCGCCCGCGCCATAGACGGCCAGGCGCCCCGGCGGCTGGTCCACCAGATTCGCGACCAGCGCCCGGGTCAGCTCGGCCTCCTTGTCACCCCAGACCCAGTCGCGGAACAGATTCTCCGAGAACTCGAGTAGCGGGTTGCTGCCCGCCTCGGGCCGCGTGGGCAAGAGCTGGGGCTGGCCCTGCCCCATCTCCTCGAACAGCGCCTCCACACGGGCGCGCTGGTCTTCGCTGGCGGCTATCACCCGATCGATCCGGGCGCGCGTGCGCGGCTGGCTCTGGGCCGCGTCCGCCTCGGCGCGCCACCTCGCCAGCGTCGCCTGCGTGTCGGAGACAAACTCCGCCAGCCGGTTCAACCACAGCGCGTGCCACAGCGGTGCGTCCGGCACCAAGCAGGGAATCGTCCCCACGAAGGGGTACCGCGTCTGGCAGGCCGGGCACCGCAACGAATTGGCAACCAGGTCCAGCGTCTCCTGAGCGCACCGCGGGCACGCGAGTCCAGACGCCATGGCGGGCATGAAGGGCATCTGGCTCGATTCAGCCTACACGCTCGAGTGAGCTATCGGAAGTTGAAGGTGACCACGATCCGCTGAGGGTGCGACATCGGGTGCATGCTGGCGTGATAGTGCCTTCCGTCGAAGAACACCATCCGGCCCTTCTTGGGCGGGATCCTGGCCAGCTCCACGAACTTGCCCTGGTTGGCGTAGGCCACGGACTCCTCGAGCCCGACCTTGTCGCACGTCTCGTTGAACACGACGGTGTCGCCGTCCGAATCATTGACGTAGTAAAGGCCGACCAGGTGAGGCTCGTAAAAGTCGACGTGCGGGTTGTGGTACGGAACGTCCAGCGGCGTCTGGGGAAACATTCCCAATCGGACGCGAATGAGGTCGTTCAACTTCAACTTCGCCTTGTCCATGGACACGAACAGCAGCGGCACCAGCAGCGCATTGATCGCGGAGGCGACCGGCGCCGGCGACGCCGCGTCGAAGGCCATGTGGAAGAAGCCCGGGTAGTTGCGGGCGAAGCTCAGTCCGGGCCGGGCGGTCTCTTTATGAAAGAACCAGCCCAGGGCGGACGTTTCCGCCTCCAGCTGGTCCTGGTACGGCTGCGGGATCACGTCGTCGATCTGGATCAGCTGCATCGGTCAATCGTGAGCGCCCAGGGCGATCCAGTCTAGGATCATCGAGCGCTCCGCGTCTGTCAGCACCGCCGCCGTCCCGCCTGCGCCGTTCGAATTCGGCATCGGATCGCCGCAAGGCTCGGTGTTGCCCACCGTCGTGCCCGGGGGACACGACGATGACACGCAGGCGATGGCGGTCGCGCCGGAGATCTTGTAGGCCAGGAAGCTGGTCCCGACGTGCCCCGGGTCTACGCGCTTCATCGACGGTGCGCCGACCGCATTTGCCAGCAAGGCGCTCTTCACGGTGGACGGCGAATCGACGAACGACATGAAGGTGGTCCCCGCCAAGTTGATGGCCGCCGCCGGGCTGCCATGACAGAACTTCGTCTGCCCGCACCCTGGCGCCGGGGTATCGACGGATCCCGGATCCGTCTGGCTCAAGATCGGGTAGATGTCCGTCGCAAAGGACGGGGCGGTGCTGGTGGTGGGCACGTAGTTCATGAGCGTGCCGCAGATGCCCCCTGCCGATGACCCGCCGCCGCCTCCCGAGCCGCCTCCCGAGCCGCCTCCCGAGCCGCCTCCCGAGCTTCCGCCCATGCCGGAGCCCATCGTGTCACTGCAGATCGTCGGATCGGGGGTCGCGCTGTTCGAGCAGACCGGGTTCGCGAGCCAGGCATTGACGACCTTGAGCTCCCAGTCGTTCAGCGGAGGCGCAGGAGGTGGCGGCATCGGGCCCGCCGAGGTCCCGCGCAGCCTCGCGCCGATTCCGTTTTTGGCCGCCGCCCAGGTCTGGGCGCCGAAGTGGCAGTTCGCGGGAACCCCCGCATCGCCCGCCACGCAATTGGTGTCCGCGTACTGGTTCAGGTAGCAATTGAGGGGCTTGACCGGATCCGAGGCCAGGGGCGCCGCGTCCGGGCCGGTCGGCTCGTGCGCCTGGTTGAGCGTGCCGCCGGCGCCGTGACAGCGGACACAGTGGGACATGAAGATCGGTCGCACGTCGGCCTCGTACGACGGCGAGACCGGCAGGGGCGGACCACAGCTGGCCGCCAGCGCAGCAACCGCCATCGCCGCCCCGAACAGGACCGGGCCACAAAGACTTGTCGTCGCCATGGTTGTCCTCACAGGTAGTAATGAAGTTGGAGCATGAAGAGGGACGCGGTGGCACCATCGGTCGTTGCGCCCGTTCCGCTGAACTGGTACTGCCCGAGCAGGACCAGCTCGAAGTGGGCCCAGGGGAACCAATTTACCTGCGCGTCGAGCCCGGTGCGAGCCGTTCCCGCCACCGCCAGATCCTCCTGATAACGCTCGTAGGCCACGCCGAGCATGAGCCCGCGGGTCGGGAAGAGGCTGGCGCCCAGATACGAGACGAACTGGTTCTCGTTGAACGACGCCGCGCTCACCTGCTGTCGAATGAAGTCGGCCTCGCCGAGCAGCAGAATCCGCGGCCGATCGAGCCAGAGCTTGCCGACGACGCCCCCCTGGGTGCGGACCGACTCGGCGCTGCGACCGAAGCGCGCCTGCAGCGCCACCGCCGACATCGAGCCGAGACGCATCTCCGTGTACACGGCGGCGCCCGACTCGCGCAGCCCGACCGACTGCAGCGCGTCCGGGAAGGTCGCGGGCGGCGGCGCGAACAGCGAAGCGTGCAGCTCCCAGTCCTCGCCCACGTAGCCGCCCGAGAACGTGTAGGTCTCGTCGTAGAGATCGGTGCCGGTATAGCGACGGACATAATAGGTGTGCTCGACGAAGCGCAGCCCGTAGGGCGCGAAGAATCGCCCGGCCCGCAGATAGACCCCGGTCGAACCGGTGCGCCACATCAGGTAGTGCTCCCGTGACATGAGCCGGTCAGCGGCGCTGCCGAACCGGCCCGCGATCGACGGGTCGGCGGGGCGGGTATCCCCGCGCACGCCCCCTTCCAGATAGAGCGAGACTTGCTCCCCGAACGCCAGGCGCGCGTAGAGATCGGATTGCATCGGGAAGGCGGCGTACTCCGGCGCCTCGGTTCCGCCCACGTCGTTCCGGATCGCCGCCAGGCGGACATCGGCGCCCAGCGCCAGCCACGCGGGCGGGGCCCAAAGCCCGTGCAGGAAGGAGCCGTCGCCACCCAGGCTGATCGTGTCGCCCGACTCGTCGCGCCCCCACGAGGTGATGAGCCCTCCGCCAGCGGGTGCATAGTGGCACTGGTTGCAGCGGTTGGTGCCGGAGCTGAACTGGAACTGCGGGTAGGCGGAGGCGCGACCGTCGAGCGCGATGACCGCGAGGGCTGCCATCAGCGCGCAGAGAATTGATCGTCGCATCGGGGTGTCCGTCAGTTGTTCGGGGCGCCGGCGGTGATCCAGCTCGCGATGAGCGCGATGTCCGCTTCCGACATCGGCACGTCCGGCGGCATGCGGGTCGATCCCTGCGCGTTCAAGAGCGCGATCACCGCCGAGTCGCCCGGATTGCCCGGATAGACGTAGAACCCGTTGACGAGGTTGTAGTAGCCGGTCTCCCG
>JADGRB010000362.1 GCA_017881315.1 Pseudomonadota bacterium
AGGGCCGACGTCACGACGCGTGCCGAGCGCGGTTCAGAACTCGTGGCCGAGGGCGGTGCGGAAAGGGAAGATGCGGCCGAAGCCGGTCTGGGAACCGGCGCTGGCGTAGACCCAGTAGCGGAAGTCGACGGCCGGCTCGACGCTGAGGAACCAATGTCGATAGGTGGCGGAGAGGTCGAGGCCGAACCCGCTCTCCATGCGAAGGAAGTCGTGGCCGCCGTTGATGAACATGATCTCGCCGCGCACCAGGGTCAGGATCGGCTCGAGGTCTAGGCGGACCGCTCCGTCCACCAGCGTGATCGGATACCCGAACGAGATGAGATCGATCCGGAAGCCGCGCGCCGAGTAGGCCCCGGAGCTCTCCCACTGGTTGGCCAACCCCAGATGGTTGCGGACGTAGGTGCTCGACGGAAAGTCCAGATCGATGCCGATCGCGTTGGTGGAGAGCGAGCTGTCGGTGAGATCGCCGTCCTCGCTGAGCACCCGGGTGTAGTTCAGGCTCAGGCGGAAGGCGGTCATCCGCGGCTGCTCCCGGACGGTCCGGGCGGGCTCCGCCGGAGCCGGCGGCGGCGACGATGGAGCGACCGGGGCGGGTTCCGGCGGCGGCGTCGTCGCGGGCGCTTGCGCCGCTGTGGACGGATCGCCGGTCGCCAGCAGCCAAAGAAAGGGGAGGGTCGATATCATCGGTCGTCTTATCCGCGCGGGGGGCGCGACGAGGTAACTATACGCTGGCGAGCGCGACTGGGCGCCGGTTCAAATACCTGCTATCGCGATCGGGAATGGACGCGCCCAAGTCGCTGGTACCGTGGCTGGTCGCGGTGGCGTTCTTCATGGAGTCGCTCGACACGACGATCCTGAACACCGCCGTCCCGACCATCGCGGCGGCGCTGGGGATCGCGCCGCTCAGCATGAAATCGGTGCTCTCCAGCTACACCCTCAGCGTCGCGGTGTTCATTCCGGTCAGCGGCTGGATGGCCGACAGGTTCGGGACCCGGCGGGTGTTCTCCTCGGCGATCGGCATCTTCACGCTCGGGTCGGTGCTGTGCGGGATCTCGACCGACATCCGCCTCCTGATCGCCTTCCGGATCCTGCAGGGCGCGGGCGGCGCGATGATGGTCCCGGTCGGGCGGCTCACGATGGTGCGCACCTTCGCGCGGTCGGAGCTGGTCCGCGCGATGGCCTTCGTCGCGATCCCCTCGCTGGTAGGGCCGATGCTGGGCCCGCTGGCCGGCGGCCTCATCGTCCGCTACTTCCACTGGCGGGTGATCTTCCTGCTCAACGTCCCCTTCGGTCTGGCGGGTCTCTACCTGGTCCTGCGCCATCTGCCAGACTATCGCGCCGCGCGCGTCGACAAGCTCGACGTGGTGGGGCTGGCGCTTTTCGGCTGTGGCGTCGCGCTCTTGTCGTACGTGCTGGAGGTCTTCGGCGAGCACCGGCTGCGCACCACCGAGATCGCCGGTCTGCTCACGATCTCCGTGGCGCTCCTGCTCGCCTACGCCCGCCACGCGACGACGACGCTCCACCCGCTCTTGCGCCTGACCCTGCTGCGCATTCGCACCATGCGCACCGCGATCGCCGGGGCCTTCGTCACCCGCATCGGCGTGGGCGGCCTGCCGTTTCTGCTGCCGCTCCTCTACCAGGTCGGCCTCGGGTATAGCCCGGTCGAGTCGGGACTCCTCATCTTGCCGCAGTCGCTGGCGGCCATGAGCCTGAGGCTGATGATGCCCAAGCTTCTGAGGCGCTTCGGCTACCGCCGCGTCCTGCTCTCCAACACCCTCGCGATCGGCCTGCTGATCGGGCTCTTCGCGCTGGTCGGTCCGCGGACGCCGATCTGGATGATCGTCGCTCAGACCTTCTGCTTCGGGTTCTTCTCCTCGTTCCAGTACACCAGCATGAACACCCTCATCTACGCCGACGTTCCGGATTCCGACAGCAGCATGGCCAGCACGATGGCCAGCACCACCCAGCAGATGTCGATGAGCTTCGGCGTGGCCGCCGCGTCGCTCACGGCGGCCCTCTTCATCCCCGATCGATTCCACGCCACCTCTCGACAGATCGTTCACGGCATCCATCTGGCGTGCTTCGCGCTCGGCGCGCTGACGGTCCTCTCGACGCTGCTCTTCCGGACCTTGAAGCCCGACGACGGCGACAACGTCAGTCAGCACAAGGTCGCGCTGCCCGCGACCTGACGGGATCTTCGGGCCAGATCTTTTCCCAGGGTCGTGCGTCCGAAGGTCCATGAGGACCTCGGACAGCTTCAACCCGCCGCGTGACGCGGTGGACCGGATCGAGATCGCGTCGCCGTGTACGGTTCCGTGGGAGACGATGCCCGGGAACGAACGGGTGCGCTTCTGTGGGCAGTGCCGCCAGAATGTCTTCAACGTCGAGGCTCTGAGCCGCGACGAAGCGCGGCGCCTGATCGCGAGCCAGGAAGGGCGCCTGTGCGTGCGCATGCTGCGGCGTCCGGACGGGACGGTCGTCACCGCCGACTGCTGGTCGCGTCTGCGGGCGGCCCGCCGGAGGGGGATCCTTCCTTTCATCGCGATGCTGCTGATCGTTGGTCTTGCCGAGCTGGTGGCGATCGGATCTGGATTGTCCGGGTTGAGGCGACTCACGGGCTCGCCGGCGGCGCGCACCCCCGCCACATCGCCGCAGGTCCCCACGCCGCGGGTCCCGCCGCCGGTGGTCCCGGTGGCAGAGCAGGGAGGCATCAGGAATCCGGCCGACGAGGTGAAGCCCGATCCACCGCGCGCGCCCTCGATTCGAAGGATGGGCGAGATGATTCCGACCGTCCACCTGCTGGGACGGGTGGCTCACAAACCGAAGTAGCGGACCGACCGACCGAGGCGCGGCCAGCCCGCTACGCGACCCGAACCAGAAACCGGATCCAGATCGTCACCAGCACGACATTGCTGAGGCCGAAGAGGGTCAGGCGGTGCATCACGTTGTTGGTGGTGAGGTGGATGAGCGAGTGCGCCACCCGGAGGGCGACGTAGGTCCAGGCGAGCCACAGCAGGCCCGGCCGGGTCAGGTGGGTCACGTAGAGGCAGATGCACACCACGTAGAACAGCACCGGCACCTCGAGCAGGTTCATCAGGTTTCGGTTGGGGATCGAGACGTCGGGCGGCACCTCGGGGCCTTCGCCCAGGCGGAAGGCTCCGCGTTTGATTCGACCGGCGCGCACCGCGCCGACCCGGCGAATCGCCGTCACCACCAGGACGACCATGGTCCACAGGGCCAAGACGCCGACCGGCCGGAAGATCGCTTCTGCTCTCATCGCGCGCCATTCTAGTGGGCCGCCCGCCGCGCCGCCCGTCGGATCTCCATCGCCCGGCCGTGAACGAAATACGGTCGAATTGCTTCGGAGAGATTTCCCAGCGGTAAATTCTTGGCGTACCCGCATTCAGCAGGGCCCACCGACGACGATCGCGCGTAGTGTTCGAGTGCGAGTAGGGGGGCGATGAACCAGGATTCGTTGGTTTCGGAGGGCTCGAAGCGGGCGATCGATGGATGCTGGTGCGTCTTCTACGGGGGATACTGGATCAAGGCCTACGACGCGCCGGCCAACACGCTGCTCGCCAAGAAGAGCCTGATCGAGGCCCTCACCCGGCGGCTCTTCAACCACGTCGAGCACGGGCTCAATATCCCGGGGTGCCGTCTGGGTGAGGCGAGGCGCGCATTCGACGAGGAGACCGATCCCCCGAAGAAACGGGTCAAGGGGGCGATGCTGGCGGGCGCGCTGTTCAACCGGGCCACGGACGTGTTCACCAAGGCGGTGGAGCTGCAGGCCATGGGGGTCGAGATTCGCGCCGACAACGACCTCATGCGCCAGTGCGGAGACCATCTGCAGGAGGCGCTGGCGCTGGGGCGCCTGGTGCTTCATCGCAGCGGCGAGGAGGGGATCGACGAGCTGTGGGGTGAGCCATTCAAGGCGTTCGCCTTCCCGATCGAGGACTTTTACAAGAGCCGTTACGTCAAGATCGCCGCGACCATGCGCGACGTCGACCGCATCTGCGATGCGCTGGCGGCCGCGTTCGACGACGCGCCGATGTTCGCCGGCCTCGAGCCCTCCATCGAGGCGTTCGCGCGCGCCGCCAAGGTGAAGTGCGAGACGCTGCAGACCGACGCCGAGATCTTCGACGCCTGGTCCTCGTTCGTGTCGGCGGCCGAGACGCTGTCCGCGTTCCAGCCGTTGCTCTCGCAGCGGCCGTCCCTCGACGAGCGGCTGCGGGCCTCGCACGGCCTGCAGCTCGTCGCCGGTGGCAAGGAGCTGGTCTCGAGCATCACCCGCGCGCGCGCGCCAATGCCGAAGAGCACGCGCGAGTTCATCGAGCGCCTGGACCTGTATCGGGCCGCTTGGGCCCCGCGGGCCTCCGACCGAGCTGGCCTTCCGCCGCTCTCGAGCCGGGTGGTGGGCGCGTCGCGGAGCGGGGAGGGGGCCTCGCATGGCCTGCCGCCCGAGCCAGCCGCCGAGGAGCGGTACTTATGATCGAGACCGGCGTCGTCGGCCGGAAGGCCCGCCCGGGATCCGCCCGGGCATAAAAAAAACCCCAGCGCTGCCGGGGTTTTTGGGGGCTATGTCGTGCACGGGCACGACGGGAGAGGGACTACTCGGCCTTCTTCTCGTCCTTCTTCTCTTCTTTGTCGGCCTTCTTCTTCTTGGCCTTCTTCTCCTTCTTCGGGGCGTCGGCGGCCGGCGCATCCTCGGCCTTTGCGATCGTCCAGGAGGTCGGGAGCAGAACGGCGAGCGCGAGGAACATGATGCGGGTGAGGTTCTTCATGAATTTCTCCTGTGAAGTTGACCCGACGGGATGTCGGGCTCGT
>JADGRB010000120.1 GCA_017881315.1 Pseudomonadota bacterium
ACGCAACATCCGACCACGTTCCAGGCACCGCCCGAAGGGCCGCTCTTGCCGCTGGGATACGCCGTGACGACACCCTCGGGATCGGTCTGCGCCTTGAAGGGCGAGCCGCTCTCTTCCCCCGAGGCCGTGCCGCCCAAGGGATGGTAGTCCACGACCAGCGGCACCGGCGAAGTCCCCTTGTACGCGGTCGGGACGTGCAGGATGTAGCTTCGACTCATCGCGGGGCCGGGCGTGGGGCCGGTCGTCGTCGCGGGGACCTGGACCGTGATCGTCTGATCGCCCGACTTGAGTATCGTCGACGGACACGTCACCGTCCCGCTGCCGCCGGTTCCGGTGCTTCCGCCGGTTCCGGACCCGCTGCCGCCCGTTCCCGAGCCGCCCGTCCCGATGCGCCCGGCCGAGCCGCCCGTCCCGGTGCCGCCCGTCCCTGTCGTTCCACCCCGCCCCGCCGTCCCGGTGGTCCCGCCAGTCGCAGAGCCACCCGTACCGCCGGAGCTCCTGCCCCCGGTTCCCAGCGAGCCGGCTGTTCCCGACACGCCACCGGTTCCCGTCGTGCCACCGGTTCCCGTCGTGCCACCGGTTCCCGTGGTGCCTCCGGTTCCCGTGGTGCCTCCGGTTCCCGTGGTGCCTCCCGTCGAACCAGAGGTGCCGCCGGTCTCCGAGCTTCCTCCGGTGCCAGAAGTTGAACCACCCGAGCTAGAGCAGCTCGCCAGGAGTGCCCCAAACAAAAGAACTGAAGTAAGCCTCGTTCGAACTGAAAGCTGCATGAGTGTCTCCTCTCAAATCGCGGAGTCAACACTCCAACATTCGCGACCGGTCCCGCAATAGGCCGATCGGCCCTAGCCGGGAATGGCCGCCTGTTGGAGCGCGATGATCACTGGCGCTGGTAGAAGGTGATGCTGACGCCGCCCGAGCCGGAGCCCGGGTCGGAGCTGACGAAGGTGTTGGCGTTCAGGAAGGCATAGGGTCCGTCGGCGCGGGTCTCGAACCAGGGGACCAGGGAACCGAGCGGTCCGCAATTCCGCACGATGACGTAGTCTCCGTTCGAAGAGACGACGTAGCGGGCGTCCAGCTTGGTCGGGCTGCCCACGAGCTGATAATCGCCGCCGCCGTAGAGGACCGTTCCCGTGACCTGGCCGCTCACCGAGCCGCCGGTGATGGGGATGATGTTCCGCGTCCCTCGCTTGCTGGCGCCGATCGACACTGAAGAGCCGAGGGTGACGTTCTCGGTGAACACGCTGGCCCCCTTGGCCCCGGTGACGGTGTTGCAATTCCAGGGCTGCGGCGTCGCGCCGGCCGGAACCGAGATCTGAACCGAGGGACTGCCCGCCATGACTTTCGAGATGTCGTAGACATCCAGCTCCATCGTCGTGCCCGTACTGTCGACGGTGCGGGTCCCTGCGAAGATGCCGGTGTTGAGCCAGGCCAGAGAGCTGGACGTCGCCACCTCGAAGTCGGGCACGATCCGCACCTGCGACTCGCCCGCGGGGGCGACGCCGCAGGTCCGCAGGTAGATGAGCGTGCCGTCGCTGGCCTTGAGCACGTCGATCTGCTCTTGCTCGACGACGCCGTTCGACAGGGTGAGCTCGAAGTCGAAGCCGCCTTTGAGGAAGGTCGCCTGCAGGCGCGAACCCGTCGCGGTCCCGCCCCCGATGTCGAAGATTCGTCGATGGCCGTACTGGGTGGTCCCCACGTCTTGCGTCGCGGTCAGCTGCAACGCCGCGCTGAAGACCAGCGTACCGCGCGTCGGTGGCGCGATGCCGCTCGCCATCCCGCAGGCCCACGAAGGGTCGGGGACGATCGTGGCGTCCGATCCGCTCACGCCTCCGTTCGGCGTCGAAGCACCCGCCGCGCCGCCGCCGCCGGATTTTCCCGCGGCGCCGCCCGTTCCTCCGCCGTTGCCCGTGCTGCCGCCCCTTCCTCCGCCGCCGCCGCCAGATCCACCCCTCCCGCCGCCGCCGCCAGATCCACCCCTCCCGCCGCCGCCGTCAGATCCACCCCTCCCGCCGCCGCCGGGCGCGCCACCCGTCGCGGCGCCGCCTCCGACGCCCCCTCTCCCTCCCGAGCCGCCGATGCCGACCCCTCCGCCGGTGGAGACGGCGCCCCCGGTTCCGAAGGGCGTTCCACCAGAACCGCCGCCCTGACCCGGCGAGCCACCGGTGCCGACCGCTCCGCCGGCGGCGGAGGCGCCGCCGGTCCCCTTCTCGCCTCCGGTCTCGACGCCGCCGGTTCCCCCGCCGCCCGCAGAGCCGCCGCAGCCGGCCACCAGAGACAGCGCCACCAAACCTGTCAGGAGATTGATTGCTGCTGACCGTCGGCCCCGCATACGCATGGATTCCCTCCGCCGGCGATTCAAGACGAGACGGCGCCCGCCGCCAATAGGCCGATCGGCCCTACCGACGCGCCGCGCGCGCGCGAACCACTCGAAGGCAAACGGTTCGGAGCCGAAGCGCGCAAATCGCTAGGCCGTTCTACCTATTGCCAAACTCCTTGAAGCCTGGAAAAGCTCCCAACCAATGACGAAGCTCACTCGCGTGTTGCTCGGCGGCCTCATCGCTACCGGGCTCTCCTCCGCTCTCGATTCCGGCACGGTCCGCGCCGCCAACCTGGAGCCGACGGGGATCGATCTGGGCCTCACCAGTTTCTTCGACGGCTTCGGTAAGAACGAGCCGGGCTTCGTTTACCTCACCTATGCGTTCTATCAGGTGGGACATCAGATCAACGACAGCAGCGGCAACGCGCAGACGATCTTCGGCACCCCGAAGATCAATGACTTCGTCTGGATCAATCAGCTCGCCCTCGTGTCCCCGGAGACCTTGTTCGGCGGCGCGGCGCACGTCGGGCTGAACGTCATCTGGGCGACGATCATCGCGCTCGACACGGACTTCAGCTCGGCCTCGCCGGCGCCGGGCTTTCAATTGACGGACAACGGTGTCGGCACCGGCGACCTGACGACGGGCATGTTCCTTCAATTCAAGCCGGTGATCGCCGGCGGCCGGCCCATCTTTTCGCACCGGGTCGAGCTCGACGTCATCGCGCCCATCGGCTCGTTCGATCCGCACAAGGACATCAACCAGAGCTCCAATTTCGTGTCCCTGGCACCCTACTGGGCGGTCACCGTTTTGCCGGTGCACCGCCTAGAGATCTCGGCTCGCTTCAACTACCTCTACAATTTCACCAGCCATCGGCCGGCGAATCCGTTCCCGGTGGATCCCCCGGTCGACAGCGTCAAGGCGGGGCAGGCGGGCTGGATCAATTTCGCCGCGTCGTTCGAGGTCCTGAACACCCTGCACCTCGGCGTCAACGGCTACTACTTCAGGCAGTTCACCGAAGATCGCTATACCTACGCCGACGGGACCTCTGGCACCGGGCCATCAAACTACGTGCTCGGAGATTTTGGCCCGGCGCAAATGTTGGCCCTCGGCCCGGGTCTCTTCTGGGACTTCAGCAAGACCGACAAGTTCTTCTTCAATGCGTACTTCAGCATCAAGGTCGACAACCGGCCCCAGCAGACCACGTTCAACCTGCACTACATCCACGACTTCTAGGCCGCCCGATAGGCGGCCTAAAGGCCAAGCAGGCGAGCCGCGTTCTGCTTGAGGACCAGCGGGCGGACCTCGTCGCGTATCGGCAGCTGCGCGAACTCCGAGAGCCACCGTTCGGGCGTCAGAACCGGGTAGTCCGAGCCGAAGAGCATCTTCTGCCGCAACGGCCCGTTCAGGTACTGGACCAGAATCGGCGGGAACAGCTTCGGCGCCCAGCCGGACAGGTCGATGTAGACCTGCGCCTTGTGCATCGCCACGCTGAGCGCCTCTTCCTGCCAAGGGAAGGATGGGTGCGCCAGCACGATCGGCAGGCTCGGGAAATCGACAGCGACGTCATCGACGAACATCGGATTGGAATACTTGAGACGGATCCCCCCTCCCCCCGGCAGCCCGGACCCCATCCCCGAGTGCCCGGTGTGGAAGAGGGCCGGCACGCCCGCCCCGGCGATCACTTCGTAAAGCGGATATGCGAGCCGATCGTTCGGAAAGAACCCCTGCAAGTTGGGGTGAAACTTGAAACCGCGCGCCCCTTTGTCGATGAGCCGGCGCGCTTCCGCCGCGGCGTTGGCCCGGTGCGGATCGACCGACACGAACGGGATCAGCACGTCGCCGTTGGCGGCCGCCACCTCCAAAATCTCGTCGTTCGAGACCGGCACCTCGCCGGTGTTGTGCTGACTGTCGACGCAGAAGACCACGGCCGCCATCGAACGCGCGCGGTAGTAGTCGGCCACCTGTTGCACGTTCGGGCGCGGGAACTCCGAGCGAAAGTGCTTGGATGCCGCGTCCAGGATCGCCATCGTTCGGGGGTCCGGCTCGCCGCACAGCGGGACCTGCGCGTGCGTGTGCATGTCGATGGCGGAGATCGCCTCGACGTCGATCCTCATCCGAGATCCAGCTTCGGCAGCCTGACGCCATACGGCTGGACGTGCTCGGCGAACCGGGCTGGCCAGACGCCGGCGATGGCGTCCGCGTCCCAGCCGCCGTCGCGCAGCTCCGTGACGGTCTCGGTCGGGTGCGTGTAGAGACAGAGGCGGTCGCCGCCGACTCCGATCGCCTGGCCCGTGATCCCCGCGGCGCCGTCCGAGACGAGAAACACCACCAGCCCCGCACAGTCTTCGGGGCGCCCAATCGCGTGCTCGCGGCGCACCGCGGGAGGGAGCGCCTCGCCCGCCGCCACCCGCTCGACCAGCGGCTTGTAGATCGGGATGGAGGCCGTCATCGCCGTCCAGGCAGTGGGGACGATGGCGTTGACGGTGATCGACGCGCGGGCGAGCTCGAGCGCCCAGGTCCGCGCGAAACCCACCACGCCCGCTTTCGCTGCGGCGTAGTTCGTCTGGCCGAAATTGCCGTACTGCCCGGCAGGTGATCCGACCACGATGATGCGGCCCCCCTGCCCCTGCTCGCGCATTCGGACGGCGGCCGCGCGCGCGCAGAGAAACGTCCCGCGCAGATGCGTCCGCACGACGAGGTCGAAGTCCTCGTCGGTCATCTTCCAGAGCACGGCGTCGCGCAGGACGCCCGCGTTCGTGACCATGGCGTCGAGCCGCCCGAATTTCTCGCTCGCGTTTGCGACCAGGGCCTCCGCGACGGCGCGATCTGCCACGTCGCCCGGCACGACGATGGCGCGCGAACCCGCGAGCGCGGCGGTCTCCTCGGCGGCTCGAGCGTCGAGGTCGTTCACCACGACGAAGGCTCCGGCCTGCGCCAGCGCCACGGCGTAGGCGCGCCCCAGTCCCTGCCCGGCCCCCGTGACCACGGCGGCCTTGCCGCTGAGATTGACCGCGCTCATCGGTAGTACCGGAACAAGCACTCTGCCACCAGCGCCGGCTTCGGTGCCCCCTTCACCTCGACGGTGAAGGCGGCCAGGACCTGGATGCCGTTGTCGAACGGCGTGACCTCGACCAACTCACCGAGGCCACGGAACTCGGCGCCAACCGGGAGTGGCGCAGGAAAACGCACCTTGTTCAGGCCGTAGTTGACGGAGGTCGCCGCGTCGCTGACCACCAGCAGCTGCTGCGAGATGGGCCCGAGCAGGGACAGGGTCAAGTAGCCGTGCGCGATGGTCCCGCCAAACGGCGTCTTTTGCGCGCGGGCCGGATCGACGTGGATGAAATTGTGGTCGCCCGTCACCTCGGCGAACTCATTCACACGTTTCTGCGTCATCTGTTGCCATTCCGTTGGACCGAGCCGTCGTCGCGCGTGAAGCTGTGCGTCCGCCATAGTGGTCACACACGCCGCCTTCGAGATCTCCATCGTCATGATTGTCCCTTCGAGCCAGCCCAGTGTCAGGCTACCTGAGACTCTACTCTACGGACCGTCGGCCTGGAAGCCCTGATCATCTCGTCCGGTGCCGCGCGGCCGTCGCCCGCGGCGCCACCGTGGGCGCTCCTCTTCAATCCCGAGATGCGCCCTCGCCGAACCCGCCGCCCAGATTCTTGACCGCCGCCTTCAGCGTGCGGAGAAAGGCGCTCCGATCGGCCTTGGTCAAGCCCTTCAGCATCGTCTTCTCGAATTCGGCGACCGCTTTTTCGCAGGCGACCACGACGCGCCGCCCCTTGGTCGTGAGGGTGGCGGGCAGCTTTCTTCCATGGTTGGGATGCGGGCTCCGCGCGATCAGGCCGTCCTGCTCCAGCCGGTGGATGACCTCGTGCATGGACTGCGCGGTCATGAACGATCGACGCGCCAGCTGGGAGTTCGAAAGCGGAACGCCATGCCGATTGAGAACACTCAGCGTGGTGAACTGAAGGGCGGTCAGCCCGTGGCGTGCCGCCCGCTCGCTGACCGCCGCGAAGACCAACTGGTGAAGTCGCGCGATCGCATAGGAGACTCCCGGTTCCGTCGCGACGCCCCCTTCCGGTCGGTCGGGATCGCTCATCGCACCATCGTGCCACATCCCCCGACCGCTAAAACGTCCGCTAAAGGCCAAGGTACGCCTGGCGAACCCGATCGTCGTGGAGGAGATCCTCGCCCCGCCCTTGCATGACGATGCGCCCGTTTTCGAGCACGTAGGCGTGCTTGGCCAGCTTGAGCGACGCCGCGACGTTCTGCTCGACCAGCAGGATGGAGATCCCCTTTCCTTCGTTGAGGAGGCGGATCGTCCTCAGCAGCTCGCTCACCACCAGGGGCGCCAGCCCCAGCGAGGGCTCGTCCAGCATGATGAGATCGGGCAGGCCCATCAGGCACCGACCGATCGCCAGCATCTGCTGCTCGCCCCCCGACATCGTCCCGGCGGTCTGGCGGCGGCGCTCGGCGAGCCGGGGAAACAGCGCGAACACCTCCTGCATCGTGGCCTTCATCTTGCGTCGCGCGCGCGGCAGCAGAGCGCCGACCTCCAGGTTGTCCTCGACGGTCAGGCTGGGGAAGACCTGGCGCCCCTCGGCCACCTGACCGATGCCGAGGTTCGCGGTCGTGTGGGAGTCCTTGCCGGTGACGTCCTGGTCTCGAAACCTGATCGTCCCGGCCCGCGGGAGCTCCATCCCGGCGATCGCCCGAATGAGCGAGGACTTGCCCGCGCCGTTCGCCCCGACGAGCGCGACGAGCTCGCCCGCGGGCACATCGAGCGACACGCCGGCGAGCGCCTGGGCGTCGCCATAGTAGAGGTCGAGATCGCGAACCGAAAGCATCAGGCCCCCGGCTCGCCCGCCGTCGCGTCCTCGCCCAGGTAGCAATCGAGCACGGCGGGATTGCGCACGATTGCCGCCGGCTCGCCGCGGGCGATCACCTCGCCGTGGTGAAGCACCACGATCTGATCGGCGAGAGCCATCACCGCGCGCATCACGTGCTCGGTGAGAAGGATCGTGACCCCCTCTTCGCGCTGCACGTTGCGCAAGACGCCGACCAGCTCGTCGATCTCGGTCGGCCTCAGCCCGGCCATCATCTCGTCCAGCAGCAGCAGCGACGGGCGGGTCGCCAGCGCCCGCGCCACCTCCAGGCGCCGGCGATCGGCCAGCGTCAGGTGAGAGGCGGCGACCTCGGCCTTCCCGGACAGCCCGAGGCGCTCCAGAACGGCGACCGCACGGGCGCGGGCGCCCGACACCGTTCTCTCGCCGTTGAGCGCGCCGACGATCGCGTTGTCGAGGACCGAGAGGCCAGCGAAGGGCTTCACCAGCTGGAAGGTCCGGCCGACACCCGCCGCGCACACCCGATGCGCGGGGAGGCCGGCGATGGATCGACCGCGCAAGCGGATGTCCCCGCGGTCCGGCCGATACACGCCGGCGACCAGATTGAACAACGTCGTCTTCCCGGCCCCGTTTGGACCGATGAGCGCGGTGATGCTCTGCCCCTCGACGGAGAAGCTCGCGCCCGCAACCGCCCGCAGGCCGCGGAACGCCTTGCTCACCTCTTCGACTTCGAGCAGGGGCACGTCAGAGCCTCCTCGGCTGGAAGCCGAGAGCGCGGGCGAGTGGCGGCCACAGCCCGTTCGGCAGGTAAATGGTGACGAGCAGCAGGACCAACCCGTGAACGACCTGCCGAGCGCCGGGCAGGTCGACGCCGGCCTTGGCGAGAATTTCGGTGGTCCCGTCCCCGAGCAGGACCAGCGCCACGGCCCCCACGATGGGACCGAACAGCGTGCCGAGGCCGCCGATCACCGGCCCCAGGATGATCTCGATCGATCGGCCGAAGCCGAAGATCTGCTCGGGGAACAAGCTGTTGTTGTAGAAGGCGAAGAAGACGCCTGCGATGGCCGTCATCGCGGAGCTCAGGACCACGGCGAGCATCTTCCAGCGAAACGTGTCGATCCCCAGCGCCTGCGCCGCGACCTCGTCCTCTCGGATCGCCCGCCAGTAGTAGCCGGGGCGGCGGCGCAGGAGAAGGGCGCACACCCCGAGCGCGCCAGCCGCCAGGGCCAGCATCGCGTAGTAGTACATCGCCGGCGGGCCCCGGAAGCCGAGCAGGTCGATGTGGTTCCGATCCCCCACCCGCAGGAACAAGCCTCCGGGCCCGCCGAACCAGTCGAGGTGGTCGAATCCGATCCGCGCCAGCTCGGCGAAGGCGACGGTCAGGAGCGAGAGCTGGACGCCGGAGATCCGCAGGCGAAAGGCCAGCAGGCCGATGAACGCGCCCACGGCGCTGCAGATCGCGACGGCGAGCCACAGGCCAGCCCAGGGGCCAACGCCGAAGTGGACGAAGATCCCCGCCGCCACGTACGCGCCCAGGCCCACGTAGAGCGAATGACCGAGCGAGAGCTGGCCGGCGAAACCCATCATCACGTTCCAGGCCTGCCCCACGTACGCGAGATAGAGCGCCAGGGTCGCCACCGAGACGAGGTAGCTGCTCCCCACGAGTGGCAAGGTCACGAGGGCGACCGTGACCACCGTAATCAGCGCGAGGCGGCGCCGGTCTCCGGCGCCCGCCGGGCGGTCCGACGTCATCTGCGGCCAGGTCCCATGAGGCCCTGGGGCCGCACCAGCAGCAGGACCACGAGGAGACCGAAGCTCACCATGCTCTTCGCCGAGGGGGTGATGAGGAGGCCCGCGAGCGCCTCGGACACCCCGATCGCCAAACCGCCGAGCAGGGCGCCGACCATCGAGCCGAGCCCGCCCACGATGACGATGACGAACGCCAGCAGGGTGTAGCCCGGTCCCAGCCCCGGTGTCACGTCGATGAGCTGGACCATGGCACAGCCGGCCACCGCGACGGAGGCCGCGCCCAGCCCGAAGGTGACGGCGTAGAGGTGGGCGACCGGCAAGCCGGCGACGCGGGCCCCGATCGGATTGTCGGCGCAGGCGCGGATCGCCTTCCCGGTGAGGGTCAAACGAAAGAACGCGGCCAGCAGCGCGGTCGCCACCACCGCGGCGATGGCGGCGTAGACGCGCACCTTGTCCACCAGCAGCGGCCCGAGCTCGAACGAGTCGAGCTGGTAGCTCGTCTGGACGCTCCGTGCGTCCGGCCCAAATGCCAGCAGCAACCCGTTGCCGATGATGATCGCGAGCGCGATCATGAGCAGCATCCGCAGATGCTCGGGACGGTGAATGAACCGGTTGAGGAACCCCCGCTGCAGGACGTAGCCAAAGACCCCGAACACCATCGCGGCGGCGATCATCGTCAGGAAGGGATCCAGCGCCAGCCCCTGAAACGCCCCCACCGCCCCGTACATCGCGAGCGTCATGAGCTCGCCGTGCGCGAAGTTGACCTGCCTCACCACGCCGAAGATGGCGGACAGGCCGAGCGCCATCAGGCCATAGACGATCCCCGTGAGGGTGCCAGAGATGACCGCGTTCGCGACGTACGGCAGTGCTGGCATCCGGTCGCCGTCAGACGCGGAGCTTAGCTCACCTTGGGCATCGGAAACACGAGCTTCCCCTCGGCGAGCTCGGCCGGGAGGACGACGGTCGGCTTGCCGCGGAGGTTCTGGATCACCACCGAGCGGTTGCCATCGACCTGGCCCTTGGCGTTGAACTTGATGGGCCCGCCGAACGAGACCCGGTCGGTCGCGGGGATGTTCGTCTGACGAATCGCCTCGGCGAGCGCCTTCGGATCCGTGCTGCGCGCGCGCTTGAAGGCGTCGGCCGCGATCAAGACGGCGTCGAAGGTGTACGACGCGTTGATGCCGTGAAACGCGAACTCGTCCTTGGGGAACCTCTTCTTGAACGCCGCCGCGAAGTCGTGGGTGATCTGGTTCTTGGGGTTGAACCAGACGGTGTTGCTGATGCAGTTGTCCCCGTACTTTCCCAGCCCCTTGCTGAACTGCTCCTCGTAGAGCCCCGGCGACCCCGGGCTGACGACGCCCATCGGGCTCCACCGCTGCTTGACCATCTCCCGTCGCAGGACGATCGCGTCATTGAGGCGACAGACCAGCAACAGGAGCTCGGCGTTCGTGGCCTTCGCTCTCGACACTTCCACGGTCAAGTCCTTGGCCGCCGGATCATAGGGGATGGTGTCGACGACCTTGAACGGAAGTGACAGCTTCGGCAACAGTGCGGCCACACCTTTGGCCATCGCCTGGCCGAAGGTGTCGTTGACGTGCATGAAGACAGCCGTCTTCGGCGCAACCTTGGCCTCGCGGAAGATGTCCCCCAGCAGCACCAGACCGTTGCGGCCAATCTCGGGCGCCGGCGGGAAGTTCCGGAACACGAACTTGTAGCCCTGCTCGGTGATCTGCGGCGCTGCGGCGATGTTGACGATGTGGGGAACGCCGCGTTGCTCGGCCACCTGCGCGATTGCCGCCGTGTGCCCCGAATCGAAGGCGCCGACCAGCACCTGCGCCCCCTGCTCGATGAGGCGCTCCGCTCGGCTGCGCGCGGTGTCCACGTTCGATTCGGTGTCCGCGTTCATCAGCTCGATGTCGACGCCCAGCCGTTGTCGAAGCAGCTCGGGGGCGACGTCCGCCCCGCGCTGGCACGACTGGCCGATGAGCGCCTGCAACCCCGAACGTGGCAGGAGCACACCCACCTTCAGCTTCGCGGTCTCTGCCCCGAGCCGGCGCGGAAACGCGTACATGGCCAGCGTGCTGGCCGCCGCCACACCGAATGTCCTTCTGGTTACTGATCCCATGGCTCAACCCCCACGACAATCGAGCTGCCCATCCAGAGCGTCGAGCGACGGCGCCCTTAGTTTCAGGTCACCTGATAACACGTCTGGGGGCTCTGGCGCCCCAAAAATCGCCCGCTCTGTCACCACCTATGCCGGCACGGCTATACGATGCGCCGCGACACCATGACGACGTGGCTCGCTTCCAGAACGACCTCGTCACGCTGGTTGAAGGTGGTCACCCGGAATTTGACGATCCCGCTGTCCGGATGCGACCGGGACGGTCGGGTCTCCGTGACGCTGCCCTCGACGCGCAAAGAGTCTCCGGCGCGAACGGGCAGCCGCCACTGCATCGACTCGACCGCCATGCCCGCCCCCTGTCCACCGAGGCCGAGGTCACTGTCGACGATGAGCCGCATCGTCACGGCGGCGGTGTGCCAACCGCTGGCGACGAGCCCCCGGAACGACGTCCGCCGCGCGGCCTCCTCGTCCAGATGGGGAGCTTGCGGATCGAACTCCGCGGCGAAGGCCTTGATGCCCTCCGCGCTCAGGGTCACCGCGCCGAGGGACCGAAAGCGAAGGCCAACCGTGAAGTCCTCGAAGCTGCGCGGAGACGGCACCGTCACGTCGCCTTTCATGTACCATATCAGGGTGCCTGATACCAGAGACCGGACGCCCTTCCCGGCGCCGTTCGGCGACGACGTTCGCGGCCGCGTCGCGCCGGTGTCGGCCATCTCGTCGATGGCGACGAAGCCCGTGCTCACCGAGCTCACCCGCGCCTTCGAGGCGCATACCGGCCAGGCAGTCGCGCTGGAGTCGGTCGGCGGCGTCGAGGTCGCCCGGCGCGTGCAGGCCGGCGAGGCGTTCGACGTCGTGGCGCTCTCCCGCGACGCGATAGAGAAGCTGATCGCGACCGGCCACCTCGCGGCCGGCAGCGCGGTGGATCTCGCGCATTCGCCGGTCGCCGTCGCCGTGCGCGCCGGAGCCCGGCGACCCGAGATCGGCGACGAAGACGCGGTCCGCCGGGCGGTGCTGGCCGCGCGCACCATCGGCACGTCGACGGGGCCCAGCGGCATCGCGCTCGGCCAGCTGTTCGAACGCTGGGGCATCGCGCCCGAGATCCGAGACCGGATCGTGACGCCGCCCCCAGGCGTCCCCGTCGGCGCCTTCGTGGCGAACGGCCGCGTCGAGCTCGGCTTCCAGCAGCTCTCGGAGCTGGCCCACCTCGATGGGATCGACGTCCTCGGGCCGCTGCCGCCGGCGATCCAGATCGTGACCACGTTCGCGGCGGCGATCGGCGCGGCCGCGCGCCAGCCCGAGGCCGCGCGGGCTCTGATCGTTTTCCTGGCCTCCCCGGCCGCGGCGGAGGCGAAGCGGCGCCACGGGATGGAGGCGGCAGACGCTGGCCCCGGCCCGGGGGGAGACGGCCGATGATCCCGCCGCGCCGGACCCAGGTCGCCATCGTGGGGGCCGGCCCTTCGGGGCTGCTGCTCGGCCAGCTCCTGGCCAAGGCCGGGATCGACGCCGTGATCCTCGAGCGCCAAACCGGCGAGCACGTCCTCGGGCGCATCCGGGCCGGCGTCCTCGAGCAGGTCTGCGTCGACCTGCTCGACGAGCTCGGCGTCGGCGAGCGCATGCACCGCGAAGGGCTGGTGCACGATGGGTTCGAGGTGCTGTGGAACGCCCGGCGCCACCGGATCGACATGCGCCGCCTGACCGGCGGCAAGACGGTCATGGTCTACGGCCAGACGGAGCTGACGCGGGACCTGATGGAGGCCCGCCGCGCGGCCGGACTCCCCACGATCTACGAGGCCGCTGCCGTCGAGCTGCACGAATTCGACGGACCGCGGCCGCGCGTCACCTACCAGAAGGACGGCGTGTCGCACGAGCTCAGCTGCGACTTCATCGCCGGCTGCGACGGCTTCCACGGCGTCTGCCGCGCCAGCGTCCCGCCCGGCGCCATCACCGAGTACGAGAAGGTCTACCCGTTCGGCTGGCTCGGGTTGCTCGCCGACACCCCGCCCGTCTCGCCCGAGCTGATCTACGTCAACAGCCCGCGCGGCTTCGCGCTGTGCTCCATGCGGAGTCACACCCGCAGCCGCTATTACCTGCAGGTCCCGATCACGGAGCAGGTCGAGAGCTGGTCCGACGAAGCGTTCTGGGCGGAGCTGCGCCTCCGCCTCGACGATCGGGGGCGGCAGGCGCTGGTCACCGGGCCATCCATCGAGAAGAGCATCGCGCCGCTCCGCAGCTTCGTGGCGGAGCCGCTCCGCTTCGGCCACCTGTTTCTCGCCGGCGACGCCGGACATATCGTGCCGCCCACCGGGGCCAAGGGGTTGAACCTCGCCGCCACCGACGTGAAGGTCCTGGCCAGCGCCTTCGGCGAGCATTATCGCGATGGCAGCGACGCCGGCCTCGACGACTATTCAGCGCGCTGCCTCCGGCGCGTCTGGCGAGCCGAGCGCTTCTCCTGGTGGTTCACCTCGCTCACCCACCAGTTCCCCGACGGCGGCGCGATCGGCGCCAAGCTGCAGGACGCCGAGCTCGACTACCTCTTTAACTCGGAGCACGCCGCCCGCACGGTCGCCGAGAACTACGTCGGGCTGCCGCTCGAATTCGGCGGCGACGCGCGAGCCACCTCATCCACCCTTCCCGCAC
>JADGRB010000363.1 GCA_017881315.1 Pseudomonadota bacterium
CGCTCAACCGGGCGCTGGCCGGCTACGAAGCCTGGGCCACCGGCGTCCGCAGGGCGGAATCGGTAACCAGGGTCAATACCCCCGTCGTGCAATTCGACAGCAAACGCGGAAAGGTCAAGTTCGCTCCCCTGGCCACCTGGTCCGACGATGATGTCGACCGCTACATCACCGAGAACAATGTGGTGGTGAATCCATTGTTGGGACCTGATTATCCGTCGATCGGGTGCGAACCGTGCACGCGACGGGTGCTACCCGGAGAAGATTCGCGGGCCGGCCGGTGGGCGGGCCTGGCAAAGACCGAATGCGGGATCAACCTATGACGAGCGCACAGACTGTCGCGTCCGCCAACAGAGGCGCGACCGTGGGTAACGGCACCACGCTGTGGCTGACCGGGCTGCCCAGCGCGGGCAAGACCACCCTGGCGCTCGCCTTGGCCCGGGTGCTACGCGAGCGCGGCGCCGATGTGGAGGTGCTGGACGGCGACGAGGTTCGCACCCACCTGTCCGCCGGTCTCGGGTTCACCCGGCAGGACCGGGAAACCCAGGTCACCCGGATCGGCTACGTCGCCGAACTGCTCGCCCGGCACGGCGTCATCGTGCTGGTCCCGGTGATCGCTCCGTACCAGGACGCTCGGGACAAGGTGCGTGCCCACCACGAGTCGCACGGCACTGCGATCCTGCAGGTGCACCTGTCCACGCCGCTCGAGGTCTGCGCCGAACGTGACGTCAAGGGCCTGTACGCCAAGGCATTCCGCGGCGAGATCTCCGCGATGACCGGCGTCGACGACCCGTACGAGATCCCGGTGGATCCCGACCTGCGGATCGACACCTCCACGCTCGATCAGGAGACGTCGGTCGCGGCGCTGATCGGCCTGCTGCTGGAAAGAGGACGGTTGTGACACTGACCGACGCGACACTGACCGATACGACGCCCACCGACACGGCTTTCGACAAGCCCGTGACGGGGGCCCGCGTCACCAGCCCGCATTTGAAGGTGCTGGAGTCGGAGTCCATCCACATCCTGCGGGAGGTGGCGGGGCAGTTCGACCGGCCGGTGATCCTTTTCTCCGCGGGCAAGGATTCGGTCCTGGTGCTGCACCTGGCGCGCAAGGCGTTCCATCCGGCGCCGCTGCCGTTCTCGTTGCTGCATGTGGACACCGGACACAACTTCCCGGAGGTACTGGAGTACCGGGACCGGGTGGTCGCGCAGGGCGGGCTGCGGCTGCAGGTCGCGCACGTACAGGACTGGATCGACGACGGCCGGCTGACCGAACGGCCGGACGGCACCCGCAACCCGCTGCAGACCGTCCCGCTGGTGGACACCATCGCCGCGGAGAAGTTCGATGCGGTGATCGGCGGCGCGCGGCGCGACGAGGAGCGGTCCAGGGCCAAGGAGCGGATCTTCTCGTTGCGGGATTCATTCGGTGGCTGGGATCCGCGGCGTCAGCGCCCCGAGCTGTGGGGCCTGTACAACGGCCGGCACGCGCCGGGTGAGCATGTCCGGGTGTTCCCGCTGTCCAACTGGACCGAGCTGGATGTCTGGAACTACATCGAGGCGGAGCACATCGAGCTGCCGCAGATCTACTACTCCCATCAGCGGGACGTCTTCCGGCGGGGCGGCATGTGGCTGGCGCCGGGGGAGTGGGGTGGACCCACGGGCCGCGAGGTGATCGAACGCCGCACTGTGCGCTACCGGACGGTCGGAGACATGTCCTGCACCGGCGCTGTGGAGTCGACTGCGACCGACGTACGCGCGGTGATCGAGGAGATCATCGCCACCCGGATCACCGAGCGCGGTGCCACCCGCGCCGACGACCAGCTCGGTGAGGCCGCCATGGAAGACCGCAAGCGCGAGGGATATTTCTGATGAGCACCGCTGCATTCATTGACCCAGCACCGATCGACGTCCACGACAGCAGCGAGTCCTCGTAACCACGACCGAGTTTCTGGCCAAGCAGCGTGCTCAGGTCAAGCGCATCTCGGCAAGCGCGTCTTCGACGCACTTGCCGCGTTGAGCCTTACGTCCACGATTCTGTTCGTTGGATACTCCCTCGACGACCCAGACATCCAGCTCGTCCTCCAGGCCGTCGGCCGGGGCGGACTAAACCGAAGTTTTCACTGGTTGGGGGCCTGATCGCCTTTGTTTACGGGGGATTAGTTCGCTCTTGACGGGGGAACGTAGCCAAAGAATCGTCATAACAGCAAGCGAAATATGGTAGTATTGGCTCGTGCCTAGACGAACCAACGGGGCCGTTCACGTAGCCACAATCAAGACGCGCTACAAGGATCGCGAGTACACCTCGCAGATACTCCGGCGCTCATACCGCGAAGGCGGCAAGGTCAAGCACGAGAATCTCGGGAACGTCTCGCACCTGCCAGCCGCGACGCTCGAGGTGCTACGCCGCTCACTCGCCGGCGAGACGCTGGTCGGCGCCACTGACGCGTTTGAGATCGTGCGTTCGCTGCCGCACGGGCATGTCGCGGCGGTGCTCGGGGTGCTGCGCGGTCTCGATCTGGAGCGATTGATCTGCCGTGAGCGTTGCCGTGAGCGGGACCTGTGTGTGGCGATGGTCTGCCAGCGGCTGCTGGCACCGTGCTCGAAGCTGTCAACCACGCGGCTTGTGCACCAGTCAACGCTCGCGCAGGAGCTCGAGTTGGGTGAGGTCAAGGAGGCCGAGTTGTTGGCGGCGATGGACTGGCTGCTTGAGCGCCAGGAGCGGATCGAGCGCTCGCTCGCGCGCCGGCATCTACAGGACGGGTTCGTGCTCTATGACCTGTCCTCGAGTTACCTGGAGGGGCGCTGTTGTGAGCTGGGCGCGATCGGCTACTCGCGTGACGGTCAGCGCGGCAAGATGCAGATCACCTACGGGCTGTGCTGCTCACCGGAGGGTCGGCCGGTCTCGATCGAGGTGCACCCGGGGAACACGGCTGACCCGAGCACGCTCGCGCCGGCGGTGGCGCGGGTCAAGGACCGATTCAAGCTCGACCGTGTCGTGTTCGTCGGGGACCGCGGGATGATCACCCAGGCTCAAACCAAGGCGCTCACAGCGCAGGGCGTCGGGTTCATCACGTCGCTCAGAGCGCCGCAGATCCAGGCCATGACGGTCGCACCGAATTTCCAGCTGTCGCTGTTTGACGAGCAGGGGTTGTGCGAGATCTCCTCCCCACAGTTCCCCGGCGAGCGGCTGATCGTGTGCCGCAACCCGCACGTCGCGGCCGAGCGCGCACGCAAACGCATCGAGCTGCTCGAAGCGACCGAGGCTGAGCTGGCGAAGGTCAAGGCGATGCTCGACGGTGACCGCGGACGACTCAGGAACGCCGCGGCCGGCCGGATCGGGGAGCGTGTCGGGCGCACTGTCAACAAGCGCAAGATGGCCAAGCACTTCACGCTCGAGATCGCCGACGGCACCTTCAGCTACGAGCGCAACCCCGCCACGATCGAGCAAGAAGCGTTGTTTGACGGGATCTACATCCTGCGCACCGACCAGCCCGCCACCCGCATCCCCGCCAGCGCTGTCGTGCGTGCCTACAAACAACTCAAAGTCAACGAGCACGCCTTTCGGGAGATGAAAACACCGTTGGAGATCCGCCCGATCCATCACCGCCTCAAAGACCGCGTCCGCGCGCACGTGTTCCTCTGCATGCTCGCCTGCTACGTCCAGTACGAGCTCGCCACACGTCTCGCGCCGATGCTCTTCACCGACGACACTCCACTCACCCCAGCCGACCCCGTCGCGCCGGCCAGACGCTCACCCCAAGCAAACGCCAAGGCCGGCAGCGCCCGCACCAGTGATGGACAGGTCGCGCACAGCCTCAAAGACCTCATCACCGACCTCGGCACACTCAGCCGCAACACCGTGCGCGTCACCACAATCAACGCGACCTACCAGCAACTCACCACCCCCACCGAGCTCCAGAAACGCGCGTTCGAACTCCTCGAACTCAAGCTCGCGTAGCCAAGCAACCCCCAGCCGAAAACCGCAAAACACCAAGTTTTGCAGGCAGAAACGCTGCCAACCAGCGAAAACTTCGGGCTAGTCGCTACGTGCCCTTAGCCACTGTCCGAGATACCGTGACGCTTCACGCTCATCGTGGCGCTCGAGCAGCGCGCTCAGCGCTTCTGCGCCTGCCACCGGCTCTGGTGTAACCAACGTCGCCAACGCCGCGAACGCCAGCTGCGCCTCGGCGACCGCCAGCCGGCGCTCCTTCACCAGCCTCGCTCCGAACCGCGCCGCTGTCGTCGGGAACCGCTCCGGATCTCCCCCCCGAGCACAAGCAGGATTCTGAGCGCGTCGCGAAGCTGCACCGGTCGGGGCAGCTCGTGCCCAGCGGCCAGCACGATCGACGGCCTTCCGATCGCCAGCGCACGCTATCCGCTGGCTGATCGTCGGGCAAAGGCTGGAGCTCCGAAGACGTGAATTTACACCCATCTGGGTGATGCCTGGCGGCCTCGCGCGCGCTGCACTGATGATCGGAGAGCCCGCGACACGAGGGCGCCGCTCGCGTCATGAATAGCAACGACTCACAACGGAACTGGCGGGAGCGTTCGATGAGTACTTACGCTAAGGCAGCCGGCCGTGTTCTGAGCGAGCAGATGTACGCCGCAGAAGGCGCCCGGCGGCGCCGCAACGAGCCCTGCACGTTGCGGCAGTGGCGGCTAATCGAAGTACTGCCACGGCGGGGTCCTGGGCGGATGAGACTTCACCGCCGCCGGCGATGGAAGATCCTTTCGGGGTGCGGTTGCCGGGCGGTGCAGCGCTGATCGCGGTCGCGTGATGACCGACGGCTCCGCAGCGACCTACGCCGATCCTGTGGAATGGAAGG
>JADGRB010000121.1 GCA_017881315.1 Pseudomonadota bacterium
GGGCGACCGACGCTTCACGCTCGGTGCGCCTCGCCGTCGCGCCGCGGCTCGGTCACGCGAGCGCGGACTCGCTCCCCGCCGAGACGCGCGACGACGTCACGGCCCTGCTCGGCGACTACGAGGCCTGGCTCACCGCGAACGCCGATCGCGCCGAGGCGCTGGTGGAGCTGGCGGACCTCCGCCGGGCCGCCGGCGATCCGGTTGCGGCGCGGGCGGCGTTCGAGCGGGCGCTGCGCCGGGACGACACGTCGATCGTGGCCATGCTGAACTTCGCGGACGACCTGCGCGACAACGGGGACGACCCCAGGGCGGAGCCGCTGCTGCGCAAGGCCTGCGCCCTCTACCCGGGGTCCGCCGACGCGCACTTCGCGCTCGGGATGCTGCTGGTGCGCCGCAAGGAGGTCACGGCGGGAGTGGGCGAGCTCGGACGGGCCAACGAGCTGGCGCCGAACAACAGCCATTACGCCTACGCCTACGCCGTGGGACTCCACTCCATCCGGCAGGACGAGCGCGCGCTGGCCTTGCTGAGTGAGGCCCGCACGCGCTTCCCCGACAACGCTCCGATCCAGGCGGCGCTGCGGGCGCTCTGCACCGACGGGAGCGGCCCGCCCCGCGATCGCCGCTGCCCGTGACGGTGATACGACGATGAAAAGCGAGTCGAGAAGGACGGAGGACCGAGACATGTTCCACATCCTTGCTGGTCGTGCCCGTGTGGGGATCACCATCGCTGTTTTGATCGTCCCGTCGCCGGGGACCGCTGCAGACACGAGACCTCCTTCTCACGATTTCTCCAACATCGCGGAGTACGTGAAGGCCTTCGAGAGCCCCGAACACGGCGCCTGGCAAAAGCCCGGCGACGTCGTGAGCCTGTTGCAGCTGTGGCCGGGGAACGTTGTGGCGGACATCGGCACCGGGACCGGACACTTCGAGCCGCTTTTGGCGAAGGTGGTCGGCGCGTCCGGTCGCGTGCTGGCGCTCGACTTCGAGCCGCAGATGGTCGCTTACCTCAAACGGCGGGTGAAGAAGGAAGGGCTGACGAACGTAACCGTTCAAAAGGTGGCGGACAATGACCCCGGCCTCGCCGATGGCAGCGTGGATCGTCTACTGGTGGTCAACACCTGGCATCACCTGCCTCAGCGGGCGCGCTACGCCGCCGCGATGAACCGCGCGCTGCGCCCGGGCGGCTTTGTCGTGGTGGTCGACTTCACGGCGGAATCGCCCAAGGGGCCGCCCGCGCACGCCCGTCTTTCGCCGGCGACGGTGATCGCCGAGCTTCAGGCGGGAGGATTCAGCGCCCGGCCGGTCGCGGGGAGCCTGCCGCTTCAATATGTCGTGATCGGTCAGAAACAGGGCGCTTCCCAGGGGCGCCCCGCGCCCACCGCGCGGCAGCGGACCCTGGTCGATGTCATCGACGCCAACGCCGGCCACGCCCGCTTCACCCGCGGGGTGAACACGCAGACCGTGGAAACCTTGGAGAAGGCTCTCGCGCCAACCGACGATCCCGAGTTGCGCGCGCTGCTGTATCACGACGACCCCATCGTGACGCGCACCGCGGCGTCCGTCTTCGCCGCGCGCGGCGACCGGGGACTGGCCGTCTTGCGCGAGGTCGCCGTCGACGCCGCTCTGCCGGCAAACAACCGGTCGGTCGTGGATGACGTGATCTGGACAGCGAACGCACGACAGGCAGCCGCAGCGGGAGCGATACGGTACGTCAACCCCGCCCCGGAACGAGGTCGAGCGCCGCGCCAGCCCCTGGGGCCGGCCACGGCGCTCGACGAGGACTAGAACGTTACGGTGACTGGAAGTAGCCGGGGGCCGCGCCGGCGCTGAGGACCGCGATGTCGGCCTGGAGCGCGGCGCGCGCCGCCGCGTACTGCGCGTTCAGGTACAAGTTGGTCGTCTCGTGCGAATCGGTGACGAGGTCGTACAGCTCCCACTTTCCGAGATTGTTGACCAGCTTGAAGCGGGTGTCGCGCAGCCCGTACTGGCGTTGGCTCGTCCCATTCGAGATCTCCGAGAAGGAGAACGTGCGCCCGCTCGAAGCGGCTTCGTCGGTGAATAGCGGCTTCAAGCTGTAGCTGTCGTTGACGTGGCTCACGGGTACCCCCGCGACGTCCAGGATGGTCGCGTAGAGGTCGGTCGTGACGAAGAGGTTGTCCTCTCGGCCCCGGCGCGTCACGCCCGCCCCCGCGACGATGAGCGGCACCCGCACCCCACCCTCGTAGGCGCTGCCCTTGGCGTCGCGCAGCCCGGTCGCCGTGTCCTTCACGGGCGGCGGAACGCCGTTGTCGCCCACGAAGATGACGAGCGTCTTGCTGAAGTCGACCTCGGCCAGCAGCCGGCCGAGCTCGGTGTCCAGGGCCTGAATCTCGGACTGGTAGACCGGGATGTTGGTCTGGTAGACGCCGGGCGCCGGGTTGCCGACCGAGCTCAGATCGACGTGGTGCAGCTCGGGCGGGGGCACCTGGAATGGATTGTTGCCGCCGTTCGCGGCGTGAGGGGCGTTGAACGCCTGATAGACGAACCACGGCTGGGTTGGATTCGTCGCCTGCTGGTGAATGAAGTCGATCGCGTAGTCCGTCAGGACGGTCGTCGAGTACGTCGTGCTGGCCACCGCGGGCCCGTTGATGTCGAACGACGTCCAGTTGAAGTAGTCGGTCAACGCGCCCCCGAGGATCCCGCGGTAGGTCGTGATCCCCAGGTCACGGACGTGCTGGAGAACCCTTGCGGAGTCCGGGAACGGAGTAGTCGGAAGGGGATCGATGCCGGGGGTTCCGCCGCCGAGGTGGTACTTCCCAAAGAAGGCGTGCGTGTAGGGGGTCTCGGCGTTGAGGCGGTCGAAGAGCGTGACGGTCGAGGTCGGCAGCACGTTGCCCACGGTCGTCACGCCGGTGCGAAAGCCGTACTGGCCGCTGACGATGGTGCCGCGGGTCGGCGAGCACACGGGGCTGGCCCACGCGTTGTTGAACACCAGGCCGTTCTGGGCGAGCGCCTCGATGTTCGGGACCGACACCTGGCCCTTCGTGCCCGCGATGCTGGGGTAGAGGCTGGAGGCCTCGGCGCCGTAGTCGTCGGCGATGATCAGCAGGATGTTGGGCTTGCTCGGCCCGCCGGCGACGGCGCCACCGCCGCCACCCGCGCCGCCGACGCCACCGTCCGCCGTCCCGCCGCTACCCGCACCGCCGCCCGCCGGCCGGACGAACGTGACCGTGGTGGTCGCGGTGTCCGTCGCGTCGCTGTCCGACAGGGTCAGCTTGATCGTGAAAGTCCCGGGCGTCGCGCTGGTCAGCGTCGCGTTCGGTCCGATCGGGTTGTCGATGACGCCGCCGGTGGTCGACCAGTAATAGCTGAGTGGTGACGGCCCCGAGTCGGGATCGCTGCCGACCGCCGACAGCTTGATGGAGCCGCCAACGAACACGGTCTGGGGTGTCACCGTCACCTCGTCGATACGCGGGTTGAGGTTGATGGTGCCGTTCACCGAGACGGAGCCGTTACCCGTCTTGCTAGAGCCATTCAGATGGATAGTCACGGACGTCGTCGCGCCGGCGGTCACATCGAAAGTGGCCGAGCCCGTGAACGTCGTGTCGCCCTCGACTGACTTCGCCGTGAGCGTGATCGTGTAGCCCTTGCCGGTGGGGATGCCGCCGATCGTCCCGCTGATCGTCGGCGAATCGCTCGTGTCGATCGCGCCGGTCTTGGTGAAACCGTTGCCGGTGATGGTGTACGTGACGGCATTCAGCGTCACGCCGGGATCCGCCGCCAAGGTGAGACCGATCGTACCGGCCGTTTCGACGTCACTGCGGCTGCTCGGTTCTCTCGAGCATCCGCCGAGCGGTCCGCTCGCGGCGAGCGCCAGCCATATGAGAGGAACCTTGCCGAGCCTCGCGACCAATCCAGATCTATCGTGGCCATTTCTCATCGACGTATCCTTTCGCTGGAACGCGTCCGCCCCGCCCGCGACGCGGGGGGCTCGGACGCTAACGACAGGCTTCGATGGCCATGGGCGGTCTCGCTTATATAGTAGACATAGGTCTGCTATGCAAGAATAATTGCGCTCGACGCCGGCGTTCCGAGACCGTCTCTACTACGGTGGGGCCGGCGCGTTCTACAGCCGCCACCTCCCCGACGACGGCGGTCATCCGTCCCCTAGCGGGTCATTGCGGCGCGCCGTCGACGAGGACGATTGTCGGAGTCTCGCTGACGTTCACGCTGACGGTGTGGTTGCTCACCGCCGCCGGCGTGGCGGTGCCGCTCGCCGACCCGGCCGTCAGCGTCACCGTCGTCGCCGAAGAGACTGCGCCCGGCAACGCGAGCGCGTATCCGTTGCTCACCGATCCGTCGCTCGTCGCCATCCAGAGCACATACGCTCCCCGGTTGGTGGCCGCGTCATAGAAGCGCGCGATGTCGAGGTTAGTTCTTCCCGATGGGGCCACTCCGGCGTAGCGCATGGCGCCGAGCCGCGCGCGCACCGTCGCCAGGTAGTACCAGGCGGTCTTCGGCTGCTCGTCGCCTTTTTGGGTGAGGACGCCGCTGGTCGAAAATTGCACGTCGTTGGTCGGGCAAGCGGACACCGAGCCGGTGCAGTTGTCGCGCGAGACGAATAGAAAGGCCCGGTCGATGCCTGACCCCATCAGCGCCAGGAAGGTGCGCACCAACCACTGCCCCTGCACCGCCTGCGCGTCGGCACCGCCGATCGCCGGGGCGCGCAGCCGCGAGCCGGGATCGGTGTCGTATCCAAATTCGGTCAGCCACACCTCCTTGCCGGGCAGGTGCTGATCGCGGTACGCGACCACTCCGGCCAGTGCGATCGCGATGCCGCACGCCTCGGGCGCGACCCCGGGGCGCGGGTTCTTGGTCCCGAAGGGATCTGGCCCAAAACAGTAGTCGTGCACGTTGAGGACGTCGGCGGGAAAGCTGCCGCCGCGGTGGGCGGTGGCCCAGGTTCGCATCCCGTCGAGGTAGGTGGTGACGTTGGTCAGCCAGTCCGACGAGGTACCCGCGCCAGCCAGCCCGGCGAGCACCAGCTTCGCGGTCGGGTCGGCGTTCTTGACGCCGAACGTCCCGCCAAGCCGGCCCTGATCCCCGTCGTAGTCGGCGCTCGACATGGCCGCCGCCGCGGCTGGCGAAAACAGCGGCGAGCCGTCCGCGTTCACCCAGTTGGCGTCCGGCTCGTTGCCGTCTTCGTAGTAGCGCAGGAGCCCGAGCCCGGTGCGCGCGGCCTGGCCCGACGCGAGCTTCAGGTCGGCGGTGGGAACTGCCTTCGCGCCATAGCGGGCGGCGTACTGGTAGAGGAAGCTCGCGTGGGCAACGTAGGACGCGGCCATCGTGACGTCGGCGCCGGCGGCGACCGGCGGCATCGCGCTACCGAGGAAGCCGACCGAGCCTTCGATGCAGGGAAACGGCGTCACGCCCGCCTGACCGAGGGCCCCGTAGTACGCGTCGAAATCCCAGGCCCCGGCCACATTGGTAAATGCCAGCTGGTTATTGGGGTAGCCCGGATAGCCCGCGGCGCCGTTGCCTTCGTTCCAGCTCCAGTCGTGGTACTCGCGCACGTTGCCGACGGCGGCCAGCTTGGCGGGATCGTCGTCGATGAAACCATTGAGGCCGAGAAAATCCCCCACCAGTGGCCCGGTGGCGGCGCTCTGGCCCCCGGCGCCGCCCACCACCGACCCGCCAGCGCCTCCCGAGACCGATTGTGCCGTGCCGGCCTGACCGCCGGTGCCGGACAGGTGTCCAGCCGCTCCGCCTATCCCGGCGGTGCTGCTCTGCGATCCGCCGCTGCATGCCGAGAGGACGACGAGCGCGAGGCCCAAGATCGAGGGTCGACAGAGCGCCATGCGCTCATCGTAACACCCGACGGGACACGCGACGCGCGCGGAGATTTTTCGTGCTCGGCTGGGAGACCCAAGCGCTTCGGGGTCTTCGTCTCGCTGCGTCCGTCCGACGTCAACGTTGTGACGCGAGCGCTGGCGATCTCGTAACAACCATTGCGGAATCTGCGCGCGCCAACTTTTTCCAAATTGGTTGTTCGGCGTCGCGGGGGTCTCGTGTACCCTCGGATCCCCCTTAACGTTCGAGGAGACCACCATGTGCAATCCGATCCGGTCGTCGTCGTTGTTGGTTGTCGTGTTCGTCGGATTCTCGTTGGCTGGCTGCGGTGAGGCGTCCGTTGATCCCGTCACCGAGACGACCGGCGCGCTCACCTCCAGTCCGTCCAGCCAGTCGTTCCTCGTCGCCTTCAGCGGCGGCTCCATCCCGAGCAACGCAGACGCGATCGTCGCCAGCGCCGGCGGGACCATCGCCGCTCGCTATGTGAACGTGGGCGCGGTGCTGGCGCACTCGAAGAGCCCGTCGTTCGCGGCCGCGCTGCGGGCGAGCGCCGGCGTCGACGCCGTGGGCGCCGTCGCGGCGGTGCACAGCCAGCTCACGCCCCTCGCCGCCGCCGCCAAGCCGCACCACCCGATGAAGCCCCCGGCCTCGAAGGGGGACCCGCTGTCGTTCCGGCAGTGGGACATGGATCAGATTCACGCGCCCGAAGCGCACGGGATCACCAACGGGAGCAAGTCGGTGCTCGTCGGAATGCTCGACTCGGGCGTCGACATCACGCACCCGGACCTGGCCGGTCAGGTCAACGCCGCCGCCAGCGTCTCCTGCCTGGGCGGCGTCCCCGACACCTCGCCCGCCATCTGGTCGAACGACATCATCGGCCACGGGACGTTCACCTCGGGGACGATCGTCGCGCCCAAGAACGGCGTCGGTACGGTGGGCGTCGCGCCGGGCGTCAAGATCGGCATGGTCAAGGTCGCGATCGACGACCTCAGCAGCCCCAACGCCGGCCTGGTCTTCCCGGACGCGGTCGTCTGCGGAATCGATTGGGCGATCGGCCACGGCTTCGACCTGCTCAACGCCAGCCTCACGATCGATCCCTTCACCGCGCCGTTCGACGACATCTTCTGCAGCGACGAGCCCGATCGCGCGGCCGTCGTCCAGATCGTCCGCACCGCGATCCTCAAAGCGGCGGCCAAGAAGCTCACCGTCGTCGCCGCGACCGGGAACTTCTTCCTCGACCTCAGGAACCTTCCCGGCTCCGGCAACGGCGTCAACTGCAAGGTGCTGCCGGTTTCGCTCCCCAAGGTCATCGGGGTGAGCGCGGTCGGTGTCACCAAGCAGCTGGCCTTCTACTCCGACTACGGGTTCGGCGCGGTCGATCTGACGGGTCCCGGCGGCGACAGCCTCATCCCCGATCCGTTGGTCACGGACACAGCCGCCTCCGGTCAGGTGCTCGGGCCGATGCCCGCGGGCAGCCTGTTCTATCAGGGCGCGGCCGGCTATGACGGTCAGGTCCAGGACTGCTCCACCGGAGCCTGCGCGACCTACGCGTACATCCAGGGGACGTCGGCCGCCGCGCCCCACGTCACCGGCGTGGCCGCGCTCGTGATCAGCAAGTTCGGAAAGATGTCGCCAGATGCGCTCCTCGTGAGGCTGAGCCTCGCCGCGAAGCCAATCGCCTGTCCGCCGAGCCCCTACGACCCCGGCGATACCGGACAGCCGGCCACCTGCAAGGGCCCGGCCTTCTACAACAGCTTCTACGGTGCCGGGGAAGTCGACGCCCTCGCCGCCCTGAAGTAAGCCCCATTCGATCGGGCGGTCCGCGGCGATCTGAGATCAATCGGCCGCGCAGTTCTTGCGGAGAGGGTGGAACAGAGCGCTATCTTTTCGGCTGATGTCCCAACGGCGTCGGGCTCGACGCTGGCGCACCGCTTGCAATGCAGAGCGCACACAAGGAGACCCACCATGCGACGACCTCACAGCAGCGCTCTGGTCGGCGCTTGTCTCGCGCTCGCGATGCCCTTGGCATCCGGCTGCGGCACGAGCGACGCTCCCGAAACCACCACCGAGATCACCGAGGCCATCAGCGCCGCGCCGCTCCCGGCGCCCAAGCGCATCTTCGGCCAGAAGGATCTGAAGCAGACCAACTATAACGAGGTCGTCCCCTACCGGAGCTTCCATCCGGCGGGTGTGTTCGTCGATCGCGCGCCGAGCGCGGCGACGAACAGTCGGGTCTACGTCTGGGACTCCGGCAACAACCGCATCCTCGGCTTCGACACCATCGGCACCTGCACGGGCGGCAGCAAGGCTGGCCAGGGGTGCACCGAGGATTCGTTCTGCACGGGAGGCTCGTGCACGATCAATCCGACCAAGAACGCCAGCTTCGCGCTCGGCCAGCCGAACGCCACCGGCACCGGCGCTTGCAATGGCGACAACACCACCAAGGCCGCCGCGACGAACGGCAGCCTCTGCCTGGTGCCGTACCCGGCCCAGATCAGCCCGCTCGAAGGGCCCCGCGGCGGACAGATCGCGCGCGATTCGTCGCGCAACATCTACGTCGTCGACACTTTCAACAACCGCGTGATCAAGTACAACGATCCGTTCGCGAACGACAAGCTCGCGGACGCCGTCTGGGGGCAGGCGGACATGACCAGCCGCCTCTGCAACAAGGGGCAGCCTTCGCCCAGCAAGTCGTCGCTCTGCACCGGCGCGATCGACGAGAAGCCCTACGCCTACTTCTTCACCTCGGCGGTCGACGTGTCCCCAGATGGCCAGCAGATCTGGGTGGCTGACTCGGGCAACCAGCGGGTGCTCAAGTTCAAGCCCGGCCAGACGGACGCGCAGCTCGTCCTCGGCCAGAGCGGCTACACGAGCTCGGTCGACGGTTGCGGGGACCCCGAGGGTCCCGCGATGTGCACGCCGACCGGCGTCGCCTACGATTCGGCGAGGAACACGCTCTACGTCATGGACGGGCGCACCTTCGGCCCGGAGCTGTCGACGGGGCGCATCCTCGTCTTCCACAACCCGACCGGCGACGGCCAGGCGCCCGACGCGATCTGGACCCTCCCCGCGGGCTCGACCTTCCTGTGGCCGAGGGGGCTCACCCTCGAGCCGGGCACGGGCGCGCTCTGGGTCAACGACACCGACAACGGCCGGGCGCTTCGGTTCGTCAACGGCGTCGTCACCCACATCCTTGGCGACAACGACCTCGTGCCCGACGGCGGCTGCAACATCTCTAACCCGGTGTTCGTGCCCCCCCATATCGTGTGCAGTCCGCACGGGACGATGGGCATCGACCGCGACGGCAAGATCTACCTCCCCAACCTCGTCACCGAGCTCGTGGCCAAGTTCGCGGCGCCGGTCGCGCTGGGCGCACCCGCCGCGGCCGAACCGGTGGGGGCGATGTTCGACCAGCCGGGGCGGAACAACCACGTGTACGCCAACCACGTCGGGCCGACGGGCCTGGCGAACCCGGGATACGTGCAGTTCGTGGGGACGCAGATGGTGGTGGCCGACCGCTACCGGATCGTCTTCTGGAACAACTACAACGGCTCCTCCACCTCGGGTGCGGCCGCGAACGGCGTACTGGCGCAGAACGATCTGACCAGCCAGGAGCAGGGTGGCTATAACCAGTTCGCGCAGTTCACCTCCCTGGCCTACGACGCGTCTCGCAAGCTGCTCTACGCCACCCACGGCCCCTGGATCAGCATCTGGAGCGTGCCCACCGGCGTGGTCGACCGCGCCCCGCCCACCGTCCAGTTCAGCTACGGCGACCTCATCACCGCGGCGGGGGCGCAGCTCACCTGCACGAACGGCTGTAACTTCGTCAATCTCACCGTCGATGCCGCCAACGACATCGGTTGGGTGGTCGACGACCTCAACAACCGCGTCCTCCGTATCACCGGGATGTCGACGGTCAACCGGCGCGTCGACTTCGTCCTCGGCCAGCCGGATCTCGCCGGCACCGACTGCAACCGCGGCGCGGGCATCTGGAACACGCAGCCGAACGGCTTCTGCGACCCGGCGCAGGTGGCGCTCGACGCGCATGGGAATGTCTTCGTCGTCGACGGCACCTGGGAGTGCCGCAACGGCAACTGCCGCGTGGTCGCCTACCCGAAGGGCGCTATCCCGGCACCCAACGGGACCCTGCAGTTCACCGCGGCGAGCCCGATCCAGGTCTACGGCCCGAGCAACTTCGTGTCGCGGACCTGCGATCCGGCGAGCGGGCGGCTCTGCTCGCCGCGCTTCATCACCTTCGACCCGCGCGACGGCAGCATGGTGGCGGCGGCGGACACCTACGCGATGCCGCAGGGGAAGCGGCTCGCGGTCTGGACCAACCCGCTCAAGGGCGGGGTGATCTCCCCGACGCCGACCGCGTTCTACAGCCTGTCCATGAACCAGGCGGGCAACATCGCGTTCGACGGCAGCGGCAACATGGCGGTCGTCGATCACACCTGGAACCGCGTCCTGTTCTTCTCGCCCACGGCCGCCTGCAATCCCGCGACGGCCGACTGTGCCGGCGAATGCGCGAGCAACGCCGACTGCAACGACGGCGCGTTCTGCAACGGCAGCGAGACCTGCGTATCCGGCCACTGCCAGGCGGGCGTCGGGCCGGGCCCGGCCTGCTTCGCCGCGACGCCGCTGGTCCGCTTCCAGAACTCAGGCAACTTCAACACCTTCGCTGAGCGCTGGTACGTGATCAGCGAGGATCCGCAGGGCTGGCAGGCGGGCAACCTGCTCGACCGAGTGGTGCGGGTCAACGGTCAGGTGATGAGCTTTGGCCAGATGCCGCTCCCCGCCTCCGTCGAGGGGGGGAGGCGCTACTTCCAGTTCGGCGCGGGTACGCAGCAGGGCTCGCAGTACACCAACTGGAGCTTCTGGTGAGAGCGGCGCGGGCGGCCTGATCGCGCGGAGCGCGCTTGTCAGGTCAATCGACCGGGGAGTCCGCGCCTGCCGCGGGCTCCCCGTTTTCTTTTTGTGGCTCACCAGCGGGGAGCCGGGGCGACATCTTTGGGTCCGCTCACGACGATGCCTGCGCCCGCTCCCGCGGCGCTCCTCGACCCGCCCAAGATGCCCTTTTCTACGACTGACCATCGCCATCTGACCGCGCTCTCGATCGGCTGGGGGCGGCCGAACGCGCGCGGGTAACCTCGGCTTGCGCCGTGGTGGGGGGGCGGGGGACACTAACCCTGGGAAAAATGTCCTGGCCTGGATCTTTGCGCCATCTACACGCTTGCCGGGTCCGGGCGGATCGGCTTGAATCGTGAGGTTGGACATAGACGAGGGGGACGACGCGGCTGCCGCGAACGCGCAGACGCTCGCGGTCGGGGAGGTCGTCGCCGAGAAATACCGGATCGAGCGCCTCATCGGCTGCGGTGGGATGGCCGAGGTGTATGCCGCGGTCAACGTGCGGACCGAGCGGCGGGTGGCGCTCAAGTGGATCTTGCCGATGCTCGCCAAGAATCGGGAGGTCATGCTGCGTTTCCGGCGCGAAGCGCTGGCCGCGGGCCGCATCGTCCATCCGAACGTGGTGGCCATCTTCGACGTCGTCGAGCATCAGGGCTCCGCCTGCATGGTGATGGAGCTGCTCGAGGGGGAGATGCTCTCGGAGCGGCTGGTGCGTCTGGGGCCGTTGGCGTTCGTCGAGGCGGTGGCGATCATCCTGCCGGCCATGCGGGGCGTCGCCGCGGCCCACGCGCAGAAGGTCATTCACCGCGATCTCAAGCCGCACAACATCCTCCTGTGCCTGGACGCCGCCGGATCGATCTGCGAGGTGAAGGTACTCGACTTCGGCGTCTCCAAGCTGGCGGTGGTGGACGCCGCCACGGCCGGCGACATCACGCTCAGCGGGAACGTGGTGGGGACGCCCGAGTACATGGCGCCCGAGCAGGTTCGATCGGGCAAGGGGGTCGACCACCGCATCGACATCTATTCGCTCGGTGTGGTCCTCTACGAGATGCTGGCCGGACGGGCCCCCTTCGTGAACCAGCACTTCTCGGGGCTGATGCTGGAGATCATGCAGAACGAGGCCCCACCGCTCTCGAAGTTTCGACCGGACGTGCCGCGACGGCTGGCGGGCGTGATCCAACGGGCGATGGCGCGGGATCCGGACCGGCGTTTCGCCGACGTTCCGGCGTTCATCGGGGCGCTCGAGGCGGTGGCGCGCGACGATCTGAGGATGCTGGTGGGGACGCCTGCCGAAGGGGTGCTCACGCGTGCCGGTTTCCCCCGCCCGACGCCGGCCACGGCCTCCGAGCCGCTGGAGGTGCCGCGGACCAAGCGGCGCGAGGCAGTCCGGATCGGGGGCGCCGCGGCGCTGCTGATTGTTGCGGTGGTGGGGCTGGCGATGGTTGGGCGGGGTCGCGCCAGGCGCGATCTCGCGCGGCGCGCGGCGGCCGAGGCGCGTCTCCAACCGCCCCTGCGGCCGCAGATCCAGGCGAAGGTCGGCTCCCCGCCGACGGGCGGCGCGTCCCCGGGCGCCGGCAGCGTGCCGTCTCCCGGCGTCGGTGCGCCGGACGGAACCGAGGCGCCACCCGGGGTGGCGTCGGCCTCGGAGATGGCGCCGCCCGGGGCGCCCGCGCGACGCCCGGTCGGATCCGCCGCGCATCAGGTGGGACGGATTCCCGCCGCCCGCCAGACGCCCGGGTCCGCGGTCAAGCCGGCCTCCACGTTGCGCCCACCCAGGGCCGGGAAGCTGTCGGTCGATGATTTCTAGACGGATGGTGTTTGCCGTGGGGGCGTTGCTGGTCGGCTGGGTGCAGGCCGCGCGGGCCGCGGAAAGGCCGGAGGTCAACGCCGACACGCCGGCCGTGCAGCTCATTGCCGACGCGGTCACGGAGTACGATGCCGGACGCTACGACGAGGCGCGGGCGCTGTTTCGTCTGGCCCATCAGAAAGCGCCCACGGCGCGCACCTTGCGCGGGATCGGGATGGCCTCGTTCGAGCTGCGGGACTACGTCGAGGCCACCCGCTCGCTGACGGGGGCGTTGCGCGAAGAGCGCCGGCCGCTCACCGACGAGCAGCGGCGGCAGGTCGAGGTGTTGCTGGCGCGCGCCGAGACCTTCGTGGGGCACTTCTCTCTCCAGGTCCGGCCGGCCAGCGCGGAGCTGCTGGTCGACCGTCAGCCCGCCGCGCGGGAGCCGGACGGAAGCCTGCTGCTCGGCTTCGGGCACCATCTGATCGCGGCGCGCTGCGCCGGGTGCGTCCCCGCCGAGAAACTGATCGAGGTGGACGTGACCGGCGGCGAGCGCCGAGAGATCGCGATCGTTTTGGCCGAGACAGCCCCGGCGGCGACCTCCGCGGTGAACCTTTCGCCTCAGACCGGCGCTGGCACATCGGCCTCCCTGGTCGACCAGCCGACCGCCACCAGCGGCGCCGCCACTCCCTGGTGGTGGGCCGGCGGCGCCGTGGTGGGAGCGGTCGGCGCGACCGCCGGCGCCCTCTGGTGGGCCGATCGCGGCAGGGAGCTCGACACCTGCCGGATGGCCGGAAGCCGCTGCCAGAACGAATCGACGGTCGCCGACGAGCGGGATGTCGCGATTGGCGTGACGGTGGGCCTGGGCGCCGCGGCGATTACCTCCGGTATCGTGGCGGCGCTGCTCTGGCACCGACACGACGTCGTCTCTCACTCGGTGGCCTGTCTGGTCGGAAAGGAAACGGTCTCCTGTGCAATTCGTTTCTGAGCGGAATCTATCTCGCGTCGTTGCGCTCGGCTGGCTGGTCGCGGCTGGAACCATGGCGTGCACCAGCGCGCGGATCGAGCCGGCCGACGGCGGAGGGGGGACGACCGCCAGCGGCGGCGCGGCCGGCGGGTCGAACGGCGGGGCAGCCGGCGGGTCGGC
>JADGRB010000122.1 GCA_017881315.1 Pseudomonadota bacterium
CGTTCCCCGGGCCTACTTTCCACTCCTCGCACTCAGCACGTTGTTGAACTCGGCGATGGCTTTCGTGGCCACCGTCGTCGGAGGTTTTCAGATCGAGATCGGCCAGCGCTACGGTGCGACGGGGCGGCTGGCCTCGCTGCGCGAGGGGTTGGACGGCGTGATGGCGCTGGGCGCCGGCCCGGTCGGGGGGCTTCTGGCCGTCTGCGCCTTCGGGTGGACTGGGTTGACCGGTGCCTTCATCCTGCTCTCGTTCGTCCCGGTGGTAGCGCTGCTCTTCCCCGAGCCACGCGGGGCGCGCCCCGACGCGAAGGTCTGGGCGGCCGCCCGCCATCAGCTCAAGGTTATCGTCCGATCGCGCACAATGTGGTCGGCGGCGGCGCTCATGTTCCTGGTGCTTCTCGCACCGGGTTTTCAGGCGCCGGTACTGTTTTATCAAACGGATGTGCTCAAGCTGGATCCGCGCTTCATCGGCATCTTGGAGATGCTGGGAGGGGCCGGAATGCTCGCCGGAGCCGCCGCCTACGGGTTCCTTTGCAGACGGGTCTCGCTCCGCCTGTTGCTGGTGACGGGCATCGCCCTCAATGCGGGGAGCACCCTCCTCTACCTCCGCTACGACACGGCTTTTCTGGCCGCGATCATTGACACCACCGCCGGCCTTGTCGGGACCATGGCGATACTGCCGCTCTACGATCTGGCCGCCCGGTCCATCCCGGCCGGGAACGAGAGCTTCGGCTTCGCTTTGATGATGAGCGTTCGCAACATCGCCATCTTCGGCATCTCGAATCCGCTGGGGTCGAAGCTGTACGACGATTTCCACATGGGGTTCAAGCAGCTCGTCTGGCTGAACGCCGGCTCAACGGCGGCGGTCCTGCTGTTCGTGCCGCTGCTGCCCGCCGCGCTGTTGGCGGCGCGCGAGCAGCCTCGGCTGGCCTGAACGTCATAAATTTGCGGCCACTGATAGGATCGCCTCGGTGCCCAGGGGGGAAGGCTCCACGCGCCGTCTCGCGTGCATCATCGGCGTCGGCCTGACGCTGGCCTGCGTGACCCTGCCCTGGCCCGACGAGCCGGGTGTTCCGGTGGCGATCAGCCAGGCCGCCAACGTCGACACCGGCGATACCTTCCTGGCAATCTTGACCGAGAAACGACGAGCGGCCGGTCGCTCGGCCCCGTTGGTCACGCCGCGCTACCAGGCGGACATCCGGAGCCTCGCCGCCGATCTCCAGATCGGCAAGGCCTCGGCCGCCGGCGTGCGGCGCGCGATCGAGAGCTGGGGTCGCGCCGCGTATCAGCGCGACGTCGAGCCCTGGGTGATCGATTGTGCCGCCGGAGCCGAGATGCAGATTCCGGCGCAGCTGGTCGAGCTGCCCTCGGCGGTCATCTCCTATGCGGCCGCGCGTTTTCGGCCACGATCGCTGGCCCGGGATCAGTGCGCGGTCCTGGTGGTGTCCCTGACGGGCTCCGAGACAGTCGCCTCGCCGATGCCCAAGTGAAGGCCTGGAGCACCGCGGCCACGAGGGACCGCGCGCGCCCAGGACGGCGCCAAGGGCCAGCTAGAAGCGCAACTGGATCTCGTAGCGACGGTTCTTGGCCTTCTTGGCCGGCGTGTCGTCGGGCGTGACCAGCGGCCGGTCGGACCCCATGCCGATCGAGACGATCTCGCCGGGCGAGATGCCCTTGGCGACGAGCTCGCGCACCATCACGGCGGCGCGCTTGCCCGACAGCTCCTTGTTGTGCGCGGCCTTGCCGCTCGAATCGGTGTGTCCGGAAACTTCGAACTTGTAGCTGGTGACGCCGGCGACCTTGAGCCGCTTCTTCACGTCGACCAGCGTGTTCGCGAGCTTCTTGACCTTCGCGTCGCAACCGGGCGCCAGCTCGTCGCTGTCGGTCTTGAAGCTGCACTGATCTTTACGTCCCTCGGCCAGCAACTTGGCGTTGACCTCCTTGACGGCCTTGTCGCGCGCGGCGTTGCCGCCCGCGCTGGCTGCCTTTCCGGCCAGACTGCCGAAATCCACGGCGTGTGCGGGGCCCGCCGAGGCGGCGCCCGCGACAACGGCAATGACGATCGGCCACCACCGCTTTACAGAGAGCTTCGCTGGTTGGGTCATGGGCGAACCATAACGCAAAAAGCGCCCTATCCGCCCAGCGTGAGATCCAGAATCGTCTTGAGCCCGGGAGGGGCCGCGATCACGGCGGGAATCGCGCTCAGGACGGCGCCCACCGTTCCACGGTCCCCCTGGGTGCCGCCTCGAACCAGCACGTCCAGCGGTGGATCGCCTTCGATCACGATCCGATCGTGCGGATCGAGCGCACCGACCGACATCTCCAGATCGAGCCGGACGATCTCCTGCCCGCCGCGCACCCCCACGGCGAGCTGATGTAGGCCGGCCACGCGGCCGGGCGCGATACCCGGGCGTTCGGCCACCACCGGCTCGATGGTCGAGCGGATCTCGTCGAACACCCGCCCGAGCCCTACCCCGATCAGCGCGCAGGATTCACGCAGGCCGCGGTGTCCGAGCCGACCGGCCGCGACGCCGGCGCGAAATTCTTCGACGGTCATCCCGGCGCCGACCTTCGCGCGGAGCGGCGCCCTGCGCTTCGCGGCGTCGACGACCCGAAAGACTTGCACCCGATCGACGCGGACGCAGGCGGCGGCCAGCGTCAGCGGCAGGCGATCCATCACGAAGCCCGGGTTGACTCCGGTCCCGATCACGCTGATCTCACCCGCACGCGCACAGGCGTCGAGGCGCCGCGCGAGATCCGCGGTCGCCAGATCCGCGTAGGCGAGATCCTCGCAGGTGGAGATCACGTCGACACCCTGGGCGGCGGCGGCCTCGACGATGGGCAGCACGTCGGCCACCCCCGACCCGGTCAGCACCAGCGCGACGTCCGCGCCGGCCAGCGCTTCGAGGACGCTCGCCGCGACAATCAAACCGAGCGGTCCGGTGCCGAGCTCGGCGACCTCCCCCGCGTCGCGGCCGGCCAGGGCCGGATCCGCGACGCCGGTGAGCAAGAGACCAGGGCGGGCGCAGACCGCCCGCAAGACCTCCCGACCGATGGCCCCCAGGCCGACGATCGCGACCCGCACCAGCGGCCCCCGCTTCTCCGCGGTCACCCGAGCTCCGCCAGGTCCTCGCCCAGCTCTTCGAGAAACCCGGACAGCTCCGCCTGCGACAGCGAATCGAGGCGGCGACGAATCCCCTCCAGATCTTCGCGGAGCCGGCCCGCGCGCTGTCGATAGTTGCCGAGCGTGTTCTCGAGGCGGCTCGCGACGATCTCGGGGGCCCCCGATCCGGTGGGCGCCTCCGCGCTCCGGCCGGCCATCTCGCGCGCGATCGCGCTGCCGATGTCGTGGCCGTTCTGCTTGGGCGCGCCGGCCGCGTTCGCCTCGAGCACGCCGATCCGGGCGCGCAGATCGTCGCGCTCGGCTTCGAGCTGCCGAAGGCGACGCTCGGCATCGTCGGAACCGTCGCGGCTTTCAGTGGCGACCTTGCGCTCGTGCTCCAGGCGCAGCAGCTTCCCTTCGAGCTCGGCCAAGCGCGAACGCCGGCTGCGGTCGGCCTCTTCCAGATCCTTGGCGGTCTTTCGAAGCGCGGCCGCGTCCGTCGCGGCGCTGGCGGCACGCTTCTCGGCGGCCGCGACCGCATCCTCCAGCTCCGTGACCAGCGCCATCTGTTCGGAGACCGAGGCGCGAAGCTCGGTGATCTCTCCGACGTGCGCCGACGAGGCGCGGTGAAAGTCTTCCAGCGCACGCTCCCGCGCCTGGCGGACGGCCCCGGACGCTTCGCCGCTCACGGGCGGGGTGGCCGCCTGCGCCGCGAGCCCCTCGGGCCGGGCCACGCCGCCCTGCACGGCGCGCGAGATCGCCTGGCGCAGCTTGTCCTCCAGCTCCGCCAGACGCCAGATCAGGTCCTGCTTCTCACCCTCGAGGCGGGCGATCCGCTCGTCCCGCGCGGCGAGCGCCCGCGCCTGGCCCTCGAGCGCTCGACCGTCGACGACAGCCGCCCGCGCCTCGGCCTCGAACCGCCCAGCCTCGCGCCGGGCTCGGGCGAGCTCGCTCTCGGCCAGCCGCTGCCGCTCGAGCGCGTCGTCGAGCGCCACCTGCCGCTCGCGCGAAGCCGCGCCGACCTCCTCCAGGCGTTGCTCGGCGGAGGCCGCCCGCGCGTCCGTCTCCGCCAGCTTGACCCGCAGCCGACCGATCTCGTCGTCGCCGGCGCGGCCCGCCGCCTCCGGTGTGGCCCGCAGGCCCGCCGCCAGCCGTTCGGCGACGGCCGCCATCTCTTCCGTCGTGCGGCGGCTGAGGTTCATTACCGACTCGTCCGCCTCGGCGAGCGCGCGGCGCAGCTTGGCGTTCTCCGCGTCGAGCGTGGCGCGATCCTCCGCCGCCCGGCGCAGGCGCCCGCGCAGCTCCTCGATCTCGTCGGCCTGGGCGCGCGCCACGCGCACCGCCGACTCGGCATCCTCGAGTTTGCGGCGCTGCTCGAGGGTCAGCTCGGGACCGGACGCCCGCCCACTCCCGAGCCCTGCCGCGGCCGTCGCCGACCAGGGCAACTGTACCAGCGCGTAGCCCAGGTCCCTGACCGGCTCGGCGCCCGCGATCGCGACATACGAGACGGGCGACTCGGGCTCCTTGACCAGACGGGAATCGATCCGGAGCGCGTCGACGGCGCCATCGAACTCGACCAGGCCCACGCCGAGAAACGGCGTCACCCCCAGCATCTGGATTCCGCCCAGATGGGGCTTGATGGCGTCGTGAAGCTCATAGTAGCCGAGCCCGCCGGCGGCCCCGATCCGCTCGGCGTTGCCGACCGCGACCACCAATCGGCCCCCCTCCGCGAGGAGCCTGCGCCAGGCCGCCACCGTCGCCGGTCGCCGCACCGGCGCATCGGCCTCCGGCACCACGATCACGTCGAAGAGATCGTGGATGGCCGCCAGACCCGCGAGATCGCCGTCGGAGGTGACCACGCGCGCCGCGCCCAGCGAGGTCAGGAGCTCGGCCCCCACTCCCGCCTGCCCGATCTCCAGGACCCTCCGGCCGGCCCAGAGGGGCTCCAGATACGCGTACAGGGGCAGGCGGCGGCTGAGAACGTCGGCGGCGGAGTCTTCCAGCATGAGCGGCTGCACTATATACCCGACCACCCCGACTTGAACCCCGACTTGCATCCGGGCGCTTGCCCCACTATAACGTCCGGCTTCCGAGACCACATCATGGCAAAAAAAGGGATTCATCCAGTCTACAAGCCGGCGACCGTCACCTGCGCGTGCGGGCACAAGGTCGACACCTACTCGACCCGCCCGACGTTCTCGGTCGACATCTGCTCGAACTGCCACCCGTTCTATACGGGCAAGCAGAAGTTTGTCGACGCGGCCGGCCGGATCGAGCGCTTCCAGAAGAAGTACGGCAAGACCAAGACCGAGACCGCGCCGTAGGCGGTCACCTTGCTCGACCAACTTCTGCTCGGCAAGCTGGCCGCGGTCGAGACGCGCTACGAAGAGCTGTCGCAGCTCCTCTCCGATCCGGTGGTGCTGGCCAACCGCCAGCAGATGCAGAAGCTGAGCAAGGAGCACGCAGATCTGCGTGAGCTGGTCGAGGTGCTGCGCCAGCACCGCGAGGTCTCCGGCCGGATCGCGGAGGCGCACGAGCTGCTGAAGGATCCCGAGATGCGGGATCTGGCGCGGCAGGAGGAGAGCGAGCTGGGCCTCGACCAGGACCGCCTGGAAAAGACCCTCAAAGAGCTGCTCATGCCCAAGGATCCCAACGACGACAAGAACATTCTCCTCGAGATCCGTGCCGGCACCGGCGGCGAAGAGGCGGCCCTGTTCGCCGCCAACCTGTTCCGCATGTACACCCGCTTCGCCGAGCGCCGGCGCTGGGCGATCGAGATCCTGTCGACCTCGAGCGCGTCGGCCGGCGGCATCAAGGAGGTCGTCGCCGGCATCAACGGCCGCGGCGCCTACTCGCAGCTCAAGTACGAATCGGGCGTGCACCGCGTGCAGCGGGTGCCCGCCACCGAGGCGCAGGGTCGGATCCACACGTCGACGGCGACGGTCGCCGTGATGCCCGAGGTCGAAGACGTCGACATCCAGATCGATCCCAAGGATCTGACCATCGACGTGATGCGCTCGGGCGGGCCCGGCGGCCAGTCGGTCAACACCACCGACTCGGCGGTGCGCATCCACCACCTGCCGAGCGGGCTCATCGTCCACTGCCAGCAGGAAAAATCGCAGCACAAGAACAAGGCGATGGCGATGAAGCTGCTGCGCGCCAAGCTCTACGACATCGAGCTCGAGAAACGGGAGACGGCCGAGCGCGAGGCGCGGCGCAGCCAGATCGGCTCGGGCGACCGCTCGGAGAAGATCCGGACCTACAACTTCCCCCAGGATCGCCTGACCGACCACCGCATCGGCCTCACGCGCCACAACCTCCCTGGGATCCTCGACGGCGATCTGGACGAGGTCATCGGCAGCCTGCGCGCGCACTTCCAGGCCGAGGCCCTCAAGTCGGCCGACACCGAACCGCGATAAGCTCCCGCCATGGGCGAGATGCTCCGTCCCAAGATCGTGATCCTCGACAGCTTCGCCGTCGATCAGGGGGAGCCCGAGACGACCTGGCGGGAGCTGCGGGACCTCGGAGAGCTGATGGTTCACGCCCAGACGGACGGGGAGGAGATCGCGGTGCGCTGCCGCGATGAGGTGGCGGCGGTCATCACCAACAAGGTTCGTATCGGCGCGGCCCACCTGGACGCGCTCCCCGCGCTGCGCTACATCGGCGTGAGCGCGACCGGGACCGACGTCGTCGATCTCGTGGCGGCCCGCGCGGCCGGGATCGCCGTGACCAACGTGCCGGGGTACGCCACCGACTCGGTCGCGGAGCTGGTGTTCGCGCTGATCCTAAATTTTTCGCACGACGTCGCCGGGCACAACGCGGCGGTGAAGGCCGGCCTGTGGGCCGCGTCGTCCGACTTCTGCTTCTTCCGCCGGCCGCTCACCGAGCTCGCCGGCAAGACGCTGGTGGTGGTGGGCGCCGGCGCGATCGGCGGCGCGGTCGCGCGCATCGGCGAGGCGTTCGGGATGCGCGTCTTGCGCGCAGCCGTCCCGGGCGCGCCGGTGCGTGCCGAGGCGCCGCGCGTGCCACTCTTCGAGGCGCTCCCGCTCGCCGATGTGGTCTCGCTGCATTGCCCCCTCACCGAGGCGACCCGCGGCCTCGCCGACGCCGCGTTTCTGCGCGCCATGAAGCCTGGCGCGATCTTCATCAATACCGGCCGCGGCGGCCTCGTCGACGAGGAGGCTCTGGTGGGCGCGCTGGCGAGCGGCCACCTGGGGGGCGTCGGGATCGACGTGCTGTCCGCCGAGCCGCCGCCCCCGAACCACCCGCTCGCGGATCCGCGCGCCCCCTGGGCGGGCCGGGTGGTCATCACGCCCCACATCGGCTGGGGGACGGTGGAGGCGCGAAGCCGTCTGGTTTCGGAGGTTGCGCGCAACCTCCAAGCCTTCCTGAAGGGCGAAGCGCGCAACCGGGTCGTTTAGCGCGACTGGCCGCTCAGCGTCGCGACGACGGTGCGGCCACCGCCATGGTCCCGGTGCTCGCCGAGGTAGATCCCCTGCCAGGTGCCGAGCGCCAGGCGTCCGTCGCGAATCGGGATGGTCACCGACGCGCCCATCAACGTCGCCTTCACGTGCGCCGGCATGTCGTCCGCCCCTTCGGCCGTGTGCTGGAAGTAAGGCGCGTCTTCGGGAACGGCTCGATCGATCCAGCGCCGGAGATCGGCGCGCACGTCGGGATCGGCGTTCTCGTTGATCGCCAGCGACGCGGAGGTGTGCTGGATGAAAAAGTGCGCCAGGCCGATCCTGAATTTGGCCAGCTCCGGCAGCGCCGCGAGCAGCTCGCCGGTGACCAGATGAAACCCACGCGGCCGCGGTTTGAGCCGAATCTGCGCCTGATGCCAGAGCATTTTCGTTGTCCGTGGCCTTTAGCACGTTCGCGGTCGCGTGACCTCGGACATCGCTTTTGGGCGGCAAGGGTTGCCAAAATCCAATTCATCACTTTAATGAAATCGCCCGGCGGCAGAGCTGGGCCAATTTCGGACAAGGAGACCCCATGAGATCCCTGAAACCCCTGGCTGTCGGACTCGGCATCACGCTCCTGACGTTGCTGGGATCGTTCTCCGTCGCCCAGGCGCAGTACGCGCAGCCCCAGTACTATCCCCCGCCGCCGCCGCCCCGCGGCGTCTACCGCAGCGGCCTCGTCTACGGGTTCTCGCTGGGCGTGGGCGGCCTGTCCCTGGCGGACTGCGGTGACGTGTGCGGCGCCGTAGGGATGGCCGAGTTTCACCTCGGTGGAATGATTGGGCCGCGCCTGGCCCTCATGGGGGATTTTTGGGAGGGCGTCCGTTATTTCTCAGATTTGAATCTCGGAACCGGGGAGACCTTCCACGGCATATACACGCTGGCGCTGCAGTACTGGCTCACCGATCAACTTTGGGTGAAGGGAGGCCTCGGCGTCGGGCGAATCCAGATCAACAGCGACATTTCGGCCTTCCCGGTGGACGACGAGTCGGGGTTTGGCTTCATGTTGGCCGCCGGGATCGAGGTCGTGCAGAGCTACAACTTCGCGCTCGACCTGCAGCTTCGCTACGGAAACGTCGCTTACAGCTCCGTGAGCAGCGGCGGCGCGGGTGACGCGAACACCTTTGGCGTCTTGGTCGGCTTCAACTGGTACTGACACCACAGCACCTGAGATCATCGATCGCGTCGGGCGAGGGCGGGCTTCGCCCGACCGAGCCCTCCATTTAAAGCGAAACGATCTTGGCCGCGTACTTCGCCCGGACGGCGCGGGTGGCGTTGCGCGTGTCGACCACGAGCTGGGCGCGTTCGCAGAGCGTGGCGTAGTCGACGTCTTCATGATCGGTCGTGATCACGACGCAGTCGAAGCGGTCCGCCTCTTCGATCGGGACGCTGTGCATCTCCTGCTCGCCGAATCGTAAGATCGGCGCGTGCGCGTCGCTGTAGGCCACCTCGGCTCCGCGGCGCTGGAGGAGCTCGATGATGTCCAGCGCCGGCGATTCGCGGACGTCGTCGATGTTGCGCTTGTAGGTGACGCCGCAGATCAGAATCCGCGAGCCCCGAACCGCCTTCTTCCGCGCGTTGAGCGCGTCGGCCACCATGACCTCGATGAACTCGGGCATCGCGGAGTTGATCTCGTCGGCCAGCGTGATGAAGCGAGCGTGGTACTTGAGCGTCTTGAGCTTCCAGGACAGGTAGAGCGGATCGATCGGGATGCAGTGGCCGCCCAGCCCCGGGCCCGGATAGAACGGCATGAACCCGAACGGCTTGGTGGCCGCCGCCTGGATCACCTCCCAGGTGTCGAGGTGCAGCCGCGCGCACATGATCGCCACCTCGTTGACGAGGCCGATGTTCACGGCGCGGAAGGTGTTCTCGAGGAGCTTGACCATCTCGGCGCTGTCGGTGGACGAGACCGGCACCAGGGTCTCGATGAAGCAGGCGTACATCGCCCGCGCGACCTCCAGGCTCTGCGGCGAGATCCCGCCCAGCACCTTGGGCGTGTTGTGCGTGAAGTATTTCGGATTGCCGGGGTCGACCCGCTCCGGCGAGAACGCCAGAAAGAAGTCCAGGTCGGGCTTCCGGCCCGCCTGAACGAAGCGTGGCAGGAGCACCTCGCGCGTGAACCCCGGGAAGGTCGTGCTCTCGAGGACCACCAGCTGCGGTCGCTTCATCCGGGCCGCGATCATCTCCGCCGCGTCGAGGATGAACGAGTTGTCCGGGTCCTTGGTCTTGTTGAGCGGCGTCGGGACGCAGATGATGATCACGTCCGCGCTGGCCAGCGACTCCGGATCGCTCGAGCTCGCCAGGGTTCCCGCGCGCACCAGGGGCTCGAGCTTGGACGACGGGACATCGTTGACGTAGGAGACGCCGCGCCCGATCGACGCCACCTTGTCCGCCGACTTGTCGTAAGCGGTGGTCCGGAACCCCGCGGCGGCCACCTCGACGGCCAGGGGCAACCCGACGTAGCCGGCGCCGACCACGACCACCCGCGCTTCCCGCGCCTGGATCCGCTGGAGCAGCGTCATGATTGAGCCGCCCCAGCTACTCACGCGCCCTCCGGTGCTGTCAACGCGCGCGGGAGTCCGCCGCTCGCGCGTCGACTGCGCCATCTCGCTGCCGCTGCCGCCTCTGGGCCGGCCTGAGGTAGGCTGAGCGGCAACCGTGGCCAGCCTCGGACTCGGCAGTCTGTTCTCGCATGCGCGGGACAAGAACCTTCATCGGTGGGGCCCGGGGTACGCGCGCTGGGCCGCGCGAACCGCCGCCGCGCGCGCCGTGGCGGGCTGGCGCCGGTCGGGCGACGGCCCCCGTCACCTGCTGTTTGCGTTCTGCGATCACTTCGAGCCGCTGTGGCGGACCGAGGATCGCGCGCGCGGCGCCGCACGGGTCCAGACCTGGCACCAGGGCTACCCGGCGCTGGCGGCGGGTTTCCGCGACGCCGACGGACGGCCACCGCAACATTCCTTTTTCTTTCCCGGCGAGGACTACGCGCCGGACTACCTGGAAGCCCTCGCCGATCTGGCCCGGCAGGGGCTGGGCGAAGTGGAGCTGCACATGCACCACGGCGGCGAAACCGCCGGCGAGCTGCGCGCCAAGATCGAAACCTATCTGCAGCTCTTCGACGAGCACGGTCACCTGACGCGCGATCCGGACGGGCGGCTGCGCTACGCCTTCATCCACGGCAAGTGGGCGCTCGCCAACGCGCGCCGCGACGGACGCTGGTGCGGGGTCGACGACGAGCTCCCCCTGCTCTTCGCCACCGGTTGCTACGCGGACTTCACCTTTCCTTCCGCGCCCGACGAGACCCAGCCCGGCATCGTCAACCGGATCTATTGGCCGGACGGAGATCTGGACCGGCGACGCGCGTACGAGCGAGGCACCCCGGCCTCCGTCGGTGAGGTGCGGCACGATCGGCTCCTCATGATCGAAGGACCGCTCGCGCTCGCTCTCGAGCGCGGTCCCGGCCGCTTCCCCCGACCCCGAATCGACAGCGCCGCGGTTACCGCCCAGGATCCGGCCACGCCGGCACGCGTGCGGACCTGGGTCCGCCAGCAGATCCATGTGGCCGGACGCGCCGACTGGGTGTTCGTGAAGGTCCATGCCCACGGCGCGCCCGAAGCGCAGGCGGCCTCGCTGCTGGGCGAGGGTGGCCGAATGCTGCACGAGGAGCTGACCACCCGCTACAACGACGGGCAGAGATGGCGCCTGCACTACCTGACGGCTCGTGAGATGTTCAACGTCGCCATCGCGGCGATGGACGGACACGCGGGCGACCCGAACGTCTTCCGAAACCACCGGCTACCGCAGCCCCCGATCTCGACCGCCAGCCAAGCGCCCGGGTGAAGAGATATCCGACATATCCGGATAGCTCCTACGAATCGTCAGCGTCGGCAGACCCATCTATTGCAATGACGCACCGCTAGAGCCTATCTTTCCCGACGTAGGTGACTTTGTGTGGAGGCGGCCAGGTCTGCCCGCGCGGGGTTGGGGCTCACGGAATCCGTTGGGGGCGCGACCATTCCAGCGACATGAGCGGTAGCACCAGCGCGACCATCGAGCCCATACTCGTTTTGCCTAATTTTAAGGAAATGATGCGTCGGAAACAGCCAAGCGCGCCTCTCTCTTTCCTTTTGCTCGTCTTTCCGCTCGTCGCGCTCGCATCGGCGTGCGCCGGCCGAGCTGGCGATAGCAGCGGCAGTGCCGGCAGCACGGGTTCGGGCGGCTCCGGCGCCACCGGCAGCGGCGGCTCCGGCGCCACCGGCAGTGGCGGCTCCGGCGGTACGGTCGCGCAACCGCCTTCGGTGGGCTTAACGCTCTTCACCGATACCTCCCTCTGTCAGCCCGGGGTCAACGTCGGCTCCACGCCGCTGCGGCGCCTGTCGCGCATCGAATACAACAACATGGTCCGGGACCTCGGCGTCGATCCCAAGAGCACGCAGCCGGCCAACCAGTTCGTTTCCGAGCAGAAGATCGACGGCAACTTCAACACCAACAGCTACGCCTCGATCTCTGGGACGATCTTCAACCAGCAGTACCTCGAGGCGGCCGAGACGCTGGCCGCCGCCGCGGTGGCAAGCAACCTGAGCTCGCTCGTCACCTGTACGACGCAGGACGCGGCTTGCGCGACCCAGTTCATCAACGATTTCGGCGGGCGCGCTTTCCGCGGACAGATGGACGCCACCGAATCGGCGGCATTGTTGACGCTCTACAATAATGTCCGCGCTGCGCCGTTCGACTTCCCCACCGGCATTCAGGCGGTGATCACCTCGATCCTCACGTCGCCGCGCTTCCTGTTCGTCCTCGAGTTCGGGCAACCGCCGCCGAGCGGGACGGCGCCGGGGGCCATCCCGCTGACGCCGATGGAGCTGGCGACGCGCCTGTCGCTGTACCTCTGGCGCTCACTGCCGGATTCGACGCTGGTCACCGCCGCGACCGGCGGACACCTCGCGTCCGCCAGCGACGTCGCGACGCAGGCGACGCGGATGCTGGCCGACCCCAGAGCGACCGCCGCGCTCCACGACTTCGCCGATCAGTGGCTCGACATCGAGAACATGGACGCCGTCACCAAGGACACCGTGTTCACGACCTGGAGCGCCGCTCTCGCCGAAGAGATGCACATGGAGACCTTGGTCACGTTCAGCTCGACGGTGCTGGCGGCCACCAAGAACGGGCTCGGCGATCTGTTGACGTCGGGGTCGTCGTACGTGAACAAGGATCTGACGACCTTCTACAACAGCCCGGCCAGCTACGTGCTGAACACCGCCGGCCCGGGCGTCGCCGCGGACTACAAGTCGACGGCGGTCGGTTCCGCCAGCGCCCCGCGCATGGGCATTCTGACCGACGGGGCCGTCCTGGCGATCCACGCGCACACGACGCTGCCCTCGCCGACCAAGCGCGGTCGCATGGTGCGGCAACAGATCCTGTGCGAGCAGGTTCCGAATCCGCCCGCGGCCGTGGGCGGCATGCCCATCCCGCCGCCCCCGACCACGATCCCGGCGGGCCAGACCACCCGCAGCCAGTACGAGAAACACGTCGCGCCGAACAGCGTGTGCAGCGGCTGCCACGAGTACATGGACCCGATCGGCTTCGGCTTCGACAACTACGACGCGACGGGCGCCTACATCACGCAGGAGAACGGGACGCCCGTCAGCTCCAGCGGAACCTTTACCGCGCACCCAGGGTCGACCGACATCACCGGCGACTTCACCGGCACGACCGACATGATCGGCAAGCTCGCCGCCAGCCCTCAGGTCGATCAGTGCTACACGCTCGAGCAGATTCGCTACGCGCTGGGCCGCGTCGAGAGCAACTCGGACGCCTGCTCCGCTCAGCAGATCTACAAGACCTTCTCCACCAACAATAGCTTCAACCTTCAGCAGCTCCTGGTCGCCGTCGTCAGCAGCGATTCGTTCATGAATCGCACGCCG
>JADGRB010000364.1 GCA_017881315.1 Pseudomonadota bacterium
ACTGCCCTTGCCCGTCGCCGCGGACGTACACCTGTGCGCCCGCCGACGGGGGCGGAGCGATCTGCACGGGGAGCTTCGCCGCCCCTCAATAGACCAACTGACGGGCCGGCGGGACGGCGAGCGGTCGACCGTCGCCAATTCTAGCCGCCGTCCCCTACCACTTCTTCAACTGCGACACCTGCACCAAGTTCCCGCATCCGTCCCGCAGGATCGCGATCTTCGCGTACCCCACGTCCTTGGGCGGCTCGGTGAACTCGGCGCCGTGCGCCTTCATGCGGTCGTAGTCGGCCTGCACGTCGTCGGTGAAGAACATGGCCGCGGTCTGGTTCTGCTGGAGCTTCGCCTGCTGGTAGGCCTTGTCGGTCGGGTTGTTGTTGAGCGCCAGCTGCAGCTCGGTGCCCTCCGGCTCTTCGGCCGACGCCACCGTGAGCCACCGATACCCACCGTTCGTGTAGTCCGTCTTCTTCACGAAGCCCAGCACCTCCGTGTAAAAGCGCAGGGCCCGCTCCTGGTCATCGACATACACGCTGGTCAGTTTGATCTTCATGGTGTCCTCCTGCCTTCATGACGAAACCTAACGCCAGAATGTGACCGCGTGAGCATCACCCGATCTCGATGTCGAGCGCCCCGAGCTGCTCGTCGTCCATGACCAGGTCGATCCCCGCAATCCTCCCCCCCGCGATCGCAAACACGAACGCCGAGCGCACCTGACCGCGCACGGCCCACACCGCCCCGGGCGCTCCGTCGATGAGCGCCGGCAACGCCTCGGTCGCGCGGCCCTGGAACGCGTGCGCGACCTGGGTGGCGCCCCGCACCTCGGGCGCCAGGACGGGCCCGCCCCGGTGCTGGTTGGCGGCGGCCACGCGCAGGGACTTGGCGTCGGCGCGCAGCACGACGTCGGGCGACAGCACCGCCAGCAGGCGATCGAAGTCGCCGTCGCGCGACGCTGCGAGAAAAGCGCCGACCAGCTCGCGATGTTGCGCGACGTCGGTGGGGGGCGCGGCGGCTCCGCGCACGCGGCGGCGGGCGCGGCTGGCGAGCTGGCGGGCCGCGGCCGGCGTGCGCTCGACGATGGGCGCGATCTCTTCGAATGACAGGTCGAACATGTCGTGCAGCACGAAGGCGACGCGCTCCTGCGGCGCGAGCATGTCCAGCACGATCAGCAGCGCGGGGCCGATCGCGTCGGCGAACGCGACCTCGGTCTCGGGGGTGGGGCCGGCGGGGAGGGCGTCTGCCGCTGGGCCGAGCGGCTGCTCGCCCCGCGCGCGGCGCGAGCGCAGCATGTCGAGGCAGACGCGCGCGACGACGGTGGTCAACCAGCCGCCCAGGTTCTCGACGCCGCCCGTGTCCGATCGGCTGACCTTCAGCCAGGCCTCCTGCACGGCGTCGTCGGCTTCGCCAGGGGAGCCCAGCATCCGGAGCGCCACCGCACGCAGGTGCGCGCGGCTGTCGTCGAACCGTTTGGCCAACCAGTCGTTGCCGTCCTTCGCTCGGTCGTCCATCGTCTCTACCAATACTTCTCGGCGGGCCGGATCTCCACCGCGCCGCCGAGGCGGGCCGCCGGGATGCGCGCGGCCAGGGCGATCGCCGCCTCCATGCTCTCCGCCTCGTACACGGAGAAGCCGCCGATCCCTCGCCCCTCGCCGAGGTGCGGCCCGTTCTTGACCGTGACTTTTCCATCCAGCACCGAAACCGTCCGCGCCGCGTCGGGCAGCCCCAGCGGCAGCCCCGGGGACACCCCCGGCGCCTCGTTCAGCTCGGCGTAGTCCGCGTAGATCTGCTTCTGCTCCGCGGCGGGCAGCGCCTTCCAGCGATCCGTCCCCGGCAGAGGTGTCGTTCCCTGATAAACCAGCAGCACGTACTTCATGGCGATCTCCCTTCGCCCCTATGACGGATCGGCGCGCGCGAATGTGACGACTTGCGCCCGCGCGGCTCAGGCGGCCGTCCCGCACCTACGCGAGCTGATTCCGTAGACCCCTCGCCGATTCCGGGCGGAGCTCCTTGTGGGGGCGCGGCGGAATGGGGTATGAGTCCGTCGGAGAAAGACGGTAAAAATGACGTTCGGACGCGCGCGAGTCGGGATTCTGGAACTGGTGTTGGTGGGCGGGCTGGCGGCCTGCTCGAGCAGCAAGTCGCCCTCCGGCGACGGTGGCAACACCGACGGTGGGACAGACGCGGCGACGGACACCGGCAACGACGCCGGCGGCGCGGCGCCGACCGTGGTGGCCACGTTCGACGGCGTCCCCGAATCGCTCGCGCTGGACGGCAACGTCCTTTATGTCACGCTCCTCGACTCGAGCGCCGGTCACGACGGCAGGGTCGTGAGCGTCCCCAAGACGGCCTCCGCCGCCACGGTGGACGCCGGAACCGTCACCACGCTGGCGTCCGGGTTGGCCGCGCCGCGCGCCATCGCCGTGCACGCCGGTCAGGTGCTGTGGGCCGACAGCGAGACGGTCTTCCCCGACAACCCGAACGTGATGACCGTCCCCATCGCCGGCGGGACGCCCAAGGAGCTGTTCGGGAACGTGAGCACCTATACCCGGCTGGTGATCGTGGGCGACACGCTCTACACCGTCTCCGGCAACCTGGAGATGATCTCGTCCTTGTCGCTGGGGGGCGACGCCGGCGCGGGGACCACCATCTATCCGGGCAACCCGCCCAACGCCGTGTACGCCCCCGACAGCGACGGCACGGCCGTGTACTTCCTGTCGCCCGGCGCCACCAACGAGGACCTCTTCAGCGTGCAGCTCGGCGGGACCGGAGCCGCCACGGCGTTGGCGCACAACGTCGGCAGCGGCAGTGTCGCGACCAACACCCTGCTCGACGACACGTCGACGCTCTACTGGTCCGACTCCGGCTCCGGTGGCGTCTACTCGGTCGCCAAGACCGGCGGCACCCCCAAGATGCTGGCGACCTTCACCAACGGCAGCAGCGCCGTCCAGATCACCCTCGACGGCACCAACGTCTACGCGCTCACGAACACGTCGGTGGTCCGCTTCCCCAAGGCGGGCGGGGTGACCCCGGTGGTCCTGGCGTCGGTCGTGGGCGGGGGCGGCAACTCGTATCTGGAGGCGGAGCCCGGGAATACGAACGCGCTGGTGGTGGATGAGGCGTTCGTATACTGGCTGCATCAGGGGCACGGGCAGATCTTGAAGATCGCGAAGTAGCGATCCTTCGGACCTGGCCGGAGGCGCAGAGTGATCGCGCCGGCGGCGGCCGGTCACTGGAAGCCGAGCCCGACGTAGATCGCGCTGACGTCGTCGGCCACGGTGATGAGCCGCTCGGCCTGCCCGTGGAAGAACTGGCCGAACAGCCAGCACCGGACCTTGCCGTAGAACGGATAGAACACGTCGGCCTGCTGGTTGTGCTGCCGCACCGTGAACCGCGCCGAGAGGCGGCCGAAGTTCGGGTGATCGGGGATCCGCAGGTCGAGGTCCAGGATCCCCGCCACGTACCCCTCGTACTTACGCAGGTCGTAGCCGGCGTTGTCGGCGGCCTCGAAGCCGAAGGGGATCCAGGCACGCAGGCCGGGGGTCAGGTAGAACCAAGCCTTGCGCGGATCGTCGCGGGTGAATCCCCAGCGGGCGTCGGCGAACACGTAGTTCCAGCTGCGCGAGTTGTCGGTCTGGTTGACGACCCCGTTGTCGCCGAGGCCGTTCGACTCGTGTTGCACGCCGATCTGGATCTCGCGGTAGCGGACCTTCTCATCGGGCCGGATGCTGACGAAGAGCTCGGGCCGGTAGTCGTTCTCGATGAACGGCGAGGATCGATCGAAGGCGAACAGATCCCAGAACGACTTCTGGGTGTACGAGAAGTTGACCGCCACGTTGGGGGAGTCGCCGAAGCTCAGCATCTCGAACCGGAACGAGACCTGAAACTTCACCCGCGGCGGCCAGCTGCCGTTGGCTTGCAGCGCGAAGTAGTTGTCGTCGTGCAGGAAGAAGTACTGGCGCGAGATGTTGCTGGAGACCCGCTCGGGGATGGCGGTGCGGGCCGGGCTGCCCGGCGCGCGCACCATTTCGCCCGCCTCGATCGACTGGCTGGTGTTGGTGGTCGGCGTGCTGGGCGGCGGCCCAGCTGGTTTGGTGGGTGGCGGCGCGGGCGAGACGTTCTGGGCCGCGGGGTTGGGGGCGTTCTGGGCCGCGGGGTTCGGGCCGTTCTGGGCCGTGAGGTTGGGGGCGTTCTGGGCCGTGGGGTTGGGGGCGTTCTGCGTTGCGGCCGGCGCCGCGTTTTGCGCCGTCGGGTCGGCGGGCGACGCGGCGGCCGGCGCCGCCGAGACGGTGGGCGTGGGATCGGCTTCGGCGACCGCCGACAGGGTCAGCGCCAGCGAGGCGAGTGCGGCGGCGAGAGACGCGCGGTGCATGGCTGACCTGCGGTCATAACGCAGCGAGCGCCCCTTCTTCCACTTTTCCGTTCACTTCTTCCTTGCCCGGCGCCCGGCTCGCCGCCGCCGCGTCCGCGCGCTCAACGAGCGACGTCGATCCAACCGCCCGGAAAGTAGATCCGCGCCCCGGCGCGCTCTTGCCACCCGGGCGGGCGCCAGCGCGAGGTCCGCGTCGGGGGGAGCTGCCAGTGGCCCGGCTCCCAGCGGTAGGCGCGTCCGTCCCACAGCCAGAATCCGACGATCCAGATCGTGCCGGCGGTGGCGGGCGCGGGCGTCGGTCGCTCGGCGATCGGAGGCGGGGGCAGCGACGCGGGGCCCGGTGGCGGCGGCGGTGACGCCACTGCCGCCGCCAGCGGCGGCGACGCGGCGACCGGCGCGACCGG
>JADGRB010000123.1 GCA_017881315.1 Pseudomonadota bacterium
GCTAAGCACGATACGCCTCAACGGTGGATCGACACCTCGTTTGTGACGCGATCGGGTCCAATATCGCCGGGAGCCGGGGCGAGCTCATCCGCGCGTGCGCCGTCCTGCCAGCGAGCCCGCGCAAAAGATCCGTGCTACGCCTCTGCCCCGGAGGCGATCCCATGGGCAAACCCGTATGCGTCGTGGTCGGTGTGGGTCCGGGAAATGGTGCGGCGCTCGCCCGCCGATTCCACGCGGACGGATACGCGGTGGCGCTCCTCGCCCGGTCGACCGAGCTGCCCGCGGCGCTGGCGAAGGAGCTCGCCGGCTCGCGGGCGTACGCGTGCGACGTGGCCGACGGGGCCTCCGTGGAGCGGACGTTTTCGTCCATCGCCGCGGAGATGGGCCCGGTCGAGGTGCTCCTCTACAACGCGGGCAGCGGCGTGTGGGGGACGATCGAGGATGTGAGCGCCAAGGACTTCGAGCAGAGCTGGCGCGTGAACACGCTGGGCGCGTTCCTGGTGTCGAAGCAGATCGTCGGGCCGATGAAGAAGGCGGGACGAGGCAGCATCGTCTTCATCGGCGCGACGGCGTCGAGGCGCGGTAACGTGAAGACGGCGGCCTTCGCGCCCGCCAAGGCGGCGCAGCGCAGCCTGGCGGAGTCGATGGCCCGATACCTGTGGCCGGCGGGAATCCACGTGGCGATCGTGATCCTCGACGGCGTCGTCGATCTGGCGGGGACCCGCAAGATGATGCCCGACAAGCCGGACAGCTTCTTCCTCAAATCGGAGGAGCTGGCGGAGTCGGTGCTGCAGCTGACCAAGCAGAAGCGGTCCGTCTGGTCGTTCGAGGTGGAAGCCCGTCCATTCGGGGAGAGCTGGTAACGGAACGGACGTGTGTGCCTCGATCGCGCAGTACAATGAGAAGCCGATGCGACTTCCAGTTCCGAGCGCGATCCTGGCTCTGCTCGCCGTCGGGTGTGGCAGCGCCGGGTCCGGAGGAAACGACGGGGCGGCCGGATCCGCGGCAGGCAGCGGCGGAGGGAGCAGCGGGAATGGAGGCGGAGGCGGAGGACATGCGGGCGGAGGAACCACCGGCGCGGGCGGGACCGGCGTCGGCGCTTCGGCTGGCGCCGGCGGCGGCCGCAGTTACACGACGACGTTTCCCCTGACCGAGAATCCGATCTCGGAGAATTCGAACTGGATCAACGGACAGACCACCGGGCTCGACTGGCATGACATGTCGACGACGCCCGGCCTCGCGATCGGCCACCAGAGCAGCACCTCCTACACCGACGGGACGGCCCTGCTCACCGGAAGCTGGGGACCGACGCAGACCGTGCAGGCCGTCGTGCACGCGGTCAACCCGAAGGACTCCTGTTACCAGGAGGTCGAGCTGCGTCTGCGCAGCACGCTCACGGCCCACGTTTGCACGGGCTACGAGATCTCGTTCAAAGCCACCAAGACCTCCGGCGCCTACCTCATCATCGTGAGATGGAATGGGCCGCTCGGTGATTTCACCTACCTCGTCAACACCCCCGGGGCGCAATACGGCGTGACCAGCGGCGACGTCGTCAAGGCGACCATTGTCGGCAACGTCATCACGGCGTACCTCAACGGAGCTGTGGTCGGCACCGCGACCGACGCCACCTACGCGACGGGCAGTCCCGGCATGGGCATGAATCTGGAAACCGGCGACGCCTCCTGCGTCGGCACCAACGGCGACTACGGCTACACGAGCTTCACGGCAACGTCCAACTGATCGGTCCACGCAGCGTCACTTACCATTCTGGCCGCCGCGGGAGGACCCCGCGTGATAAGCCAACGTCATGCCCCACGACGGCCAAGGGATCGCGATCCTCGATCGTGAGCAGCTGCGCGCCAAGCTCGCCCGTGGCGATCGCTTCAAGCTGGTGATGGCGTCCAGCGACTGGGGATTTCGCGCCAAGCACCTGCCCGGGTCGATCCATTTCAAGACGCCCGAGGAGATGTTCGCGGCGCTGGCGAAGGACGACGAGATCGTCGTCTACTGTTCGAACCAGGATTGCCACGCCAGCCTGGCCGTCATTCAGAAGTTGCGCGATCGGGGCTACACCCACGTCGGTCACTTTCCCGGCGGCCTCATCGACTGGGAAGGCGCCGGACTCCCCATCGAAGGCGACTGGGCCTAGAACTGACGTCGCTTGAATCTGCGGGGTGCGGAGGGCACCCTGAGGTCGAGTGGCCGCGCCCATGCGCAAAACTGTTGTTCTCGTCCTCGCGCTGGCGGCCATCGGCTGTAAGCGGAAGAGCGTGATCGCGACCAATCCCGTGGTCGCCGAGGGTCGCAAGATCTACGTCAAGTTCTGCGTGACCTGTCACGGGCCAGAGGCCCATGGCTACGCCGCCGACAATTCACCGTCGCTGCGCAGCCCGACCTTTCTGGCGTCCGCCTCCGACGCCTTTCTCCGCGCGGGAATCGCCCGAGGACGACCGGGTACGGCGATGGCCGCGTTCGGACGGGGCCTGGGCGGGCCGCTCGACGGCGCGGAAGTGAATGCGATCATCGCCTACCTGCGCGACGGCGGACCGCCGCTCCGCGCGCTGCCGCCCGGGCCCGTGCCCGGCGACGCGAAGCGGGGCAAGGTGGTCTACGATGCCACCTGCGCGCGCTGCCACGGCACGCAGACCCAGCGGGGCAGCGCGGTGCACCTCGCCAACCCGATTCTGCTCGAGACCGCCAGCGACGCCTTTCTGCGCTGGGCGGTCGAGGCGGGCCGGCCGCCGACGTCGATGGTGCCTTGGAAGGGTGCGCTCACGCCCGGGCAGATCGACGACGTGGTCGCGTACCTGCGGTCGATGGCCGTGGCCCCCGGCATCCCGGCGCCTCCGCCGCCAGCCGCTCCGGCGGTGGGACCATTGCCGCCGCGCAAGGGACCCGTCGTGCTCAACCGCAGAGGCCGCGCGCCGGATTTCGTCCTCAAGGAGGATCGCTTCGTGTCGATCGACCAGGTGAAGAAGGCGCTCGACGCCAAGCGGCGGATCGTCATCGCGGATGCGCGCGCCCCCTCCGACTGGCTGAACCTGCACATCGTGGGCGCGATCTCGACGCCGTTCTACGACGCGCGAACGCTCGACGACATCCCCAACGATGGCACCTGGGTGGTCGCCTACTGCGCCTGCCCGCACCACGTCTCGGGCGAGGTCGTCGACGAGCTGCGCAAGCGCGGCTACAAGCACACCGCCGTCCTCGACGAGGGGATCTTCGCCTGGCAACACAAAGGCTACCCGGTCGTCGCCGCGCCCGGCCTGCTCCCCTCGCCGGCGCCGCCGCCAGCGATGCCGTCGTCCCCGATGCCGTCGCCGCCGCGGGCGCATCACTAGTCAGGTCCAGCGAAAAATTCGCACGGCCACGACGGAGGTGACCAGCGCCCAGCCGGCGAGCACGGCGATTGGGTATCCCTGCGCAAAGATCGAGGCGCCATCGTTGACGACGTGCCGGAGCGCTTCATTGAAGGCGCTCATGGGAAGGAGGCGAATCGCCGGCTGCACCACCGCTGGAAAGCGGCTCGAGGAGAAGAAGACGCCGGAGAGCACCATCATCGGCAGCGTGATCAAGTTGATGAGGCCGTTGGCGGTCTCGCTGTTCTGGGCGCGCGATGCGCAGAGCAGGCCCAGACCGGCGAAGGACCAAGAGCCCAGCAGCGAGAGGGCCAGCGTCGCGACGGCCGAGCCGTGGATGGTCACGCCGAAGGTGAGGCGGGCGAACGCGAAGAGCACGAACACCTGGATGGGCACGAACACCAGACCCGAGACCCGGAACGACAGCAGATAGTCGCTCCGGCGCATGGGCGTGGCGGCCAGCCGCTTGAGCAGCTTGCGCTGGCGCGCGTTCACGATGTTGAAGGCGGCGCCCCACATCGCGCCGTTGAGCAGCTGCATACCCAGCAGCCCCGGCACCAACCAGTCGACGTACCGGGCGCCCTTCGCCACCGCGGTCTCGTCGCGGGTGGGCAGCGGATCGCGCCGACCGGCCTGACGCTGCAAACGCTCGTCGACCAGCCGGCGAACGGCCGGCGCGTCGGGACGGCTGGGATCGTACCGGTAGACGAACGGCGATCCCGGCGAAGAGGGCGCCAGCACGATCAGCACGACTTCGCCGGTGACGAGCCGCCGCGCGGCGCTCTCCGGATCGAGGATCGCCACCTTGATCCCCGGGTCGCCCGCCAAAGCGGACACGGCCGCTGCGCTGCCGGGCCCCGCGACCACGGCGATCTGACTCTTGGTCGGACCCTGGTTGCGGAAGGCCGTCCCGAGCGCGACGGTGATGAGCAGGGGGAACCCGAAGGTCCAGAAAAGCGCGCCCGGCTCGCGCAGGAACTGCTTGATGCGCGCGCCGCTCAGGGCCCAAAGCGGTCCACCGGTCATGCTCAATCCTCCCGCAGAGTTCGGCCGGTCAGCGAAAGAAAGACATCGTCGAGGGTGGCGGTGCGCGAGACCAGGCGGGTCGGCCGGACCCCGCGCTCGGCGAGCCGCGCGACCAGCGCGGGCAACGCCACGTGGGGCCCGTCGATCGAGAGCGTGAAACCGTCCCCCTGGGCCCGGACCGCCCGCATCCCGTCCAGGCCCGCGAACGCCTCGGGCGGCAGCGCCGGGTCGGTAGTCACCTCCACCAGGTGTTGTCCGCCGCTGCGGTCGATGAGCTCGGCGGGCGTCCCGAGGGCGATCCCCTTGCCGTGATCGACGATGGCCACCCGATCACACAGCCGCTCCGCTTCGTCCATGTAGTGCGTGGTGAGGACGACGGTCTTGCCGCGCGCGCGCAGCGCCGCGATGGTGTCCCACAGCGCGCGGCGCGACTGCGGGTCGAGCCCGGTCGTCGGCTCGTCCAGAAACAGCACCTCCGGATCGCCGATGAGACCGAGCGCCACGGCCAACCGCTGTCGCTGTCCCCCCGACAGCTTCATCACCCAGGTCTCCCGCTTCTCCCCGAGCTGCATCTCGTCGAGCAACGTCTCGACCGAGAGCGTGGCGCGTCCCCCGTAGAAGGTCCGAAACAGCCGCAGCGTCTCCTCGACGGTGAGCCGATCGAAGAGCTTGGTCTCCTGCAGCGCGACGCCGATTCGAGCGCGCAGCTCGTCGGGCTGCCGATCCCACCGCAGGCCCAGCACCTCGACCGTCCCCGCGCTCGGCGCGAGCAGGCCTTCCAGGATCTCGATGGTCGTCGTCTTCCCCGCCCCGTTCGGTCCGAGAAGCCCGAAGCACTCGCCGCGCCTCACCTCGAGATCGAGCCCGGCGACCGCGACGACGTCGCCGTAGCTCTTGACCAAACCCGCTATGCGAATCGCGCAGTCCATCGATCTACGTCCGCCGTCCGACGGCGGCGACTATAGCCGGCCTCCTCGCTCAGGCGAGCGTCGATTCGAGCACCAGATCGGCGATCAGCTTCTGGTACTCCGCGTGGGTCTTGTGCGCCCGGGTGTGCCAGCGCTTCCCCTCCTCCGCATCCATGTACGACCTGTATGCGGGCGCGCCCGGGAACCCGACGTTGTCGGCGACCACCACGCTCCCCGGGTGCAACCAGCCGGCCGCCAGAATCCGCTGCAGGTCCGGCAGGTAGGCCTCCTTGGCGTGATCGATGAAGACAAAATCGAGGTTGCCCGGTTTGAACCCGTGCTGCTGCTCCAGCGCGTCTGCGGTCTTGCCGCCGTCGCCCATCGATCCGACCACGATCGTGATGCGGTCGGCGGCGCCCGCGTGATCGATGATCCGCCGTGCGATGGCGGCGTTCGAGGGGTTGAATTCCACCGAAAAGACCTGGCCGCCCGCGGGGAGGCGCCGTGCCATTCGGAGCGCGGAGTACCCGACGTAGGCGCCCAGCTCCAGCACCCGCTGTGGTTTGACGCGGTCGACGGCCGCATCCAGGATGGCGCCCTTCTCGTCCCCGACGTTGATGAGGAACTTCTTCCGATAGGCAAACCTGTCGATGGCCGCGATGGCCGCGTCGATGTCGCCCGCGGGCGCATTCGCGACGACGTAGTCGGCCGCCGCCGCCTCGCGCCCGTCGCCCACCTGCCACTCGGACAGCAGGCGTTTCATGCCGAACAGCATGCGGATGAACGACCAGCGCAGAAACGGCACCGGCCGACCCAGCAGCACGTTGACGACCACCAGCCCGGCCAGGCCGCCCGCGACGTAGAGCAACACCATCAAGGATTGGGCGCGAATATAGCGTGCGCGCAATCGGATCGCGCCTATCGATGTCAGGTGGAGACGGACTTCGAGTGGACGATGGCGTAGGTTGGAGACATGGCGCTCGTCAAAGTCCCGCCGAAGTCCTTACCGTGGCTGCTGGTGATCTTCGGCATCTTGGGGCTCTTCGGGCTGGTCGGCATCCTGACCCAGAATCACATCTGGCCCTTCAACGAGGCGCCGCCCCCGCAGACCCCGGCGAGCGCTCCGGCGCACTGAGCCGACGCGACTCCTAGACGTCGCTCTCGGCAGCCCCCGCACAGATCCGATTGCCGCCCTGCCGCTTGGCCGTGTAGGCGGCCGCGTCTGCCCGGTTGAGCAACTGGCCGTCGGTCTCGACGCTGTCTGGACGACTGAGGGAGGCCACCCCGATGCTCACCGTCGGGTGGAAGCCGTGGACGGCTCGCGCCTCCACCTCGCTGCGAACCCGCTCGGCGAAGATCGCCGCCTCGGCCAGCGTCGTCTGGGGGAGGAGCACCACGAACTCGTCTCCGCCGTAGCGGGCCGCGAGGTCGGTGGTCCGTGCGTGGCGCCGCAAGACGTCGCCGATCGTTCGCAAGACGTCGCTGCCCGCGACGTGCCCGAGCCGATCGTTGATCGCCTTGAGCTTGTCCACGTCGATCATCGCCAGCGAGAGCGGGCTGCCGTAACGCAAGACGCGCTGGTGCTCCTCCGCCAGGCGCGCCCGGAACACGCTGAGGTTGCCGAGGCCCGTCAGATCGTCGACGGTCGCCCGGCGCTGCAGCCTCTGCCGGGCGTGGGCCCCGACCAGGGCTTGCTCGATGCGCGCCAGGAGATCGTCCTCCCGGAACGGCTTGGGAATGAAGTCGACGTTTTCGAGGTGGAGGATCCGTATCCGCGCAGACAGATCATGCCGCGCCGACACAAAGATGATCGGGACCTCGCGCGTGATGGGCGAATCCCGGAGCTGAGCGGCGGCCATGAAGCCGTCGAGCGACGGCAGATTGACGTCGAGCAGGATGAGATCGGGGCGGTTCGACAGCGCGCGGCCGACCCCTTCCCCGCCGTCGCGGGCCTGCTCGACCTGGTACCCCTGGTCCTCGAGGGCCTCGCCGAGCGTCTGCGCCAGCTCGACGTCGTCCTCGACGACCAGGATTCTGCGTCGGGTACCGGCCGGTTGCAGCGGCACGGCCGAGATCGACATGCTCGGACTGGGAGCCCGCAGTGCCAGAATCGCGCCCTCGGGCTCGACCGCTCCCGGCAGCAGAGCCGAGGTCAGACGGCCGACCAGCCGGCCGATCGCCAGCTCCGGGCGGGCCGCCTGACGCGGGGGAGTCGACTGCACGACAATGACGGCCCGGCAGACGCCACCGACGAACAGGGGCACCGCGATCGAGGAGCCGTCCTGCGCCACCGCCAGATCGCGAACCCGGACCGCCTCGGCGATCTCGGGGTATTGCTCGAGCTCCACGGAGCGGCCCTCCGTCAGGGGGTCGGAGGTCGCGACGGCGATCCGCGGCGTCCCTTCCATCGAGATGCAGACGCCCCGCTCCCCGAGCAGGGCCGTGAGCTCGCGCGTCGCCGCGAACAGAAGATCGATTCGCGGGGCGCCAGCCCCCACATCCAGGATGCGCTGGATACTCTCGCTGCTCACCATCACTGCAGGCAACGAACCGCCGGCCAGTTCCACCGCCCCACTCGTCAATGGTAATGCCAATGATCCTCCCCGATAGCCGCGCGCGATCCCGTTTCGCCGCGGTGTTGCCCCCGAAGAGGCATATATCGGCGGGAGCGCGGAGAGCTTTAACCGGTCGCTGCTCATCGATGGTACTGGCCTTCGAAAGCGGCTCACGGCGCGCCGTCGTATGCTCGGCAGCCGGATGCCACGCGATTGGGACGCCGCCACGTACGATCGAATCGCGGAGCCGCAGACGCGCTGGGGGCGCGCGGTGCTCGACCGGCTGCCGCTCGACGGGGACGAGCGCGTGCTGGACGCCGGGTGCGGGACCGGTCGGGTGACGGCGATGCTACTGGAGCGGTTGCCGCGTGGGCGCGTGGTGGCGCTGGACGGATCGCCCTCGATGATCGACGAGGCGCGCCGGCGTTTCGCGGGCGACGACCGCGTCGAATGCGTGGTGGCGGATCTGGCCAGGCCGCTCCCCGTCCGCGAACCGGTCGACGCCGTGCTGTCGACCGCGACGTTCCACTGGATCCTCGACCACGCGGCGCTGTTTCGGAACCTGGCCGCCGTGCTGCGGCCAGGCGGTCGCCTGGTCGCGCAGTGCGGTGGTGCCGGGAACGTCGCGCGCGTCACTGCCGCCGTTCGAGCCGTCGACCCAACGCTGCGGCAGTCGAAGAACTACGCGACCCCCGAAGACACGGCCGCCCGACTGACCGCCGCCGGCTTCGTCGACGTCCGCACCTGGGTACAGCTCGAGCCGACCCGCTTCGAACCCGGGGAGCCGCTGGAGGCCTTCCTGCGCACCGTCATCCTGGGCGACGTTCTGCCCGAGATTCCGGAGACACGCCGCGCCTCCTTCGTTCACGAGGTGGCGACGCGGATGGAGATCCCCGAGATCGACTACGTCCGCCTCAACCTCGAGGCGCGCCGCGCCTGACGGCTCAGGCCCGGGCCATCTCGATGGTCGCCGCCGGCCCCACGGTGGTGTTCCGGAGGGCCGCGCGCACGGGCACGTCGGTGACCAAGCGCAGCCGGTGGAGCCGAAGCACGGTCGCCAGCACCAGCTTCATCTCGTACAGCGCGAAGGCGGCGCCCAGGCAACGGCGCGAGCCGCCCCCGAAGGGGAGGTACTCGAAGGCGCCATACTCCCGCGTGAGGAACCGCTCCGGGCGAAATAGCTCCGGCTCTGGATAGAGATCCGCGCGCCGGTGAACGTTGATGATTCCGATTCCCACCGAGACGCCCGGGTGCAGGTCATACCCCTGCAACGTGAGGCCCTGGCGCAGCCTGCGTCCGACGATGGGGGCGACGGGGTCGAGGCGCAGCACCTCCGAGCAGACCGCGTTCAGATAGGGCAGCTTCGTGACGGCCTCCGGGTCGAGCGGCACGGCGAGGCTCTGCAGCTCCTCGAGCAGCGCGGCCTTCACCGACGGATCTCGGTGGACGTGGTAGAGGGCCCACGTGAGAGCGCTGGCCGTGGTTTCGTGCCCGGCGCCGATCAACGAGATCATCTGTTCGAACAGCTCCTGGTCGTCGAAGGCGCTGCCGTCCTCTTTGCGGCCGGCGAGCATGAGACTGAGAATGTCCTCGCGCGGCTCCGCCCTGGCCCGCCGTGCCGCCAGCTCCTTGCCGAACAGCGCCAGGGTCGTCGCCCGCAGCCGCTGGAAGCGCGCCCAGGCGCCCAGCCCAAACATCGGCCGGCGGAGGGTCCGGATGAACATGAACGACGGTTTGAGGGCCGCGACCAGCGACCGCACAGCCTCCGCGAACGCCGCGCGGGTGGCCGGCTCGCTCAGGCCCAGCACCGCCTGGAGGATCACGTCGAGCGAGATCGCCTGCATCGTTTGCTGAATCGGGAAAGGGCGCTCCGGCGGCCACCGCCCGGCATGCTCCTCGGTGATGCCCGTGATGAGCCGACCGTAGGCGTGCAAGCGCTCCCCGTGGAACTGTGGGTTCTGCAGCTTGCGCATCGCCCGATGGCGCTCGCCGCTCAACAGGATCAGGTTGTTCTCGCCCAGCACCGGAGCGAGGAGGTCGGCCCCCAGCGCCTCGTAGATCTCGGGATCGGCCGACAGCAAGGTCTTGATCCCACCCGGATCGCCGGTGACCACCATCTTGCCGAGGAACGTCGGCCAGGTGAAAGGGTCGCCATATCTGCGGGCGGCATCGAGGAGACTTCCGAAGGGATCCCGCAGGTAGCGGACCGTGGTGAAGAGGGCGTTGCGCGGCCCTGCGGGAAGGCGACTCACGGCCCGGCGACTATACACGCCGGGCCGCTACGGCGCGGCCAACGCCAGGCGCACCAGCTGTCGCACGTTCAGCGGGCATTCCACCGGCACCGGCTCCCCCACCCACCGCACCGCCGTGTACTCGTCGCATGCCGCCAGCTGCCGCGTCGCCACGTCCGCCACGAACGCGAAGTTCAGGTGCAGGCCTTTGCTGCCGGCCGGGTGCTCCTCGTAGCCGATCAGCCCCGCGGGCGTGCCGTCGACGCCGAGCCCGGGCGGGAACACCCCATCCAACCCGGTCTCCTCGCGCAGCTCGCGACGGGCGGCCTCGAGCGGGGTCTCGCCCGCCTCGATCTCGCCCCCGACCGGGAGCCACAGATCGAGGCGCTTGTGGCGCACGAGCAGAATCTCGCCGCCGTGCCGGCAGAAGACCGCGACCGAAAACGCGCGCCGCTCGGCTACGCCGGTCGTCACTTATCGGTCAACGCGGCGACGCCGGGCAACACCTTGCCTTCGAGGAACTCCAGCGAGGCGCCGCCACCGGTCGACACGTGCGAGACCTTGCTGGCGACGCCGGCCTTCTTGACCGCCGAGGCGGAGTCGCCGCCGCCGACGATGGTGATCGCGCCGCCGGCGGTCGCCTTGGCCAGCGCCTCGGCGATGGCGATGGTTCCCTTGGCGGTGGCGTCGATCTCGAACACGCCAACCGGGCCGTTCCAGACGATGGTCTTGGCGGCGAGCAAGATCTGGGTGAAGGCGGCCACGGTCGCGGGGCCGGCGTCGACCGCTTCCCAGTCGGCCGGGATGGCGTCCTTGGCGACGGTCTTGAGCGCGCCGACCGTGCGGGCCTTGAAGTCGAGCTTGTCGGTCACGACGAAGTCGGTTCCCAGCACCAGCTTGCCGCCGGCCTCGGCGAGGAGGCTGCGGGCCAGATCGAGCTTGTCGTTCTCGACGATCGACTTGCCCACCTCGAGCCCCTGCGCCTTGAGAAAGGTGTAGGTCATGCCCCCGCCGATGAGCAGCTTGTCGACGCGCGGCAGGAGGCTCTTGATGACGTCGATCTTGCTCGACACCTTCGAGCCGCCGATGACGGCGACGAACGGCCGCTTCGGGTTGGTGAGCGCCTCGCCCAGGTAGTCGAGCTCCTTCTTCATCAGAAAGCCGGAGGCCGCCTGCGCAACGAAGCGCGTGATCCCTTCCGTCGAGGCGTGCGCGCGGTGGGCGCTGCCGAACGCGTCGTTCACGTAGAGGTCGCAGAGCGCCGCCAGCTGCTTCGCAAAGGCCGGATCGTTCTCCTCCTCTTCGGCGTGAAAACGCAGGTTCTCCAGCAGCAGCACGCCCCCCGGCGCCAGCGCCGCCACCGCCGCCTCGGCCGCCGGGCCCACGCAGTCCTCGGCGAACGCGACCGGCGCGCCGAGCAGGGCCGCCAGCGCGTCGGCCACCGGGCGCAGGCTCATCTCCGGGACGCGCTTGCCGTCCGGACGCCCGAGGTGCGACATCAGGATCACCTTCGCGCCCTGCTCGCGCAGGTAGTTGATGGTCGGCAGCGACTCCTTGATGCGCTTGTCGCTCTCCACCTTGCCGTCCTTGAGGGGGACGTTGAAGTCGACGCGCACGATGACGCGCTTGCCGGCGGTCTTCAGATCTTCGACGAACAGCTTCTTCCCGGTGCTCATGGCCGACGGATTTAGCAGACTTCCTGCCGATTTGTCGACGACTGCCGATGGCGACCGGGCGACGGCCGAGGAATACGGGGCTAAGTCGCCGGCGACGGAGCCGCGGCGGCCGCTTCGTCGGCCCGGCGCGCGGCCTCCATGAGCAGCAGCGTCGTCGGCGCATTGATCTCGTCGGCCAGCCCGTCGAGGTCCATCTGCGTGAAGCTGAACCGGCCGCGCCCGAGGCCGAGGAGGTCGTATATCGCCGACTTGTTCAGGCGGCGCGATCCCTCGACGCGGGCGCGCAGCACCCTTCCGCGACGCAGCCACAGGCGCCCCACCTTGTCGTTCGCGAGCACGACCAGCTCACCGGAACGTCGTTCGAGATCGAGGAAGGTCAGGACCGTCGCCAGGCCGAACTGCTCGAGCCGACCGCGAAGCCCCACCTCGGGCGCTGAACCTGTTGATGCCATCGGGAAGAGTTGACCCCCCTTCCGGACGAAGCGCAAAAAAGTGCGTCGGTCGGACCGACACCATTGGTCTCCCCCTACGCCGTCTCCGGGTCCGCGAGGGTCCGGATGTCGATCTCCAGCGTGCCGCCCAGGATCGCCGCGTAGCGCCGGCACATGGCGATCGCCTCGTCCATCCCCGACAGCTCCAGCACCGCGAAGCCCCCGATCAGCTCCTTCGACTCCGAGAATGGCCCGTCGATCATCCGCAGGTCGTTCTTGGTGAACACCAGCCGCTTGGCCTTCGCGCTCGGTTGCAGGTCGGTCGTGCGGACCAGCACGCCGGCCTTGGTCATCTCGGCCCGGAGCCGGGTGAGCTCGGCCTTCTGCTTGCCGCTGCGGGCGCCGCTCTCGGAGGCCTGGTCGGCCTTCTCGATCAACAGAAACTGCAGCGGCGGGTCCTCCGGCGCCGGCATCAGGCCGATGTCCCACGGCTCGTTCACCTTGCCGAGCTCGAGCTCGCCCGTGCCGAGGATCTTGCCGTAGCGCTCGGCCCAGCCGATCGCCTGCTCGCGCGTCTTGACCTTGATCTGCAGCGTTGTTGCGACCAGCTCGTGCTCGCCGCGGTACGGGCCGTGCTTCACCGTGCACGTCCCGTCGCGGAAGGTGAGGCGGGTGCGCGTCGAGCTTGCGCCCAGGCCCGCACCGTCGATGAGGCGACCGGCCTTCGCGTGCCCGCCGATGAACTCGCCCATCTTCTCGACGAGCTCCATGGGGGGCCGCTCGCCCGCCTCGGTGTGCGGGTCGTTCTTGTGCATGATCATGAAGCGCATGGTTGGTCTCCTTTGCTAACACGACGATGGGGCCGCGCGACGATCGACGCGACCGGAGATCTTTTTTCAACTGCGCGAAATGACGCCAAAATGGCGAGCGCCACCCGCATGATCCGCACCCACTCACTCAACGTGGAGACGAAATGACCGCAACGTATCGTGCATTGATGGTGACGAAGCCGGGCGGGTCCGAGGCCCTCGCCTGCGTCGAGTTGCCGGTCGAAGAGCCGGGAGCGGGACAGTTGAGGGTGCGGATACGCGCGACCGGCGTGGGCGCCACCGATCTGCTGGTCCTGGCCGGGCAGTATCGCTACGCGCCCAAGATCC
>JADGRB010000365.1 GCA_017881315.1 Pseudomonadota bacterium
CGATGTTCACCAAAGGATCCGGCGCCAAGTTCGACCTCGGGTCGTTCTGGGAGTTCAGGATCGCCACCTGGAGCTCCTCGCCCCACCACTTCAACATCTACATCGACGACATCGCCGCCGAAAAGCAGTGACCTCGGTTCTGCACGACAGTCACGCGCGTCCAGGCTTGTCGCGCGGCGGGGCGGTCGCGCTTGCGGCGGCCGCCTGGCTGGGCGGTTCCGTGGCGTGCGTCGATACCGGACGCGCCGCTTCTGGGGACGCAGCCGTCGGGCCGGACGCCGTAGAGCCGGTCACCTGTGCGCCGACGCCGTCCGCACCGTATTCGGGCCATGCGGTCATCCCCTCCGGCGACACGGCGATGGCCGGCCCATACGCCTGGAAGAACGTCGCCATCAAAGGCGGGGGCTTCGTCAGCGGCATCATCACGAGCCCGGCGCTCAGGGGACTCGTCTTCGCGCGGACGGACGTGGGAGGCGCCTACCGTTTCGACCCCACCAACCAGCGCTGGACGCCGCTCACCGATTGGGTCGGGAACCGCAACGCGGGTCTCGCCGGCATCGAGAGCATCGCCGTGGATCCCGTCGATCCGAACCGGGTCTATGTCGCCGCCGGACAGTACCTCGCGGCCGGCAACGGCGCGATCCTGAGCTCGACCGACATGGGGCGCACCTGGACCCAGAACAACATCTCCGCGCCCATGGGTGGTAACGCGGACGGGCGCTCGATGGGTGAGCGGCTGGCGGTCGATCCCAACCTGCCGAGCACGTTGTACTTCGGCTCGCGCAACGCGGGCTTGTGGAAGAGCACCGACTCCGCGCAGACCTGGACGCAGGTCGTCGGTCACCCATCTGTCGACGGCGCCGGTGCCGGCAACAGCCCAGGGACGGGATACGGGTTGACGTTCGTGGTGTTCGATCCGCTGAGCGGCTCGCCCGGAAGCGCCACCCCGGCGATCTACGTCGGCGTCGGCACCACCACGGGGCCCAGCCTCTATCGTTCCAGCGACGCCGGGGCGACCTGGGACGCGGTCGTGGGGACGCCCGCTGGCATGATGCCGCACCATGCGGTGCTGGATGGCTGCGGCGACCTCTATCTCACGTACAACAACGGCTCTGGTCCCAACAGCGTGACCGCCGGCGCCGTGTGGCGATACACGCCCTCGATAGAGGTCTGGACCGACGTGAGCCCGCCCGGCGGCGGCTTCGGTTTCGGCGGAATTTCAGCCGACGCCGCCCATCCGGGAACGCTGCTCGTCACGACGATCGATGACTGGGCGCACGGCGCGATCTACCGGACCACCGACGGCGGAGCAAGCTGGACGCCGCTCACGGCGTCGCACGGGAATGTGTCGGGCGCGCAGTGGCTCTACTGGCACACCAGCAACCTCCCGGCGATGGGCTGGATGGGCGACGTCGAGATCGATCCATTCGATTCGGCGCATGCCCTCTTCATCACGGGCCAAGGCCTCTGGGCGAGCGACGACCTCACGGCCGCCGACGCCGGTGGCGCGCCCAGCTGGACCTTCGCCGACGACGGTCTCGAGGAGACGGTCGTGCTCGACCTCGCGAGCCCGCCGACGGGCGCGCCCCTGCTGAGCGGCGTCGGCGACATCGGGGGATTCCAGCACACCGACCTCGACGTTTCGCCCACGAGCGGCATGTCCGCCAATCCAATCTTCGGCAACACGACCAGCCTCGACTTCGCCGAGAGCGCGCCGCTGATCGTCGCGCGGGTGGGCACGGCTTCGTCGTCCCCCAAGCAAACCGGCGCCTATTCCACCAACGGAGGCGCGACCTGGACGCCTTTCGCTAACCTTCCGACAGCAACCGGAAGCACCACCCCGAACTCGGGATCGATCGCGGTCGCGGCCGACGGCGGCACCTTCGTTTGGGTTCCGAAGAGCGGCACGCCCTCTTACTCGCCCGACAAAGGCACGACGTGGATGCCGTCGATGGGCCTCACTGGGGGCGCGCTGGTGGCCTCCGACCGGGTCAAGGCTTCCAAGTTCTACGCGAGCGGCCGGGGCACGACGCTCGTGAGCACCGACGGTGGCCAGAATTTCGTCGCGACCACGGCCACCTCGTCCGGGCGGCCGCGCCCCGTGTTTGGCGTCGAGGGGGACGTGTGGGCGTCGACAGGCTCAGGCCTGATGCGCTCGAAGGACTCGGGCGCGACCTGGCAGCCGGTGGCCGGGGTAGCCGGCGCCAGCGCGGTGGGATTCGGGGTTCCGTCGACGGCGGGCGCATACCCAGCCGTCTATCTGGCGGGTTCCGTCAACAGCACCTGGGGCATCTGGCGCTCCGACGACGCCGGGGTGAGCTGGCAACGAATCGACGATCCGCAGCACCAGTTCGGGAGCATCAATATCCTGGCCGGAGACCGAACCCGGTACGGCCGGATTTACCTCGGGACCTCGGGGAGAGGAATCGTTTATGGCGACCCGCAACCGCTTTAGGGACACAACAAAGGGGCAGACGACAATGACGAGAAAGATTTCATGGGCGATGTCCTTGGCGGGGATCGCGTCGGCTTTGGTCCAGCCCGGCTGCAAGGTGTGTTCGTGCACCGTTCCACCGGAGACGCCGGGCACCGCTGCTACGGCGACTGCATCGGCGCCGGGCGTAGCCCACGCTGCGCCGGCCGGCGGCGGCCTGACCGGCAACGTGGCCTACAACTGGAAGAACGTCGCCATCCTGGGCGGCGGATTCGTCAGCGGCATCGTCTTCAGTCCCGTCGAAAAGGATCTGGTGTATGCGCGCACCGACGTGGGCGGCGCATACCGCTGGAGCGCGGCCGACAAGAGCTGGGTCCCGCTCACCGACCAGCTCGGGCGCGATTCGAACTTCCTCGGGATCGAGAGCCTGGCGGCCGATCCGCTCGACGCCAACAAGGTGTATTTGGCCGGCGGCACGTACACCGGATCGTGGGTCGGCAACGGCGCCATCCTCCGTTCAAAGGATCGCGGCAACACCTGGGACACCATCGACATGCCCGTCAAGATGGGCGGCAACGAGAACGGTCGCTCGATGGGCGAGCGGCTCGCCATCGACCCCAATCTGCCCAGCGTTTTGTATTTCGGGTCGCGCAAGGGCGGGCTCTGGCGGAGCAAGGACTCGGCGTCGACCTGGGATAAGGTCGCCAGCTTCTCAGCCTCCGACAACGACAAGGGTATCGGCATCACGCTGGTCCTGTTCGACAAGCGCAGCGGAGCCAAGGGCAAGCCCACGCCGACGCTCTACGCCGCCGTTGCCAACAACGCCGGCAGCCTCTACCGCAGCACGGACGCCGGCGCGACCTGGAAACTGGTGCCCAAGCAGCCGACGGACCTGATGGTCAGCCACGCGCAGCTCGACTCGACGGGCGCGCTGTACCTCAGCTACCAAAATGGGCCCGGCCCCAACGACGTGACGGACGGCGCGGTCTGGAAGTACGATCCCAAGGCCGAGAAGTTCACGAACATCACGCCCGACGCCCCGAAGGGGGACGACAAGTTCGGCTACGGCGGGCTGTCGCTCGACGCCGCGCACCCGGGGACGGTCATGGTCAGCACCATCGACCGCTGGACCAAGGGCGACGAGATCTACCGGTCGACCGACGCCGGCAAGAAATGGAAAGCGCTCTTGCCCAAGGTCGTCCGTGACGACGCCGGCGCGAAGTACCTCTATTGGCACAAGTCCGACCCGATCGGTCGGGGTTGGATGGGCGACATCGACATCGATCCGTTCAACCCGGGGCGCGCGATGTACGTGACCGGGGCAGGGATCTGGGCCACCGAGGACGCGACCGCCGCGGATTCGGACAAGCCCACCCACTGGACGTTCCTGGACCGCGGGCTCGAGGAGACGGTCATCAAAGACCTGGTGAGCCCCCCGGCGGGCCCGCCGCTGCTGAGCGCGATGGGCGATCTCTGCGGATTCCGGCACGACGATCTGAGTGCGCCATCCAAAGACGGGATGTTCGACAATCCGCTCTGCGGCTCGGCCAGCGGAATCGACGTCGCCTGGAGCAAGCCGGATGTCGTCGCGCGCGTCGGCTGGGCCGACAAGCGGCAATGGGGCGCCACCTCCGTCGACGGCGGCAAGACCTGGACGCCGTTCAAGTCCATGCCCAAGGGCAAGGGCGCGGGCTCGATCGCGGTTTCGGCGGACGGCACGGCCTTGCTGTGGGCGCCCCTCGAGGGGCCGGTCGTCTATTCGAAGGACCAGGGCGCGACCTGGGCTCGCGCGGAGGGGATCCCCGACGCGGAGGCGTCTCCGGACTGGGCGCCGGTGCCGTTCCGGCCGGCCGCCGACCGCGTGAACGGCAAGAAGTTTTACGTGCTCGACGCCAAGGGCGGGCAGTCGTTCACGAGCGTGGACGGTGGGGCCCACTTCACCGCCTCACCGACCGGGTTGCCCACGCTCTCCGACTACCAATACAGCTCCGCCTCGGCGCATGCCACCCCCGGCATCGAGGGCGACGTGTGGCTCACCAACTTCAAGGAGCTCAATCACTCGACCGACTCGGGGAAGAGCTTCGAGGCGATCCCGGGCGTGACCGAGGCCTACGCGCTTGGCTTCGGCAAGGCGGCCGATGGCAAGAAGTACCCGGCGCTGTACCTGATGGGCAAGATCGGCGACGTGGTGGGCTTCTTCCGCTCCGAGGACGTCGGCGCCACCTGGGTCCGGATCAACGACGACCAGCACCAGTACGGCTTCTGCGGCGTCATCATCGGCGACCCCCGCGTCTACGGCCGCGTCTACGTGGGAACGGGCGGCCGCGGGA
>JADGRB010000366.1 GCA_017881315.1 Pseudomonadota bacterium
CCGGCCGGCGCCGGGGCGCCCTGCGCGGGGCCGGAGAGCAGGGCGGCCAGGGGGAAGAAGACGATGCGGGCCACGAAGGCCAAGCGGACGAAGGCCAAGCGGAAGAAGGCCAAGCGGACGAAGGCCAAGCGGGAAAGGACGGGGTGCGACATGACGCAGGAATACAGCAGCTTCAGGCCGGCCGCGAAGCTTTAATCGCCCGGTTTGGACCCTGGCATGGGCTCAGCTCGAGCGGGCATTCCCGGCCTTGACTCGCCGGCACAGAGGCGCAAAATAGGCGCCATGAAGTGGGAAACGCCGTCCTTCGTCGAGATCAACATGAGCGCCGAAATTGGCGGGTACGGAAGCGATTTTTCGGATCGCGATCCGTGGGGCCCGGTGGCGGCGAGCGCCGACATTTCCAGCAAGTCCGAGCTGACGTCGCCCGACGTCGCCCGACCCTGAGCGACCGACACCGGTAATCGCGGAGCGTGCAGCGTGGAAGTCCGCGTCCTCGGGTCCGCGGCCGGCGGCGGCTATCCGCAATGGAACTGCGGTTGCGCCAACTGTGAGGCCGTTCGGCGCGGAGCGCCCGGTGCCCGCGCGCGCACGCAGGAATCGATCGCGATCAGCGCCGACGGCGCGTCCTGGTTCCTGATCAACGTCTCGCCCGAGATCCGGTCGCAGATTGAGTCCTGTTCGGCGCTGACGCCCCGGGCGTCGCGCCATTCCCCGATCGCCGGCCTGGTGCTGACCAACGGCGATCTCGACCACTGCCTGGGGCTGCTCTCGCTGCGGGAGTCTCATCCGCTGGTGGTCTATGCGACCGAGGCGGTGCGCGCCGGTTTCACCACCGGCAACGTTCTCTATCGCACGCTGGAGCGGTTCCCCGGCCAGGTGACCTGGTCGGCCTTGGCGCTCGACCGTGAGCAGCCGCTCGGCGACTCGGGCTTGTACCTGACGGCGATCTCGACCCCTGGAAAGCCGCCGCTGCACCTGGAGGGGATTCGCCCGCGCTCGGCGGAGGACAACATCGGTCTTTTGATTCGCGACGCGCGTTCCGGCGGGCGGCTGGCCTATTTTTCCGGCGTCGCCGGCCCTTCGGACGGGGTCGCGCAGGCGCTGGCGCAGGCGGATGTCTTCTTCTTCGACGGCACCTTCTGGTCGAGCGACGAGCTGGTGGTCGCGGGCCTCGGCACGCGGCGCGCGGAAGACATGGCGCACTGGCCGGTGGGCGGGCCCGAGGGGAGCCTGGCGTTTCTGGCGCGCCAGCCGGGCCGCCGGATCCTGATCCATGTCAACAACACCAACCCGATCTTGCGCGACGAGAGCCCCGAACGGCAGGCGCTCACGACCGCGGGCATCGAGGTCGCCGTCGACGGGATGGAGCTGAGCCTGTGAGCGGTTCCGACGGGGCGCCGCTGTCGCCCCAGGTCTTCGTCGACCGACTGCGCGAAGAAGGGGTCCGGCGCTATCACGACCAGCACCCGTTCCACCAGCGGATGCACGCGGGGACCTTGACCCGCGCGGAGCTGCAAGCCTGGACGCTGAACCGCTACTACTATCAGACGCGCATCCCCATCAAAGACGCGATCATCGTCTCGAAGTCGGAGGATCCGGCGTTTCGTCGGGCCTGGATCCGGCGGATTGTCGATCACGACGGCGAGGGTCCGGAGACCGGCGGCCTCGCGCTGTGGCTGCGGTTGGCCGCCGCGGTGGGCCTCGATCGCGACGAGGTGGCGAGCTGCCGGAGCGTGCTGCCGGGGGTCCGATTTGCCTGCGACGCCTACGTGACGCTCTGCCGGGAGAGCCCGCTCTGCGTCGCGGTCGCCTCGTCGCTGACGGAGATGTTCGCGCCCGATCTGATGTCGAAGCGGATCGCGGCCTGGGAGGAGCATTACCCCTGGGTCGGCGCCGAGGCGCTCGCGTATTTCCGCGCGCGCGTGCCGCGGGCGCGTCGCGACGGCGACGAGGGGCTGGCGTTCGTGGTCGCGCAGGCCTCCTCGCGCGCGCTCCAGGAGGCCTGCGTCGGCGCGCTGATCCGCAAGACCGAGATCCTCTGGCACCTGGTCGACTGCGTGCAGATCGCGACCGGCGGGGCAGGGGGCGCGGGCCCGCCGGCGAAAGCGGCGCCCAAGGCTCAGCCGTGATCGATCAAACCAGCCGCCTGCGCCTCGCTCGCCAGGTACGGCTCAAGCTGGATCCGCGCTCGGGCAAGCAGATGCTGCTCTATCCCGAGCGCGGCCTGGAGTTGAACGAGATCGCGGCCCGGGTCGCGGGGCTGTGCGCCCAGGAGCGATCGGTGGCGCGGACCGTCGCCGAGATCGTCGATGAGATGGTCGCCGCCGCCGCCGGGACCCCGCGGGAACGGATCGAAACCGAGGTGCTCGAGTTTCTGCGGGCGCTCGAAGATCGGGGCCTGCTGGCGGTGCAGAAGACCGGGCCTCACGAGCCGGAAGACACATGACGGCCAGAGGCATGACCGACTCGCCGCGACCCTACACGCTGATCGCCGAGCTGACCTACCGCTGTCCGCTCGCCTGCGGGTATTGCTCGAACCCGCTCACGCTCGATCGTCACACCGACGAGCTCGACACCTCGGCCTGGAGTCGGGTCTTCGCCGAGGCGGCCGCGCTGGGCATCTTGCAGGTGAACCTCACCGGTGGCGAGCCCTTGGTGCGAGCCGATCTGGAATCGCTGGTGGCTGCCGCGCGCGAGAGAGATCTCTACACCAACCTGATCACCAGCGGGATCCCGGCCGACGGCGCGCGTCTCGCGCGGCTGGCCGCGGCCGGGCTCGACAGCGTCCAGATCTCGATCCAGGACACCGACCCGCAGGGCGCGGCCTGGATCGCCGGCCGCGACGACAGCGAGGCGAAGCTCGAGATGGCGGCGGCGACGCGCGCGCTCGGCTTGCCGCTCACGCTCAACGTGGTGCTCCACCGCGGCAACATCGCGCGCGTGCCGGAGCTCATCGCGCTGGCCGAGCGGCTCGGCGCGGCCCGCCTCGAGCTGGCGAACACGCAATATCTCGGCTGGGCGCTGGCCAACCGGGAGGCGCTGCTCCCCGCCCGCGCGGACGTCGAGGAGGCCCGCCGACAGGCCCTCGCGGCCCGCGAACGCCTGCGCGGCAAGATCGAAGTCCTCTTCGTTCGCCCCGACTACTACGCCGATCGTCCGCGCGCTTGCATGGACGGCTGGGCGCGCCGCTACCTGCTGGTGACGCCGGACGGGATCGCGCTGCCGTGTCACCAGGCGCTCGGGATCACCTCGCTCCATTGGCAGAACGTGCGCGCCCATTCGCTGGCCGATCTCTGGAACGACGCTCCGTCCTTCCGCGCCTTTCGTGGCGAGGACTGGATGCCGGACCCCTGCCGCACCTGCGACGAGCGCGAGACCGACTTCGGCGGCTGCCGCTGTCAGGCCTTCGCGCTGCTGGGCGACGCCGCGGCGACCGACCCGGCCTGCGCGCTCGCGCCCCGGCACGACCTGGTCGTGGCCGCTCGCCTGCGTGCGGAGACGCCGCGGGCAACCGAGCCGTCGCCCATCCGCCTCCGACGCCTGCGATCCGCTTCATGAACCCCGCGATCGAGGTTGCCGATCTCAAGAAGAGCTTCGACGCCGTCGAGGCCGTGCGGGGGGTCGGTTTTTCGGTCGCGGCCGGCGAGATCTTCGGCTTCCTCGGACCCAACGGCGCCGGCAAGACCACCACCATCAAGATCCTCTGCACGCTGCTGCAGGCGACCTCCGGCACCGCCCGCCTGGCGGGTCTCGACGTCGCGACCTCGCCGGCCGAGGTGCGGCGACGGATCGGCGTGGTCTTCCAGGACCCGGCGCTCGACGATCGCCTGACCGCCGAGGAGAACCTCAACCTGCACGCGGTCGTGTACCGGGTCCCGCGGAGCGAGCGCGCGGTGCGCATCGACGAAGCGCTGCATTTCGTCGATCTCCACGATCGCCGCAAGGACCTCACCCGGACCTTTTCGGGCGGGATGAAGCGGCGGCTCGAGATCGCGCGCGGTCTGGTCCACCGCCCGGACATCCTGTTCCTCGACGAGCCGACCACCGGCCTCGATCCGCAGACGCGCGCCCGCACCTGGGAGGTGCTGCGGGAGCTGCGCAGCAGATTCGGCACGACCCTGTTCCTGACCACCCACTACATGGACGAGGCGGAGAACTGCGATCGGATCGCGATCGTCGACCATGGTCTCATCGTCGCGCTGGACACGCCGGCGGTGCTCAAGCAGCGGGTCGGCAAGGATCTGGTCGCGGCGCGCACGGTGGAGCCCGAAGCGCTGGCGCGCCTGCTGACCGAAAAATACGGGCTGGCGAGCACGCCGGCGGAGGGGGGACTCACCTTCATGGTCGAGGAGGGGGACGCCTTCATCGTCAAGCTGCTCACCACCGACCGGCCGCCGCTGCAGGGGATCAGCGTCCGCCGCCCGACGCTCGACGACGTGTTCCTGTCGCTGACCGGCCGGCAGATCCGCGCGGAAGGCGCCGAAGGAAACGCCGCCCGCCTCCGCGCGCTGGTGAGGAGACGCTAGATGCTCGAGGTCGTGTACGCGCTTTGGCGGCGGGACATGATCAAGTTCCTGCGCGATCGCCGCACGCTGGTGACCAGCCTGACGCGCCCGTTCCTCTGGCTGCTGGCGTTCGGGTTCGGCCTGCGCGCCTCCGTGCGCCTGCCCACCGGGGGCGCCGATTTCGTGTCGTTCCTGGTGCCGGGGCTGGCCGCGATGACGGTGCTCTTCGCCAGCATGTTCGC
>JADGRB010000367.1 GCA_017881315.1 Pseudomonadota bacterium
GCCGTCGCTCGAGTCGGCGACGTTGACGACACCGATCTGAGCGCCGCGGAAGGTCCGCGCGACATTGGCCCCACCGCTCAGCTGCAAGCCGGACCCCTCATCGAGGAGGTTGAGGCCGGCCGCGGACTGCAAGCCGGTGAACCGCCCGGTCGTCACGTTCACGCCGGCCGCCGTCTGCCAGCCCCGAAAATTGCCGTCGATGACGTTGGCACCCGCCGCCACCTGCGCCCCGTGGCTGTCGCCGCGCGCCACGTTGGCGCCGGCCGAGATCTGCGCGCCCGCCAGGGCGCCCGCCAGGTTCACGGCCACCGTGAGCTGAAGGCCGCGCAGATCGCGATCGACCTGGTTGTATCCGAGCGAGAGCTGCATCCCCGTGAGGCTGGCGGCGCGGTCGGCGATGAAGCCGAACGAGAAGCCGTCGACGTCGGTTCTCCCATCGATGGAGCGGGGCAGGAACCCCGCCTTGAAGCTGGTGGTCTCGTGGGCGGGCGTCGTGGCGAGGGTGGGCGCGGCCGAGACGGTCTCGGCGGGCGGGGGCGCATCGCCACGTGCGACCGCGACCTCGGGTGGCCCGCCGGGGTGGAAGGCGGCGCGGGCCAGCGGCAGGTGCTCGCCCGCCGCCAGCGTCAGGTGCGCCTCCAGCGAGACGCCGCCATTTTCGATCATCACCAGGTAGGAGCCCGCCTCGAGCCCCAGCTCGACGGTGCTGCCGGCGGGCTTGCGCAGCTCGGCGACCAGCGCGCCACCCGCCTGGCGAAGGCTGATCCGTCCCGCCAGCTCGGGCGTCAACACGAGGCCCGCCTGGGTCGTGCGCACGTCGGTCACCACCATGTCGCCCGTGCCGGTCAGGTCGAACTCGTAGGCGGCGTGCTGGGGTCCACCTTGCGTGCGCTCGGTGCGCGCCAGGGTCTCCTGCGAGGCGAACTGAAATGCCTCCTGCAACGTCACCCGGCGGTCGCGGTTCGCGTCGGCGGCGCCGCGTAGCCCCGAGACGAGGTAGTAGGTGAAGAACGACGCCTCGATCCGTTCGGATTCCTGCGCCATCTCGTTGGCCGCGCTCGACGTCAAGAAGGCGTGGCCGCGCGTGTCGATCGAAGCGTCCAGCAGGAAGGGTGCCCGGCGGGCGCCTCCCTTGTGCCGGGTGAAAGCGCCCGACTCGCACGAGTCCAGGATCGCCAGGCTCAGATCGGCGGGCGCATCGTGGATGAACGACCGGAGCTCTTGATAGGAGACCCGATCGCCGCCCAGCAGAAGCCCATCCTCGTCGGAGTGGCCCGAATAGTAGAACACCAGCTCGCGGCGCACGCCCCGATCTGGATCGGCGCGCAGCAGCCTTTCGACGGCGGCAAAGCCTTCCTGCACGGCGCGCCGGCTCCCCTCGGCGACGAACACCAGATCGGCTGGCGCGACGCCGCCCAGGCTCTCGAGCACCCGCGCCATCGCGTGCGCGTCGCTGGCGGCATAACGCAGCCGCGCGCGCGCCGGACCGCCGTCGTTCACGCCGATCAGCAGCGCGAACCGGCGCAGGCGCACCGAGCCCACCGGATCCGCCGCTCGGGCCCCCGGCGCGGCCAGCGGAGCCAAGAACGACGTCACCAGAATCAAAGCCCCGACCGAACCCCGGATCTTCATCGTGTCTTCTCCAGTGCCAAAGAGATCTGATCGAATTGCTTCGGAAGAGGCAGCGGGGCGTGTCGCGCCTCCGGGGCCCGCGCCGACAGCCGCCGCGCTGCCTCGACGACCGTTGCGACGTCGAACGACTGTTCCGATTTCACCAGGAAGAACCGCTCGAAGGTGGGCGCGGCGTCCAGCTCGTATGCGGAGGGTAAACGCACCTCGCGGCCCGGGCGCAGCGGAGCCGCGCGCGGGCGACCGGGCTCGGGCCAGTGCTGGGTGACGGTGCCGGCGCCGTCGATCGACAGCAGGACACCGAATCCTTGCTCGGCGGTCGCATAGGCGAGTTGCAGCAGATCGCCGGGCGCCACGCGCTCGCCATCGGCGAGACGCTCATCGCCGCGTCGGTGATGACGGTAGACGTACAGCCGCGAGCCAGCGGTCGGGTGGGTCCCCTTGATGGTCGTCGGCTCCGGCGCCGTATCCAGAGCGGCTGCCCGCCTAGGCATCTGGCGGGCCGCCAGGACCACGGCCAGCGCACCCGCCATCGCGAAGCCCGCGCCGAACACCAGTCGCCGTGGCTGGCGCGAGCGAACGCCTGCGCCAATTGCGGCGCGCCGCTGGATCTCGGCCACAATCTCGGCCGGCGGATGCGCCGCCAGCGTCTCTCGATCGGCGCGCTCGAGCGCCGCGACCTCGTCTTCGAGCGAGCGCCCTTCGCTGGTCAGTCGGTCCCGCACCGCTGCGGCGGCTTCGCCGTCGAGCTCGCCTTGCGCCAGGCGCTCCAGCAACCAGGTCGGCGTCTTCGGTTCACGCGTCGTCATGGGCGACTCCTTCCAAGATCGAGAGCCGCCCCCGTAGCCGCCGCAGCCGCTTGCGCACGCCCGATACCGACAGTCCGGCTTCGCGCGCCGTCTCTTGCAGGGTGAGTCCGTCGGAGAAGTGCATGACCGCCAGCGTGGCCGTCGACGCTTCCAGCGGATCGTCGGCGTCGAAGAGCTTGCCGAGCAGGTGGCGAGCCGCTGCGCGCGCCTCGCCATCGTTGGCCGTGCTCGCTATCTGCCAGACCAGCTCGTCGTTCGCCTCCTCGCGGCGTCGCCGTCCCGAGCGCAGCCGGTTCAGACAGACGTTGGTGGCGATCCGCAGGAGCAGACCCGCCGGGGCTTCGTCGCGCAGGCGATCGTCTGATCGCAAGAGGGCGACGAAGACGTCGTGCATGGCGTCCTCGGCCTGAGCCTCGCTGCGCAGGAGCGCGCGGCAGCGCCGCAGGACCATCGGTCCAAACCGGCGGTAGTGCCCTTCGATGTCGAGCGCCAAGGATGGGTGCCTCCCTCATGCACCCAAGAACACCGGGCGCGGGCAGAAGTGTCACCCCCTGGCGAAAGAAAATCAGCCGTCGTCCGAACGGCGTCCCGCGCGCTGAGGGTCGACCGTGGGGCCGACCGAATGAGCTCCGGAGGAGGGTTTCGAACCCCCGACCCGGCGGTTAACAGCCGCCTGCTCTGCCACTGAGCTACTCCGGAATGAGGACGGCCCATTATGGGGAGCGGCCCTCGTCAGTCAAGGGGTCGGACGGGCTCAGCGCGAATCAACTTCCGGTCGGTCGCCAGCGCAAGAGCCGCACGGCGTTGTCGAAGTAGATCTTGCGCAAGACCGACTCGGGCAGCCCGACGCCGTCGATCTTCCAGCGGCCCTGGATGGGGGTCGGGCTCTCGAACTGGCGATCAAGCGTCTCGAAGTAGCGCCAGGTTTCGGTGAAGAACCGGACCTCGTCGGCCCGGGTGGGGGGCTCCGCGCCGTTCGAGCCGTACATCATGTCTTCCTGGTCGGGGCCGACGCCGGTGTCGGTGCCGAAGAGGATGCGGTCTTGGTACTTCTGGAAGAACCGCCGCATCTTGTCCTGCGGGTGACGTCCGATCTCGGGGACGCGCGCCGCCGTGTCGAGAAAGAAGTTGGGATAGCGATCGAGCATGCGCGCGACGTTGTCGGGATCCTCGGGATCGTCGCCGAAGTGCACGGCGATGAAGGTGGTCTTGGGGTGGCGGGCGACGCGACGTTCGAAGGCGTCGTAGATCGCCTGCCAGCTCGGGACGCCGCTGGCGAAGGACCAGTCGGGGTGGGCTTGCAGCTCGTCCCAGCGCTCGTTGTCGGGGGTGGCGGGTTGCCAGAAGGCCTTGGGATCGCCGACGTGGATCGCGACCGGCATGTTGAGCTCGCCCGCGCGCTCGAACAGCGGATCGAGCCCCGGATCGTCGACCGTCAGCAGATGCTCCCCGTCCGGCGCGGGATAGCCGAGGCCGAGGCCCTTGGTGATCTTGAGCCCGATGGCGCCCAGCCGATGGGCCTCCGTCAGCTGCGCGGCCATGGCGACGCCGTAGTCGGGACGCAGACGCACCAGGTGAAAATCGGGCGTCGTGAAGACCGCGATGCGACCGCCGCTCTGCGCGGCGGCGGCCAGCTGGCGCCCGAGCGGGTTGCGGGGCGGACCCGGGTACATGCCCGACAGATTCACCATTCCGTCGATTCCCCACTCGTTCATGAGGCGGAGCGCGTTGCCGATCCCGTCCGGCGCGATGTGCGTGTGGACGTCGATCCGGTGCAGGCGGCGCGCGGCCGGCGGATCCGCCGACGAGCTCTGGTGGTGGCAGGCGGTGGCCAGGATCGCGATCGCGACGAGCGGGAAGCGGCTCGGCGCCGACATCGGCCGGGGCGACCTCATTAGGGCGAGTCCGGCTTGATTTCCTTGATGTACGGTCCGCCCGGATCGTCGGGGGGCTCGGCGTTCTCTTTGGGCGCCGCCGCGGGGGCCGCCGCGCGGCGCAGCTTGACGTTGACCTTGAGTGAAGGCGCGCCGTTCCCGCGCGGGCGCGACCAGTCGAGACCGCCGATCATCCGCTCGGTGGGCTCGTAGCCGTCTTTCTTCACGGTGATCGCGTGCGGCGCCGCCGGATCGATCATCTTGCTGGTGAAGGGGGTGGTGCCGACCGAGCTGCCGTCGATGATCACCTCGGCACCCGCCGGCGTGGAGGTGACCTTCAGAACCGGCGGGGGCGGTGCCGGCGGGGCGGCGGCCTCGGTCGGAGTCGGCGCCGCGGTCGCGCCCTTGGCCGTCGCGGCCCTTTCGGCGGC
>JADGRB010000368.1 GCA_017881315.1 Pseudomonadota bacterium
CGCCGTCATCCCGTCGGGGCTGATGACGAAGGTGTAGCTGGTGAAGCTGAACACGTCGGTGAAGGAGTCGCTGGTGGCCGTGGCAGCCGTGTTGACCGTGCAGGTCTGGCCCGCCACACCGGTGGCCGTGCTGGCCGAGATGTCGGCGTGGAACACGCACGAGGTATTCGGAATCGTTTGAACGAGGTCCGAGGTCGTTCCCGCGGCCCACGTCTCCGTGTCGCTCACCAGACTCGTGGTCGTTCCGCTTCCGCCTGGACAATTTTCGGTCAGCGTGCCGGACGCCGGCGACCAGACACCGACGAACCCGGCGACATTCTTGCTCCCGCCCGAGCTGCCGCAGGTGACGCCGGCCAATGAAAGCGCCATCACAACTACCTTGACCGAATCCCTCATATTGTCTGTCCCCTGTTGATTTGTTTGGAGTCGCGCCACCCGAGCCGGGCTTGCCGCGAGTCAGTTTCGTCAAAGGGGTTGGGCGAGGCAACAGAATTCGGTTTGTTTCGATTCGTTGACGCTACGGCGCGCGTTCGAACATCTGCTCGACGGGGACGACGTGCACGGCGTCCTTGCTGAGCGGGATCGGGAACTTCTCGATGATCTTGTCCTCGGCCAGGATGTCGGGCGGCGTGCCGGCCGTGTCGTAGGTGATGGGCGTGGGGGCGTCGCTGGCCAGCTTGTCGGCCAGGGCCTGGGCCTTGTCGGCGACGATCGAGATGCTGAGGCCGCCCAGGGTGAGGTGCTTGCGGACGGCGCGATCGACGTCGGCCTTCTTCATCTTGGGCAGCCGCGCCTGCAGCTCCTTGACCACGTCCTTGCCGGTCACGGCGGCGTCGATGGCGTAGCCGAGGCGTCGCGAGACGTCCTGCGCCCAGAGGTTGGCGTAGTTGGCGAGGAAGGTCTTGGTGGCGGCAAAACCGGCCTCCGGGATGCCGTCGCGGATCAGCTTGTCCGTCTCGTAGAGCGCGGCGCGCAACGCGAACAGGCTGTTCTGGGGCGGCACCGGCCGCAGCCAGATCTCGAAGTGCTGTTGCCGCCGCGGGATGTTGGGGAGCGGAAAGGTGGTCCAGCCGTCCTGGATGAAATTCTCGATGTAGGCGTAGTCGCCGTAGTTGAGGCCGCGGTTTCCTCGCAGGTGGTTCATCAGCACGCCGTTGAAGGTGCGGTGCTCGCCCAGGTAAGAACGCGCGACGGTGAGCGGATAAAAATCGGCGTCCTTGCGGGTGAGGTCGAGGCTGTGGCCGATCGAGATGGCGTTGGCGCGCGCGTCCTTCTGCACGACCAGCAGCTGGTTCTCCTTGTAGACCGGCGGCGCCGGCAGCTTGGGGAGCGGCGGCGCCTTGGCCGGGAGAGCGGCGAAGCGTTTGGCGAACGCCTCGGCGAAGCCGTCGGGGATGCCGCCGGCCACGCCGACGGTCAGCCGGTCGCGCGCGTAGTGGCTCGCGTAGAACTTCTGGACGTCGTCGAGCGTGATCGCGCCGAGACCGGCGACGGTCCCGCGCGTCGGCGTCCCGTAGGGATGGCCCTTGTAGAGCACGGTCGCCATCGCCTCCTTGCCCAGCTCCTCGTCGGCGTTTCCGCGCAGGGTCTTGGTGATGAAGTCGAGCGCGTCGTCCCGGTTGCGCGAGAAGTCCTCCGCGGCGAATCGCGGGGTCAAGATCTGGTCGGCGACCAGATCGGCGAATCGCGCCAGGTTGTCGCGGTGGACCGTCCCCTCGAAGACCACCGACTCCTTGTCGCCGTAGACGCGCAGCTCGCCCGCCAGCGGATAGAGCGCGTCGAGGAGCTCGGCGTAGCTGCGGGGTTTGCTGCCGCCGCGTCCGATCATCTCGGCGGTGAGCGTGGCGAGGCCTTCTTTTCCCTTCGGATCGTCGACGGCGCCGACCTGGAAGAAGAGCCGGATCGCGCAGAGTGGGCTCCCCGGCGAGGGGAGGATCACCGTGCGAATGCCGGCGACCCGGGTGGGCGGTTTGGCGGGCGCCGCCACCGCCCGGGAGGACGTCGCGGCCGCGGCCAGGAGAACGGATGAAAGGAGCATGATCGACCTCATTTGCCGGCCTTGAGCGTCACGACCGTCCGGTTGGTCGGTTGAAAGTAGGCGGCGGCGACGCGCTTGACGTCGGCGCTCGTGACCTTGTCGTAGAGGGCGAAGTAGGTGTTGATCGAGCCCAGGTCGCCGGTCAGCGCCAGGAACGACGACGCCGTGTAGGCGGTCTTGTCCGCCGTCGAGAGCTGGCCCGCGAAGTTGTATTTGACGTGCGAGAGCACCTCGCGCAGCGTCTTGTCGTCGACGCCGTCCTTGGCGACCTTGGCCATCTCGTCGTGGATGGCGCGCTCGACGTAGGCCAGGTCGGCCGGTTTCTTGATGCGCGCCAGCACGGTGAACAGATTCGGATCGACGTGCGCGTCGTTGGAGCCCGCGAGCGCCTCCACCTTCTGCTCGGTGATGACCAGCTTCTTGTAGAGCGGCGCGCGCTCTGCGAACAGCAGCTCCGCCAGCACGTCCAGCGTCGGCAGATCGACGTTGGTCGTCGAGAAGGCGGGGGTGTGGTAGCCCTCGACCAGCATCGGCAGCGTCGCGCCCGGCCAGCCGAGCTCGGCGCGCTGCTCCTTCTTCTGCGGCGGCTCCACCGGGATGGCCGGGTGTTTGTCGCCGGCCTTCCAGGCGCCGCAGTTGCTCTCCACCAGCTTGAAGACCGTGTCCGGATCGGCGTCGCCGACCACCAGGATCACGATGTTGTCCGGCCGGTAGTAGCGGTCGAAGAACTGCCGCGAGTAGGCCATCTCGTTGGGCATGTTTTCGATGTCCTTGAGGAAGCCCATCGTCGTGTGCTTGTAGGTGTGGGTCGAAAACGCGTGGTCGTAGAGGACCTCGGTCATCTTCTCGAGGGGGTTGGAGGCGTTCTTGTTGTATTCGCCCAGGACGGCGCGGGCCTCCTTCTGAAAGTCAGCCTCCTGATAGTGCAGGTGCTGGAAGCGATCGCTCTCGATCTCGACGATCTTGGGGAGCGCCGCCTTGCCGGCCAGGATGTGATAGACGGTCAGATCATCGGAGGTGAAGGCGTTGGAGTCGGCGCCCATCTCCTTGATCGCGGCGTTGTAGGCCTCGAGCGAATACTTCTCGGTCCCGTGGAACATCATGTGCTCGAAGAAGTGGGCGAAGCCCGACTTGCCCGGCTCGACCTCGTTGCGGCTGCCGGTGCGCACGACCGAGTAGTAGGCGACCAGGCCGGGCGAGTCGTAGCCGACCACGTAGACCCGCAGGCCGTTGGCGAGCGTCTTCTCCTTCACCGGGAAGGGGAAGGCCAGGCCGCCGCCCTGGGCCGGGGGCATCACCGCGGCGGCCGCCGCGGCCGCGCCGGCAGCCACCGACGGGCGCGACAAGGTCGCGAGGATCGGCAACGCCAGGGCGGTCGCGCCAAGAGCGGTTGTGAGGAGAAAGCGCATCGGACCTCCGATAGGATGGGAAGGGGACGATGAAAACAGAATCGCCGAGCGGCCACAACCGATTCTCGGTCAGCGGGCGATTGCTGATCGACGGCCGCCTCGTCGCGGGCGCGCTGGTCGTCGACGGGGACCGGATCGTGGAAGTTCGGATAGGCCGAACGGACGCCTCCGGCGCGCTTCCTGAGCCACGTTTCGAGGCCGATATCGTGTCGCCCGGTCTGGTCGACTTGCAGTGCAACGGCTCTCTCGGATTCGAGGTCACCGACGGTGCCAGCGCGCTCGACATCATGGCGACGCGCCTGACCCGCCGGGGGGTCACGACCTTTCTGCCGACGGTCGTGAGCGCGACCGCGACGCGCTATCGTTCCGCCGCCGGCCTCATCTCTCGAATGGTCCGCACGCCTTTGGGGTCGCGGGTGCCGGGGCTGCATCTCGAAGGACCCTTGCTCTCGCCGGCCCGCGCGGGGGTTCACGACGCGCGCGCCATTGCGGCGGCCGACGCCACGCTGGACGAGGTGCTCGAACATTTGCTCGCGGCCGGCGCCCTCCGGCTCGTCACCCTGGCGCCCGAGCTTCCGGGCGCGCTGGCACGAATACGGCGCCTCGTCGCTGCGGGCGTCGCGGTCAGCCTGGGTCACACCGATGCCACGTTCGACCAGATGATCGCGGGGATCGACGCCGGCGCGACGCTGGTGACACATCTCTACAACGCCATGTCGGGCCTGCACCACCGCGCGCCCGGCGCGGTGGGCGCGGCGTTGACCGACGATCGCGTGGCCGTCAGCCTGATCGCCGATGGGGTACACGTGCACCCGGCGGCGTTGAAGCTGGCGATGCGCGCGAAGGGCGTGGATCGGATCGTGCTCGTGACCGACGCGGTCGCGGCCGCGGGGGCGGGGCCGGGCAGCTATCGCCTGGGCGGTGTTTCGGTCATCTCCGACGGGGAGAGCGTTCGCCTCGCCGACGGTACGCTGGCGGGCTCCACGCTCACGATGGATCGGGCGGTGCGCACGATGGTGAGCCTGGGTGGGGCGCGGATCGAGGAGGCGCTCACCATGGCCAGCACGGTTCCCGCCGCACGGGTCGGCCTGGACGACCGCGGCACCCTCGCCGTCGGCCGGCGCGCCGATCTGGTGCTCTGGTCGGCCAACCTGGAAGTCGAGACGACGATCGTGGGCGGCGAGGTCGCTTTTCGCGCCTGAGTCAGTGGACGCGGGTGGTGTGCGGCAGGTCGGCCAGCACCTCGGTCTCACGCGCGCCCAGCACCTCCAGGCGCTCCGCGAA
>JADGRB010000124.1 GCA_017881315.1 Pseudomonadota bacterium
ACGGGTGGCGAGTCCAACTCCTCCGGGTGTTCGTGCACATCGTCGGGAAGCGGGGAGCCGAGCCACGGTGCCGCCGCATTCCTGCTGGCGCTGATCGCGATTTCTCTGGGTCGCGGGCGACGGCGCTCGAGCGTTCACTGACGCCAGGCGTCGACGCCCGCCGGACGTCCACTCGGACGTCCACGGGCCCGGCCTGGGGGAGGCGAAGCAGAGAAGACGCGACGTTATGGGCTTCGTTGAAATGGCCCGAGGCTTGCGTGAGCGAGCGCCCGCGTTCGGAGTACCGTGGAGGTCTAATGAGTATAAAATCGCTTCTGGTCCTGGTGCTGTCGTTCGCGGCAGCTTGCTCAAACAACGGTTCCGGACCGGCGGGGAGTGGCGGATCTCAAGGGAGCGGCGGAGCGACGGGAACCGGAGGCGCCGGTGCGACCGGAGGCTCGAAGGGCACGGGCGGATCGCAGCAAAGCGGTGGGTCGAATGGAAGCGGCGGCGTGAGCGCAAGCGGTGGATCGATCGGAAGCGGCGGGTCGAGCGCGAGCGGCGGGTCGACCGGAGCCGGCGGTACGAGCGCATCCGGCGGGTCGACGGCAGCTGGCGGTGCGAGCGCAACCGGCGGATCGATCGGGACGGGTGGCGTCGGTGGTAAGGGCGGATCCTTCGGAACGGGCGGAAAAGGGGGCAGCAGCGCGACCGGGAGCGGGGGAGCAAGCGGAGCCACGGGTTCCGGTGGCTCGGGTGCTGGCGGCCACGGCGGGACTGCGGGCGCAGGCACGGGCGGTGCGGCGGGCTCGAACACCACGGATGGCGGGGCATTACCCGGCTGGGTCCTCACCTGGTCCGACGAGTTCAACGGCCCGAATGGCTCGGCCGTCGATTCGACGAAATGGGTCTACGATACCGGCGGCAGCGGGTGGGGGAACAATGAGCTCGAGTACTACACCAGCGGTACGGCCAACGCCGCCGTTCAAGGTGGGAACCTGGTGATCACGGCGACCACCGCGGGCGCCTCGAGCTACACCTGCTCCTACCCCTCGAGCGGCCCCTGTCATTACACCAGCGCGCGCCTCAAGACGCTCGGAAAATTCAGCCAGCAATATGGCCGATTCGAAGCGCGGATCCAGATCCCCGAGGGGCTGGGGCTCTGGCCTGCGTTCTGGATGATGGGTGCCGACATCAACACCGTGAATTGGCCATCCTGCGGCGAGATCGACGTCATGGAGAACGTCGGAAAGGAGCCGTCGATCAACCACGGCAGCCTTCACATGCCGGCGACGGGGGGCACGACGGACGATCAATTGACCGGGATGTACACGCTGTCGGGAGGCGCCAAACTGGGCGACGGCTTCCACACCTACGCGATCGAGTGGTCGTCGAGCTCGATCACCTTCTACGTCGACGACATGCTGTATGAAACGCAGACGCCGCAGACCGCGACCGGACGGACCTGGGAATTCAACAAGCCGTTCTTCATCCTCTTGAACGTCGCGGTCGGCGGGACCTGGCCGGGGTCACCCGACTCCACCACGACCTTCCCTCAGACCATGAAGGTCGACTGGGTCCGCGCTTATCAGCCCGCGAACTGACCCGTCGCATACATTCGGCGACCCGCGTAGCTTGACAGGGATGGTCGCCGGGCCCTCGGGAATCCTGTCCGCCTGCGGCCGGATCAGCGGGCGGTGATCAGCACCGCGGACGCGGCGGGGACCGGAACAGTGAGGGTGTTTCCCGCATGGGAGAGGGTGAACGGCGCCTTGGGGGTCCAGGTTCCGTCCGGGTTGACCGGGGACTCACCCAGGGTGATGCCGGTGGTCGCGGTCAGCGACGCCCCGCGAAGGTAAACGGCGGTCGCGCTCGAGACGCCGGCGCCGATGTCGACGGTGGCGTTCACGCCCGTGCTCGCCTCGCCGTTGACGAGCACGACGACCGTCGATCCGTCGGCGGGCGTGACGGTGTACGCCCGGAGGTTGGCGCTGCCGGCGCTGACCGTCGTGCTCAGCATGTCGCCTGTTCCCATCCGCGAGACCAGCAGCATGCCGTAATAAAGCGGGGCAGCGGCGGTGACGCGGCTGTCTACCTCGAGAAGCGGCGAGTACCAGAACGGCTTGGTGCACGAGCTCACGCCGTTGGGGCAGACGTTGCCGTCCATGTTCTGGCCGCCGCCGTGAAAGTTGACCCCCACCGACCCGTACCCGGCCGTGGTCAGCATGAAGTTGATTCCCCACAGCGCCGACGCCAGCGCATTGCTGATGCCTTTTTCGCCGTGGCTCGAGTACGAGTTCATTTCGCCCCACCGGAAGCCGCCGGCGATCTTGTTGGTCTGCACGGCTGTCGCCAGCGACTGCGACTGGCTGGTCACGGCGGGATCGAGGTTCATCAGGTTGGCGAGGGTGGCGGTCGATGTGCCGGCGGTGCCGCGGTAGTAGTGATGGGTCACGAGGTCGATGGTGGCGCCTTCGCCGTTGATGAAATTCGTCGCGTAGTTGATGTCCTCGAAGACGCCGGGCCCGGCGACGGCCGTGCTCGGGAATGCGGTGTGGATCGCTTGCGCGTACGAGTGCCAGATGCTCTCGATGTTCGAGACGTTGTACAGGTTCAGCTCATTGCCGATCTCGACGGCCTGCAGGCTGGTCCCGAGCTTGGGGACGACGTACTGAAGCTCGGTCACGGCGGTCTGGGTCGTCGAGCTCCCGCGCATGTTCACGGCGTAGATCGCCTTCCAATTGGCGGCTGCCAGAAATTGGGCCAGCGCGTCCACTTCGGCGGTCCCGACGTTGGTCGACGTCGTTCCCGCGGCGACGAACGTGGCGCTCGGCACCCAGACGGACGTGTTGACGTCGTCGGCGCCGACGCGGACCACGCCGGGGCCGAGTAGCTTGAACATCGCGACCAGCGCCGCGTGCCCCGGCACGAAGAAGCCGTCCGTCAGGTGCGACTTCTCGAAGCTGAAGCCCGCAGACCCGGCCGTCAGGTGTCCCTTGGCCGTGCCCCGCGTGACCTTCACGGTTCCCGTCACCGTCGTGCCGGTCAGCGGGGGAGGCGGGTTGCTGGCCGTGTTTGTCCCACCAGCCCCAGCGATCCCGCCGCCGCTGCCGGCGTCTCCGGCACCGGCGTCGTGCATGCTCGCGCCGCCGCTCCCGCCGCCGGTGCCCGCGCGTCCCGCCGCGCCTCCTGTCCCTGCTCCGCCCGCGTTTCCGCCCGTTCCGACCGCGCCACCACCACCGCTGCCCCCCGTCTGAACCGCGCCACCGCCGCCGCCACCGCTCCCGCCCGTCTGAACCGCGCCGCCGCCCGTTCCGACCGCGCCACCACCACCGCTCCCGCCCGTCTGAACCGCGCCGCCGCCGGTTCCGACGCGGCCCGCGCCGCCCCCGGTCGCTCCCATCCCCGCCATCCCCCCGGTGCCCGTTCCAACGGACCCGCCCTGGCCGGGATTACCGGGCTGCGAGCTGGACGAATCGCAGCTGGCCGTCGTGAAGGCGACCCCGCCGGCGAGCGCGAGCCACACGGCCAGCAGCGGACGGACCCTCATCGGTTGTGGTTGCCTTTCGAGGGGGCGAATGGCATTTCGTAAACCTACTATACAAATTCGCGCCACGCGAGACCTATGTCGCGGAGGGAGGTGCAACAAGACGCGTTGGCGCCGGGGAGAGCTGCATACTTCGCATTTTGTGGGAGTGTCCCTGCCCAAGCGTTTGGTAACCTAGAGACGTGCCGCAGGCGCTCTATCAACCGTTCCCGCTGCCAGGCGCGGCGCGGGCCCACGTCTGGCACCACGTCCCCGAAACCCGTCGGCCCCGTCACTTTCACAGCGAGCCAGAGCTCAACCTGATCGCGGCCGGGAGCGGCGCGTTCGGGGTCGGCGACGGCACCATCTCCGTGGCGGCGGGCGACCTTCTCTGGTGGTCACCGGGTCAGGACCACGTCCTGCTCGACGCCTCGCCAGACTTCGACCTGTACGTCATCGGCCTCACGCCGGAGCTCTCCGCCCGCGTTCTCGGACAAGACAACCTGCCTGCGCACGCCGGCGCGACACGAATCCACCTGCCGCAGGAGCCGCTGCTCAAGCTTCGATCGCTCTGCTCCGTCGACATCGGCACGGACCCGAGCGCGGTCGAACAACACATCGGCGACCTCTGGCGGGACGCCCACACGTTTCGACTGACGACGACCCTCGACAAGCATGCGTTCACCAACCGGGCCATCGAGTCGCTGATGGAACGACCCGAGTTCCGGCGCGACGACGTGGCTCTCGCCGCCCGAGGGCATCCGACAGATGTCAGCCGGCACTTTCACAAAGACGTTGGTCTCACCTTCACCGAGTTTCGGACCAGACTGCGCTTGCTTCGATTCATCAACATCGCAGACGCGCGACGAATGAACCTCCTGTCGGCTGCGATCGATGCCGGCTTCGGCAGCTATTCGCAGTGCCACCGCGTGTTCCAAGCGACGCTCGGCTGCAGCCCTCGACGATTCTTTTCCACAGACCTGCGCGCGCGAATGGAAGAGGCGGTTGTCTCCAAGTAGCGCCCTTCGACCGCTCGCCGTTTCTAAGCGATCCTTGACCTTGGCAACGCTGCTCCTCGGTCTGTTCGTCCCAAGAGCAGCGTCTGCAGTGCAGAGCGCCGAGCTGTACGGGACCCAGGCTTATTTTTATGGCCGCTTCGAAGCGCGCGTCCAATTCGCTCCTGGCGAGGGGGTCGTGAGCTCGTTCTTTCTTTGGAAGGATGGGTCGTCCTCGACGACGTCATGGAACGAGCTCGACTTCGAGAAGGCCAACGCCACCTGTCGCCTGCAGACCAACATCTGGACTGGAACCGGGACGCAGAGCGCGGAATTCGACACCCTACGTTCAACATCTGCGGCGGATACCACACGTACGCGTTCGACTGGACGCCGGATTACATCGCCTGGTTCATCGACGGCAATCAGATCCGGAAGGTCACCGGCGCCAGCGTAACTGAGTATACGAAGAACGCCTCTCAGGGGATGGTGATGCACTTCAACGTCTGGGTGGGGAACTCGAACTTCGGCGGCACCCTCGATCCTTCGATATTGCCCGTGAACCAGTACATAAGCTGGGTCCAGTATTCGTCCTACGCCAACGGCGCATTCGAACCGCAATGGCGTGAGGAATTCAGCGGTGCGACGATCCCGAGCAGCTGGGCCGTAGGGAATTGGGCATCGCCGTTCAATCTCTCGACACACAATCCGGCCAACGTGAGCTTCGTGGACGATGTCGCCGTGCTCTCGATGACGGCCGACAGTGCGACCGGTTACTCAGGAACACCTCCGGCGGATTCGTCCGACGGCGGAGTGTCCTATCCCGACGGCGCGGCCGGCTCGGGACAAGCCGGATCGACCGGGCAAGCCGGAGGCTCGAGCGGGTGCTCGTGCGACGTGGGCTCTGCCAATGGCGGCGCCCCCGCGGCCGTCGTCCTGCTATTGCTCGCGGCCATGGTGCGTGCCCGCCTCCGCCCAGGCGAACGACCGGAGCTCTGCGATCGATCCCAAACTTCAGGGACCCGTGCGGTGCGGCTTGACGACGCGGCCGGTCGGGTGAGGCCGCCTCCGACATCACGGTCTACTTGCGCGCCGGCACCTATCCGCAGGCGAGCACGTTGGCCTTCTCCAACGCTGATTCGGGGCAGAACGGCCACTACGTCAAGTACATGGCGTACCAGAGCGAGCAGCCGATCATCACGGGCGGGCAGCCCGTCACCGGGTGGACGCTTTCCGATTCGACCAAGGGCATCTATTCGGCCTCCGGCGTCACGACGCCCTTCCGCCAGCTCTACGTGAACGGCGTCAAGGCGATTCGCGCGCGCAGCCCCAACCTGGGCGCGAGCGGTGCGCTGGCTTTCAACCGGCTCACAGGTTCCGACAACACGGCGCAGAACATCCAGATCGCGGCGTCGGAGGTCTCGAACTGGAACAACTTCACGAAGGTCGAGATGCACGTGATGACCGGCTGGGGGGACAACACGCTCCGGCTCGCATCGATGACGACCTCCGGGAGCACGGCGTACCTCAAGATTCAGAGCCCGGAGAGCACCATCGTCTTCCCGCGACCCTTCCCGCACCTGGGCGGCCAGTTCGGCGGGTTCACGAAGCACTGCTACTACTTCGAGAACGCGCTCGAGCTTCTGGACCAGGCCGGCGAGTGGTATCTCGACGAGACCAAGGGCGTGCTCTCCTACAAACCTCGCTCGGGCGAGGACATGACCACGGCCACCGTCGTCGCCCCGATGGTCGAGACGGTGGTGAGCGTCAACGGGACGAGCACCTCGAGTCAGGCCGGCTATCTCTGGTTTCAGGGGATCACGTTCGCTCACTCGACCTACATGCGTCCCAGTCAATCGGGCTTCTGCGACGCGCAGGCGGGCCAGTACAACCTGACGGCGACCACCGACAACAAGCAGACCATCGGGCGGCCACCGGCCGGGGTCAGCGTCATGAACGCCAACCACATTCACTTCGAGCAGGTGGACATCGAACACAACGAGATCGGGTACACGAACTATACGGGGATCTCGGTGGGGTACGGGTGGACGAGCACGGTCAACGCGATGAGCAACAACTACATCAACTACAACAACATCCACCACGTCACCCAAATCATGGCCGACGGCGCGGCGCTCTACGTGTTGTCGAACCAGCAGCCCGCGTCGCAGATGGAATACAACTACATTCACGACTATCAGACGAGCCAGTGGGCGGATTACGGGGACCAGGGCATCTACCTGGATGAGCAGACCAGCGGTTACACGGTGGCCCACAACGCCATGGTCAACGCCCCGACGAACGTGGCGCAGAACAATACGGGTACGAACACCATCACGGATAACCCGGCCGCCAACTCGTCGTCTGTCACCTCGATGGCCGGGATAGAGGCTTCCTATGCGGATATTAAGAACACGACGATTCCAGTTCCCAGCTTCTAGTGCGCCGCCGTCGAGCGGATGATTGCCGTTGCGGGCTTGGTTCCACTCGAGGGGCGTCGGGTTTGCGTTCCACACCCGCGTGATCGCGGTATGATGAGGGCCTTGCTTATCCCGCACCTGCGGGATGGAGGTTCGACAATGAAGAAGCGCATATTGGGGGTGGCGCTCTTGGCGCTGGGAATGGTCTCCCTGGCGCGAGACGCCTCCGGCGACGAGACGACCGCCGGTCTAGAGGTGCCCGTCATCGGGGTCGGCGCGCTGGACTTCGGACTGGCTGTGACCGACCTGGTGGCTTGGACGCGGTGGGAATGGATGTCGCGCGGCTATGGCGCCTTCGAAGCGGTGGTGGGTGGCGCGCAGTTCGGGATCTGCCTCGACGCGACGCTCTCGACCCAGCCGAGCAATGCCGGCCACGGACTGTGGGAGTACGGGGCCGTCTTCGGCGCGATCCTGACGACGCACGGCCTGGTGACGCTGCTGGCCCCGCGGTCCCACACCGAGGCCCCGGCCCCGCCGGCTCCCGTCACGATCGCGCCGCTCGCCCTGCGCGATGTCGCGCGCGCCTCCGTGCCTGGAGTGGCGGTGCTGGGCCGGTTCTAGTTACGCTCCCGCGGTGCGCATCGACGGCGACGCGTCGAGCGCCCGACCCTGCGCCCGACCTGCGCCCGACCTTCGCCCGACCTACTTGGGCGCGTCGCAGGCGATCTGCAACCAACGACCGCGAAAACGCTCTAGCTTGACGAGTGGCTCGGTCGCGCCCGAGGCGTCGACGGTGGCCGAGGCGATCATCAAGAAGCCGCTCATGCTATCGCGCGCGCAGGCGGTGAGGTGGGCCGGGGGAGGCGGCGGCCCGCTGAAGCAGCACGACTTCTGCTTCGTGACCGGCCAGAACTGAAATCGCCCCTCGAAATCGGTCGACGCCTCGGCACGATAGGAGCAGGCGTCGGGCGACTTGGGGCGGGCGGAGGTGCAGACGATCACCTTCGCCCCCGAGATTGGCCGGTCGCTGGGGTCGACGACTTTTCCGGAAAAAGCTCCCCGGTAGACCTGGGTGTACGAACATGCCGTGAGCGCGCCCAGCAGCGCTACGGCGATGGGGGAGCTCCTCAGGAATCGCATCGCAGTTCTATTGCCGCGAAGAGCGCCTTTTTGTTGAAGAACTCGCGTCGAGCTGCGCGCGCGAGGTTCTTCGACTACCCGTCATCAGCCCGGACGCGCTGGGCCCGCGTGTCGCCGGCTACCTGCGACGGCGAGCGCTGGCAGCCAAGGCAAGAGCGCGCCCACAGTGGTTGGCGGCGATCCTCCCTCCCTTGAGTGCGGTTTTCACCTTGAGCCCCGCGTGACTGTGGTTCCCGGCGAGCCTCCCTCCCTTGACCGCGGTTTTCACCTTGAGCCCCGCGTGACTGTGGTTCCCGGAAAGCCTCCCTCCTTTGACCGCGGTCTTCACCTTGAGGCCCGCGCGGGCGTGATTGTTGGACAGCTTCCCCTTCTTGACGGCGGCTTCAACTTTGAGCTCGGCGGCGACGAGCCTGCTGATCGGGGCGTTTGCTTTCATGGCTGGGTGTCCTTTCACTGTGACGGGTTCTGGGATCGTTCCTTCGGATGCTCTTCCGACTCTGCGAGAATCGGGCCGAGTTGCTGCCGCGGGTGCGCTCGCTCTGCTGCCCGCGCGAGGTGCTCGGGTCGATCGCGAGCTTGCGCAGGTCGAGCAAGCGACGCGCAGACTGGGCAAGGCTTGCGCAACACGGGCGACGACTGACGAGGCGCCCGGCTCAGCGCCGGCGAGTGACGTACGGCTCGCGTCCCGCCTTCGAGTGACGCACGGGCGTGCGCCTAAGAGAGCGAAGACCGCCGAGGTAGCCGTCTTCCCTTTTGAGCCGCGGCGCCTTCGGCCCCGTTCTCGCATCAGGACGAAGGGAGCTGGACGACTGAATCGTCAGCCATCGCCGGAACTCCCCCAAGAAAAAGGATACGGACATGAAGGAATCCAAGAATTGCGGCGCCGGCGGACTGTCGCAGCCGCGCAGACCACGGTTCGGTCTGTTTGGCGTCTTTGGGGCGCTCGCTGCACTCGGCGGGCTTGGCGGGTGCCGCTCGGGACATGACGAGCCAGCGCCAGCCACGGGTTCAGTGACGCTGGCCTTGACGGGGACTGCGGAAGGAGTCTCTTACCGCCTCAGCCATGCGAGATTCACGATCGCCCAGATTCTGCCCGGGGGGACGGGCTCGGTGCTGGATTCGGACACGGATCCGAACGCGACCTTTCTGACGACCACGCTCTCGGCGGGCGATTACTCGATCAACCTCGAGACCGGCTGGGCGTTGGAGCGGAGCGATACCTCGCAGGTCGTCGAGGCGACGCTGACGTCGCCCAATCCGACGTCGCTTCAGATCCTCGCAGCCGCCACCACGAACGTCACCTATCGCTTCGCGACCAGCAGCGGAATCGTGACTGTGGGCTCCGGAACCTTGGTGGTCGGCATCAGCGTTTCCGTCAACGATGGTGGCGTCCGTACTGACGCAGGCTCGCCCGACACGGGTGCTCCAAATCCGGCCCTGCCGGGCGGAGCCGGCATAGGAGGCGGTGGCACGGGAGGCGGAACTGGCAGCGGCGCAGGCACCGGTGGAATGCTCGCGGACAAGAGTGTCTTCGTGATCGTGATGGCCGATCACAGCTGGTCCGACATCAAGGGCAGCGCCTCCGCGCCGTATCTCAATCAACTCTTGGCGGGCGCGGCGCACGCCGAGGCCTATTTCACGCCACCTGGAGTGCATCCGGCCGAGCCAAACTACATTTGGATGGAGGCCGGTTCGGGCCTCGGCATCGCGAACGATAACGATCCGTCGAGCAACCATCAGAGCACGACCGACCACCTCGTCTCGCAGCTGACGGCCGCCGGAATCAGCTGGCGTGCCTATGCCGAGGAGATCGACGGCCAGAGCTGCCCCTTGGTCAGCAGCGGTCTTTACATGGCGAATCACGTGCCGTTCCTCTTCTTCGATGACATCACCGATCGGAACAGCGCGACTTCAGCGACGTGCATCCAGCATGTCCGCCCCCATTCCGAGCTGGCCGGGGATCTGCTCCAGGACCGCGCAGCCCGGTACTCCTTGATCGTGCCCAACCGTTGCCACGACATGCGCGGAGAGACGTCTGGCTTTACTTGTCAATCTAGTTTCTCAGACCTCGTGAAGATGGGAGACGATTGGCTGGCGGCCAACGTACCGGCAATCCTGGCGTCGGCCGCCTACCAGAGGGGAGGTGTGCTGTTCATCGTTTGGGATCAAGGCAGCAGCGTCGTGGGGGGTAGTAACTCGGACGGTCCGATCGGGATGATCGCGCTGTCACCGACGGCGAAGCCGGGTTATGCGAGCAGCGTGCATTTCGATCACGGCTCGCTGCTGCGGACGCTCGAAACGATCTACGGCGTTCCCCTCCTGCGCGAGGCGCAAAGCGCTAGCGATCTGGGCGACCTTTTCTCGTCGTTTCCGTGAACGCAAATCCTCGCAAGGCCGAATCGTCGGCCATTACGAGCTGCCTGAAGAAAAGGAGATCGGACATGCGAGTGAACAGAAGATCCATCAACTGCGGTCGACAAGGGATCACGGGCCTGATTGGTTTCGTCGTCGTCGTGGGTGCGGCGAGTCCGCTCGGATGTGCTCAGCCCCCGAACACGGACTCCAATCTGGGCGCCGGCTCGACCGGAACCGTGACGGTCGCACTTGAGACGGTTGGATCGGACGGCGCGACCTATCAGTTTCCCGCCGGCACGGCTCTGAACGTGCCCAGCACGAGCGGCACGTACGACGTCGGGTACCGGCTCGACGGCACGGAGACGGTGTTGACGAAGACGCTGCCGATCGGTGACTACGCCCCGTGGGTGTCCTTCCCGGGTGATGGTTCGCCGCAGCTCATTCGAATCGTGAACGGAATGTCACAGACCGTGCCGGCCATATTGATCGACCCGCAACCGTTCAAATTGAGCATCGTTCGGGACACGACGACGCCGCTCGTGCTGCACCTCTCTGCGGTGGGCCTCGGCGACGTGACCTTCCAGATTGGCCGCGTTCGGCTCTCGATCGAGGTGAGCTCGACGACCACCACGATGGCCGCTCACGGACAGGAGTCCGCGACGTTCACGGAGCTCCGCCAATCGATCGCCGCCGGCTTTGGGCTGGAGACTCCGCTCGGGCTAACGACCGGCGAGACGGACGCCGTATCGTTGACCTTCGATCTGACCTCGGCGTTCGTCCTCACGAGCCCGCCCCGGCAGGTCTGCGCGAACATTGCGCTCGCATCGATCACGTCGCCGTCCGGCGGAAAGGCGTTCAGCGCGTTGCTGGGGGAGGTGGGGGGGATCCCCGGAGCAGCGGGCACACTCTGCATCACCGACTTCGGGCCTGGGGCGCACGACATCGCCCATATCGACTTCCTCCGGACCGGCCCGGCCCCAGCTGATCAGCAAGCGTTCTTGCCGGGAACCAACTACGCGTTCGAGGCCGGGGGCTTCTTCGACGTCGGCGGCGACATCCTCGACGACTCCTCCTTCCAGCTGTCGAAGCTCGCCACGCCGATCACGCTGGACGCCGCGAGCGGAGCGTCCCTCTTTCACCAAATCGAGGACCTCGACACACGTCAGATACTCGAAGGCTTCGCCGGCAACCTGGCCGGAACCTTCCAGCTCACCCCGTAGGGTTCTCCCGCGTGGGACGAGGGCACGCAGATCGCCGTATCTGGTCTATCTGTACGTGAAAGTTGCCAACGTAGTTGTGCAAGCGCGCCCGTCTCGCGCAGTAACGACTACGATGAACAACAGTCGAATCCGACCCACGGCGTTCCGCCCGGGGGCCTTCGTCCTTGCGATGGCCACGCTTGCGGGCTGGGCGAGCGTCATCCCCGGGGTCATGGCGTCCAAGATGACCATCGAACAGGGTGGGCCGCCGGTGTTCGGGGAGGACAATCTGCCCGATCCTTGGTCGAGCGCGATTCTGAGGCGTATCCAGAACGGCTTCAGCCCGGTGCTCGTCGCCGACCAGTCGTACTGGGCGTCCGCCACGATGTCCAACGCCAATGGCGACTGGCCGGCCTCCGTGCCGGCAATCGCCAAGGGCGCCACCCGCACCACGAATCTCCTCATCTTCAACGACACCTTCGCCGGCACCACCATCAACGTCACCTGGGAGGTGCATGCCGACAGTCCGACGGGAACGCTGGGGACGTCGGGGACGCTGGCGGTCGATGTGCCGCTAGCCTCGATGGCGACCAAGTCGATCACGATGACCGCGCCAACCTCCGGAACGAAGTGTTACCTGGTCCTCCGCGCTCAGAAGAATGGAACGACGCTCTTCGAGGAAACGGACGAATCATTCACGCTGCAGTAGAGCGCCGACGCGGCGTTGGCCGCTAAACGTTCTTCATCGAAGCGTTCGTTGCAAACCCGACGGAATAATCGCGCCGATCGGGCCGATGCCGGTCAACATGCAGCGGTTCGGGGGAGCGACCCAGGTGAAGACCTGCAGCCACAACTGCGGGATCTGCGGCATGGCCGACCACTCCGAGTCGAACTCGATCCATTCATCGCCCCACAGGAAGCCGCGTCCCTTGTCCATCTGAACCGCGTACCCGACGGCGAGGTTGTCGGGGTTGTTGGGCAGAAAAGCGATGGGCGTGCGCGCGCTGGAGCTTCCGCCGATGTCCGAGATGGCGTAGCCGCCCGTGAAGGTCACGGAGGTGAGCCCGGCCGTGATCGGGTGAGCGGCAAACTGCGTCACGGGCCCCCACACGCGCGGCATCGCGTAGGCCAGACCCAGGGGCGCCACCAAAGAGTTCGCGCGCCAATCCTGAGTCGGGTCGTCGTGGTAGCCGGACATGGCGGCGAACCCGCCGCCGGCCGAAACCCACGCGACAAAGATTGCCGCCTCGTCCGCGGTGTAATCGCGCGGTGGAAGGTCCACGACGATGACGTCAAATGGTTGCAACGCGTCCGCGGTCAGGGGCACACCGTCCGCGGTCTGGAAGCGTTGCACCGAGGTCCCTCTCGCCTCGAGCCACGCCTGGAAGTTCGATGAGGCATTCGAGCCCGGGTTGCCCAGGATGCCGATGTTCAGCTGCGAGCACGCGGCGTCCAGGCTTCCGCTGCCTGCATCCGCACGGAGGCTCGAACCGCCGGCACCGGTCGGGGACGAGGCGCCGCCCGTGCCAAGATGTCCGCCGGTCGCGGTGCTTCCGCCGCCGGAGGTCCCGCCTCCCGAACCGAA
>JADGRB010000369.1 GCA_017881315.1 Pseudomonadota bacterium
GGCGACGCCGGGCCGGCGATCCAGCCTCCCCCCAGCGTCGCTCCGTGGTTCGCGGGGTGGTTCGACCGGAAGCTATCTCTCGAGTGGCACGGGGGGCTCGAGATGGACATCGCCAACGGTTCGACCGCTGACGGAACCACGGTCCAGCAGTACACGACCTGGAACGGAACGCCCCAGATGTTCAACCTGCTCCCGGACGGACCGAACTGGCACATCGTGATGAACGCCAACAGCACCAAGTGCATCGACCTGGCAGGCAGCGGCAGCGCGCTGGGCAACTCGACCCAGCTCCGGATCAACGCCTGTCAGGCCGGCAAGCCGAGCGAGGCCTGGAACATCACCGCCGACGCCAAGACCGGCGCCTTCATCTTCAAGAACGTCCAGGCCAATCGCTGCATGGACGAAAATGCCGGGAGCACCTCGCCCGGTCTGCCGATGCAGATCTGGGATTGCAACGGCGCAAACAACCAGAAGCTGTACATCCAGGCCTTCCCGATGAACTAGTTCCGCGCGACGCATCCTCACGATTCGGCCGGTTCCGCACTGCGGGACCGGCCGTTTCCTTTTTCATGCGGCCGGATCGCCACGCAGGTCAGCGGCTGATCGCCGCGTAGGCGCGGGCGGCCGGAACCGAGACCAGCTCGCCGGCCGGCAACACCAGCGCGGTCAGCTCGCGGCCGTAGACGCAGCCGCTGTCCAGACCGGTCGCGAACGGGTGGCGTTGCAGACCACGAACCGCGTCATGGCCGAACACCACGTGCTCGGGTCCGGGCCAGAGGGCGGCCCACGGCGTTCCGTCGAGGCGCTTCGAAGGCCGGCCATCCGGCGTGATGCTCCGCAGGTTGAGCAGGTGCTCCCGCTCTTGCCTCTCGAGCGCGACGCCCGCCACCAGACCGCCGTGAACGACCACATGGGGTGTCTCGGTCCCGGCGTCGTCGAGGCGCAACCACAGCGGGAGCGCCTCCAACCAGGCGAGATCGGCCGGGGCCAGGGCCTCGGCGATGGCGCGGTGGCGCGGCCGTACGTCGCTCTCGCCGTGGTGGGCCCGGAGGACGTGGGCGTCGTGGTTGCCGAGCACGGCCGCGATCCCCCCTTGCCGCGCCCACCGCACGACCCCGACGGAGTCCGGACCTTTGGCGACCAGATCGCCGACCAGCACCACCCGATCGTCCGGCGTTTGTCGGCAGCGCGCCAGGAGCTCCTGCAGCTCGTCGAGGCAGCCGTGGACATCGCCGATGATCAGCGTGCGCATGGCACGGCCGGCCAACCTCAGTCGGCGATCGAGATCTTGATCATCTGGATGGGCGTCTTCGGGCGATCGTTCGCGGCGCGCGGCGCCTTCGAGATCTGGTCGACCACGTCCATTCCCTCCACCACCTTGCCGAAGACGGGGTGCTTCGAGGCGCCCGGCGTGAACCAGTCCAGGTACGGGTTGTCGACGACGTTGATGAAGAACTGGCAGCTTCCGCTCTGCGGCCCCTTGTTCGCCATCGAGAGCGTGCCGCGGGCGTTGGAGATCTTCGCGCCCTCGGGGTGCTCGTCGGGAATCGTTCCGTGCGGCGAGTCGCCGGTGCCGGCGCGCGCGCTGGCGGGATCCTTGCTGTGGGGACAGCCGAACTGCACCATGAACTTGTCGATCACCCGGTGAAAGTGCAAACCGTCGTAGAAGCCGCTCTTGGCGAGCTTCACGAAATTGCCGGCGGTGATGGGCATCTTGTCGGCGAGAAGCTCGACCTTGATGTCGCCCAGGGAAGTGCTCAGCGTCGCGATGGGGTTGGACATGGCGCGGGAGCTTAACGCAATTCGAGAGCCGCGACGACCTCCTCGAGCGTGTCGAATGCCAGCGCCCGCGAGCAGAGCTGGTGGAGCGGACTGCCGCGAACGGCGAACACCCGATCGCAGGTTTCGGCGGCCGGCAGATCGAGGCGGCCGTCGCCGATATAGACGGTTTCCTGCCCGGGATGCCGGGCGCGCAACCCGGCCACGATGTGGCTCTTGAAGTCCTCCCCGGGCGATAGACGCACCCCCGGCGGCAGCGTCACCACCCAGCGCCCGCTCACGAAGGTGCCGACGAACGCGGCGATCGGGATGCCGGCGGGAAGCAGGGCCTCGATGTAGAAGGTGAGGCCGTGGCTTATCACCGAGAGCGGCCAGCGCCGGGCGCGGCAGAGCTCGGACAGCGCCGGCAGCCCCGGTCGGAGCCTCACCGCCCCTCGGGCTTCCGCCAGCAGCGCCTCGGGCGGCAGCGGCAGGTCGCCATATCCCCGGGTCATCATCTCGAGCGGCGTCGAAGCGCCGGAATAGGTCGGCGGGAGAATTTCGTGACGCCAGTCGTAGGGCAGATGCCGGTCCCAGAAGAGCGTCGTGACGTCTTCCATGGTGAGCGTTCCGTCGAAGTCGGAGACGACGATCATGGCGCCGGCCGCGGGCGAAAGCTGGCCACCACCGGCGCGTGGTCGCTGGTCCCGACCTCGCGCAGCGAAACGCAGCTCTCCGCCGCGGCGGCCAGATCGCCGCTCGCCAGCAGGTAGTCGAGCCGCCAGCCGATGTTGCGCTGGCGCATGTTGCGCCAGGGCGCCCACCAGGTGAAGAGCGCGTCGTTGTCGGGATCGCGCTCGCGCCCCAGGTCGTGCAGACCGCCCTCGTCCAGGATCCGCTCGAACAGCGCGCGCTCGTCCGGGCGCTGGCCGATGAGGCGGCTGTCCCGTTCCTTGGGGTGGACGTCCCGCTCGGTGCGCGCGATGTTGAGGTCGCCGCACAGCACGACCGGCGTTCGTGTCGCGCGCTGGGCGATCGCGTAGGCGGCCATCGCCTCCAGGAAACGGACCTTGGCGGCGAAGTCCTTGCCGCCGTTCGGGACGTAGATCGACGCGATCAGGATCCCGTCGACGATCGCGGCGGCGAAGCGGGTCTCGTAATCGAAGTCGGGATGAATGATGATCGGTCGATCGGGCGCGATGTCTTTGCGCACGTGCAATCCGACGCCCGAATATCCCTTGGTCCCGTGCCAGGCGCACCAGTAGCCGGGCAGCTCGGCGATGGTCTTGGGGATGTGGTCGGGCGCGGCCTTGATCTCCTGCAGGCAGAGCACGTCGGGTGCCTCGCGCTCGACGAAGGCCAGGACCTCTTCTTGGCGCGCGCGGATACCGTTGACGTTCCAGGTGGCGATCTTCATGCTCGTGCCGCGTTGATCTACCGTTTCTGTCGCCCGCGGTCACGCGCATGAGCGCCCCCGGCGCCGAGCCCTCGGGCCCGACGGCGGTTCGCGTGCGCCCGCTCATCGTCGTCCTTGCGGCCGGCATCTTCGTGACCGGCTTCGGCTGGCCGGGAATCATCGGACGGCTGCCCTTCAACCTGCTGCTCAAGAATGAGCTGCATATGCCGGCCCACAAGGTGGCCGCGTACTGGGCCATCGCGACCATCGCCTGGTACATCAAGCCGCTCTTCGGCCTCATCTCGGACGCCTATCCCCTCTTCGGCACACGGCGGCGCGGCTACCTCCTGACCGGAACCGTCCTCTGCAGCGTTTTCTGGCTGGCGTTCATCGTCGTCCCGCACGACTACGTCCCTTTCGTCATCGTCACGACCCTGCTCAACATCGCGATGGCCTTCGTGGCCACCGTCGTCGGTGGTTTGCAGGTCGAGACCGCGCAACGCTACAACGCGACGGGACGCCTCGCCTCGCTGGACAAAGTGCTGGAAGGGGTGATGAATCTGCTGGGCGGCCCGGTGAGCGGTTGGCTCGCCGTTCGCGCGTTCGGCTGGACCGCCGTGGCCGGTGCCTGCATCCTGTGCTCGTTCCTGCCGGTCGTCGCGATCCTCTACCGCGAGCCCGGCGGGGCCAAGCGCGACACCGCGGTCTTTGCGACGGCCAGGCGCCAGGTCGCGGTCATCGTTCGCTCGCGCCCGATGTGGGCGGCGGGCGGCCTGCTCTTCCTGATCTACCTAGCGCCCGGTTTCCAGACGCCGATGCTCTACTACCAGCAGGACGTCCTCAAGCTCGATCCGCGCTTCATCGGCTTCCTGCAGCTCCTGGGTGGGGCCGGGGCCATCCTGGGCGCGCTCGCCTATGGCGTTCTTTGTCGACGCCTGCCGCTGCGAGTCTCGCTCATCGCCGGAATCATCCTCAACGCCGTCAGCACGCTGCTCTATCTACGTTACGATTCGGCCGCCACCGCGATGGTCATCGATGGTACGGCGGCGGCCCTCGGCATGCTGGCGTTACTGCCGCTTTACGACCTGGCGGCCCGGGCCACGCCCGCGGGGAGCGAGAGCTTCGGCTTCGCCCTGATCATGAGCGTCCGGAACATCGCCATCTTCGGAATCTCGGATCCGGTGGGGTCGTACCTCTACGACCACTACCACCTGGGGTTCAAGAGCCTGGTCTGGCTCAACGCGGGCTCGTCGGCGGTCGTCCTGCTGTTCGTGCCGCTGCTGCCCGCCGCGCTGTTGGCGGCGCGCGAGCAGCCTCGGCTGGCCTGAAGGCCATAAATTTTGCGGCCGCTGATAGGATCGCCTTGGTGCCCACTGCGGAAGGCTCCACGCGCCGTCTCGCGTGGTTCATCGGCGTCGGCCTGACGCTGGCCTGCGTGACCCTGCCCTGGCCCGACGAGCCCGGTGTTCCGGTGGCGATCAGCCAGGCCGCCAACGTCGATACCGGCGATACCTTCCTGGCAATGTTGACCGAGAAACGACGAGCGGCCGGTCGCTCGGACCCGTTGG
>JADGRB010000125.1 GCA_017881315.1 Pseudomonadota bacterium
CGCCTGGCGCAGTCTCGGGACTGGTCCGCGTATTCGCGCACGTGGCTTCCCGCAGTGACCAGGAAGGATGGACCGAGGTCGGCGATCTGCACGGGCGCCCCGGGCCCACCCAGCAAGCGTATCCGATCGACCAAGGTCTGGCTGGGGACGAGCGGCAGCAGATGCCGCCAGACGAGCGCCGGGGACGGGCAGCTGCCGGAACCTCCGATCAGCGAAGCGGGATCCACGTTGGTGCTCTGCGCGGCCGCCCCGGACATTGCGCCGAGAAATACGGCCATCCCGACCATCAGAAGGGAGGTGCGTGGCCCGCTCACGTCATGTACGATATCCGAAGCGCAGCCGCCGACGAGTCTCTGACGCGGCTAATTTATTTTTGCCGGCCTGTCGATTTCGGTAAGGAAAGGCTGCTGACGGACCCTTTCTCCTACTGATGGCCGGACTTTCGGTTTCGGTGGACCTCGGTTCGGCGAACCACCAGGACTCGAGTTCGCGTTTGGTGAGGCGCACGCAGTTCTTGACGCTCTACGACGTCTGGTGCGAGCGCGTCATTAGATGGATCCGCGCTCTCGGGGGACCGGAGGCGGACCGGGACGACATCGCGCAGGAGGTGTTCCTGGTCGCGAGCCGCCGGCTTCATGCCTTCGATGGCAGCAACCCGGCGGCCTGGCTCTACCGGATCACCCAGCGTCAGGTCCGTGACTTCCGGCGCCGCACGTGGATAAGAAGAATCTTCACCCGAGACCATACGGACGCGGTCGAGGCGTTGCCGGACGACGGCTCCAGCCCCGCGCGGGCGCTCGAGCGCAAGGACAACCAGCGCATCTTGAACGCGCTGCTTTCCAAGATGAACGTCGACCGCCGGGCGGCCTTCGTCCTGTTCGAGATCGACGGCCTATCCGGGGAAGAGATCGCGAAGATTCAGGGCGTCGCCGTCAATACGGTCTGGAAGCGGCTGCACGTCGCGCGAAAGGAGTTCCTGGCGCTCGTCGCGCGTCACCAGCGCGGGTATGATCCGACGGCGCCGCTGGCCGGGCGGCGAGGGAAGGGGGCTCGAACCTGATGGCGACTCGAGATGACGACGCCTCCGCTCCGTTCGGCCGTTTGGCCGACGAGTCCCGCGATCGCCCGGGCGAAACAGCAGGGGTTCGCGCGCGCGCGGTCGAGCTGATCGAGAGCATGGATTCCGTCCGGTTTCCGGTCGGCCGCAAGCAACGTCTGCTGTTGAGCCTGGGCCGTGGGTCGGTGAAGCAGCGATGGACCTGGCTTCGCCCGGTCGTAGTCGGGGTCGTGCTGCTGGGCGGCGCGGCAGCCAGCGCTGCGCTCACGGGTTGGCCGGCGCGCCTGATGCGTTCTCTGGAGAGTCCCGTCTCGCCGAAAGCCGAGTCCCGGTCGGTCACGCGGCCCCCAACGGTGCATACCGCGCCCACGATCCGGCCCACGGTCGTCGTCGAAGCGCTTTCCGTGACGGCGCCGCCGCCCCCGTCCTCGGCGCCGGTGCGCCGGTCGCCGATGGAAGCGCGGCCTCGTCGGCCGCAAGCCGAGCCGCCCTCCGACGACCCGTCGCTGCTCGTCGGAGCGACGCACGCGTTGCGGGTCGACCGGGATCCGGAGCTGGCGCGCGCCCTGGCCAAGCGCTACCTCGATCGACAGCCGAGAGGCGCGCTGGCGGACGAAGCGCTCGCCATCTCGATTGAGGCCGCCATCGATCACCATGACGCCGACGCCGCGGCGCTGAGCGCCAGGTACCTGGCGCAGTTCCCGCACGGATCGTTTCGCGCGCTCGCGGAGCGAACGCTGGCTTCGTCCCAGAGCCGCTAACGCGGGTCCGATCGTCGTTTCCGGGAAGGTCCATTCATTCCGTCCCCTAGATTCGGCATGAAGAGTGCTCTCGTTTTGTCGACCGTCGCTGGCCTGGCGTTGTACGGCTGCACGGGGTCGGAAACGGGTGATACGGGTGGAACGGGCGGCGCCGTCCAGACCGGGGGGACGGGCGGTGCGTCGGGCACTGGCGGCTTGGCGGGAACGGCCGACACCGGCGGCGTGAAGGGAAACGGCGGAACGACCGGTGCGGGCGGGGCCGCCGGGGCCGCCGGGATGTCAGGCAGCGGCGGCTCGAAAGGCAGCGGCGGCTCGATCGGCAGCGGCGGCTCGACAGTCAGCGGTGGCACGACCGGCAGCGGCGGCGCCGCGGGCAAGGGGGGCGCGACGGGTAGCGGCGGCGCGACGTCGACCGGCGGGCACGCGGGCGCAGGCTCGGGCGGCAGCACGGGCGCGGCGGGCTCCGCCGGCACGGGCGGCGCGATGACCGCCGACAAGGTATTTGATCCGTGCCGGTTTCATTTCGGCACCATCGACTCGGTGGCGAAGGCGAACCCGTCGATGATCCCGCAGATCGACTTCTTCACGCCGGGATGGATGGGCCAGAAAGATACCTTCGACATGAGCTACGTCTGCACCGAGGCGAACGCCGGGGGCGCGCTGGCGGGCAAGGTCCCGGTCATCGTCGCCTACGTCGCGGCTTTCTACGTCAAGCGCCACTTCGGGCGGTGCGATTGCAACGTCTCGACCTGCGGTGCCAACAACGATCTCTGTCACTACGGCTCGGCCGACATCACCAACAATCTGACCAACATCGTCAACGTCTACAAGAGCTACGCGCAAGGCTTCGCCGCCTGTTACGGCGCCGCGAAGCCGATCGTGTTCGAGATGGAGCCCGACTTCTACCAGTACACGTACACCGGCATCGAGACCGCGCCCTGGACCTTCGCGCAGGCGGGACAGATCATGAGTCAGTTCGCCGCGGCGATAAAGACGTACCTGCCGAACGCGGCCCTGTCGATGGACATCTCGCCCTGGGTCGGGACGAACAACAACACGGGCGGCGACGGGTCAGACAACGGGAAGAACTGGTACTCGTACTTCGACATGAGCCAGTTCACGTTCATCAACACCTCCGGCGGGGGAACAGACGCAGCGACCGCTCAGATTCGCGGCGACAAGATGACGTGGGCCGGCGTGAACCAGGTGACGGGCAAGCCGATCTTGGCCGACACCGGCTACGGCGTCGGCGGCAGCCCGGCCGGTCCCGATCCGGCCTGGGACAACGTCGCCAACATCAACGCCCGCATCGCCAACGGTGTCATCTCCATCAGCCAGTACAACGCCGCCTCCAACTGGGGCGCGACCATCTCGTCGAATCGCTCGCAGCTGGACATGCCTCGTTACTGTCCGTGAGCACGCGGGTCGTCGATCCGCGCCAACGCCGTTAGGAGCTGTCGGTGTTTTCGGGGAAGGTCGACTTCTCTCATTGCCCTTGTTCGGCCATGAAGAAAGCCCTCACTCTCTCGATCATCGTTGCGCTCGGGTCCTACGGCTGCGCGGCGTCGGACTCGAGTGACGACGCCGGTGGCACGGGCGGGGCAAGCGAGACCGGCGGCACGGGCGGTCCAGCGGGAACCGGGGGATCGTCCGAGACCGGTGGCACGACCGGTAGCGGTGGCGCGACGGGCAGCGGCGGACAGATCGGCCGCGGCGGCGCGACCGGAACCGGCGGCGAAGTCGCGATTGGCGGCACCAGCGGTTCCGGTGGCGTGACGGGCAGGGGAGGCGCCACGGGGACGGGCGCCGGCGGGATAGTGGGGACCGGGGGCGTCACCGGTGGCGCAGGCAATCGCGGCTCCGGTGGGACGGTCGGAAGCGGAGGCGCTACGGGCGCGGGTGGAACGAGCAGCAGCGGCGGCAGCGGTGGCGCGGCCGCTCGCGGCGGATCTTCCGGCATCGCGGGCGCGCCGGGGAGCGGCGGCGCGGGCACGGGGGGAACGGTGGGCACCGGCGGCAGCAGCGGCACCTCTTGCGGTGTCCAGCCGGTGTCGCCCAACGCCTCGCAGCAGGCGAAGAACCTCCTCTGTTACCTCTACAGCGTCTACGGCAACCACGTCCTGTCGGGCCAGCAGGAGACGAGCTGGAGCAATCCGGCCGGCGACATCAGCTGGTACACGAGCAACGGGATGAAGTACCCCGCGATCCTGGGAGGCGATTTTCTCTACTCCGACGGCGGCGGTGCGACCTCGGAGACGTCCACCACGTCACGCGCCATCAACTACTGGAAAGCCGGCGGCATCACGATGATCCGCTACCACATGGGGATGCCGCCCAACGCCGACAGCTACCAGAACTCGATGCTCACGCCGAGCGGATCGTTCTACAGCAACGTCATCACGACCGGCACGTCGGAGAACACGTCCTTCAACTCCAAGCTCGACTACATGGCCTATCAGATCGGGGTCATGAAGACGAACAACGTCCCGGTCCTGCTCGCCCTCTTCCACGAGACGCAGCCGAGCGGCTGGTTCTGGTGGAGCAAGGGGACGGGCGCGCAATTCTCCGCGCTCTACCAGTACGCGTTCAAGTACCTGACGCAGACGAAGGGGCTGAACAACATCGTGTGGCTCATGCCGTTCAGCGGCTCGCCCAGCTCGACCGACTATCCCGGCAAGACCTACATCGACATCGCCGGTTCCGACACGTACGGGACCAACCAGCCATTCACCTCGCTCTACAGCTCGAGCCGCGGCGTCATCGGCAGCACGGTTCCCATTCCGCTGCACGAGACCGGGCTCATCCCGACGCCCAGCCAGATGTTCCCGACGGCCGCGCCCTGGGTCCTCTTCAACATCTGGGCGGGTTACGAGTCCGACGGGACCCACAACACGGTGGCGAACATCAAGAGCGTGTACTCCAGCTCTTACCTGATCACCCGGGACCAGATTCCGAGCCTTCAGTGAGGCCCTCGTGACCGCCGGCAGGAGACGATGATGTCCAGACCGCGTGTGGTCGCCCTGGTGATCGCTGGCGTGGGCGTCCTCGCGGTCGGCGCGCTCGTCGCGCGCGGCGGACCTCGCGCCGTTGGCGGGTCCGGAGACAGAAGCGCCGCTTCCTCTGGTGGCGCCGACAGCCCGGCGCCTTCGACCGCTCCCGGGGGCAAGGCGACGACGTCCGACGGGGCGGGACCGACGGCAGCTACCCGCGGACCGGACGCCGCCCCGCCGGCCGTCCTGACGCCGCGCGATGTGGCTGCGCTGGTCAGCGAGGCGTCGCTGATGGTGAGGCTGCACCAGCTCGCCGAGACCAATCCGCCGCTCTCGCTGGAGCTCGCGCGGCAAGGAAACGCTCGCTTTCCCCACAGCCCCGACGCGCCGGAGCGGGCCTTCATCGTCGTCAAGTCGCTGGTTGACATTGGGCGCTTCAAGGACGCGCAGAAGGAAGCCCGCCGGATGTTGAAGGACTACCCCAACGACCCCAAAACCCTCGACGTCGAACGGCATCTCTTGTCGAACCCGCTGGAGTGAGCGAGACATGTCCAAATTCCTGCTGAACAGGACCGGCCCCTTCTTGCTCGCTTTGGTGGCCGCGTGGGGGTGGGGATGCGGACCGTCATCGAGCGGCATGCTCACCGGGTCCGGCGGCGACGGCATGACCGGTGGAAGTAGCGGGGCTGGGGGCGCATCGGGTGGTCCGGGCGGTGCGACGGAGACCGGTACCGGTGGTGCGACGGCCGGGGCGAAAGGCACTGGCGGCACGCCCGGCCCCGGTGGCGCGCCCGGTACCGGCGGCACGCCCGGAAATGGCGGAGAGAAAGGCTCGGGCGGCGCGAGCGCGACGGGAGGAGCGACGCAAACCGGCGGCGCGAGCGGAAACGGTGGCAGCACCGGTCCCGGGGGAGCATCTGGCGGCAGCACGGGGGCGGGCGGGCACGCCGGAGCCGGAGGCGCCGGCGGCAACGCGGGAGCTGCTGGTACGGCTGGACACGTTACCGGCACCGCTGGAGCCGGCGGAGCCTCCGTGACCGGAAGCGGAGGCAATGCGCCTGGGACCGGCGGAGGTCCACCCGCCGGGAGCTGCGGCGCGACGCCGAATGCGCTGCCGTTCGGCTGCAAATTCGCTTGGGGCATCAATGGGGGAAGTCCGACGACGTTCAACTACGTGCAATTCGTCTCCAATTGGGCCGGATACAACATTCAAGCGAATGGGACCTTCTCGTCTTGTGACCAGTGCGGATGGCTGAAATCGACCATGGGCAACGCCCCTCAGGTCCCCGCACTGATCGCGTACCTCATCGGCTACTACGGGCACGCCCTCGGCTATCAGGACGGAAACGTCAATCCAAACGGCCCCAACCTGACGAATTCGATGGGCCGGGTGCTCGTTGGAACGGACAATGCCTCGTGTCCCTCCGGGACAATATGCGCCAGCAATGTCATGGTGAAGGCGTACGCCTGGTACGCGGCGCAAGTGTACGCCAGCTACAAGAAGCCCATTCTGTGGCTCATGGAAGGTGACTTCATTCAATATTCCATCGAGGGCTCTTCGACGGGGCTGTCGTATGACCAGCTGGGGCAGCTGGCGGCGCAGATTACGAACGCGATCAAGTGCAACGATCCCACTGCGATCATCGCCTGGAACTACTCGACCTGGATCAGCACGTCCCAGAGGGACTCCTATTTCAATGCGCTCAACACCAACATGGCCAAGCTGGGCACGAGCTACGAGATGGTGTTCACCACCGGAACAGGCTCGAGCACCAGCGCCGGCACGGGCTCGACCTGGGCGCAGCTTTACACCGCGGCGGGGAACAAACCGATCTACTCCGACGAGAGCTTCGGCCTCTCGGCGGCCGGCGATAGTTGGGCAAATCAGAGCGCGGCGACCATCGACGCCCGCATCGCTGGACACGTCGTCGCGGCGAACATCACCACGGCCACGCCTTCGTACCTGCAGTCCAATCTTACGTCGACACTGGCACCCTCCGCGCTGAATACGACGTGCTTTTGAGACAGTGAGGGCAAGAAGGGGAGCCGACCCTCTCTTTGCCCACCAGCCCCGAGACTCGGGCGTGCTGCGGACGGCCCCTCAGGGGTAGAGGCCGTCGAGCAAGCCGTTGATGTACTTCTCGACGTTGGTGTAGCCGGTGTGGTCGAAGTCGTCGTTGCCGTCCGAGGGATCGTTCGGGTCGAGGCCGTACTTCTTTTCCCAGGCATCCGGCATCCCGTCGCGGTCGGTGTCCGTCGCTGGGCTTCCGCCCGTGAGCACGCCGTATCCGCTGTTCGACAGCCCCGTGCTCGTCTGGTGCGTCCAGAGGCTCCCCTTGGTGCCGAGCGAGGTGGCGTCCGCGACGACCAGCGAGTCGACCTGGTCGCGGTGCAGCGACGCGCCAGCGTCGGCCAGCACGCTGGCATAGGCTGCGGCGGCGGTCATCGTCGGGATGGTGGCGGTGGTCGGCGACCAGGGGGCGGTCGACGCCGTGGTGCCGCCGGGCGGACCCATCGCGCCGCCGTTGAGCGTCCCGTCCTTGTTGCTGTCGAGCAGATTGCCCGTGAAATACATCTGCTGGGTGTTGACCTGGTAGATCGCGTCCGAGGCCGAGGTCGTGGCGGGGCCGCTCACGAAATAGTTGTTCACCAGATCGTGCGTGAAGTGGCCGCTGGTGTTGCCCGCCGTGTACCCGGCCTGAAAGTCGTAGACGACGTTGTTGATGTACTGCGTGTCGGCCTTGGCCAAGGGGTTGCGGTTGTGCGCGTTGGCGAAGAGGTTGCGGTACCAGGTGTAAGGGCCCGTCTCGGTGTGGGCGTTGAACTGCTGGCCGATCGGATCGGCGTCGATCGAGTTCATCACGGTGATGTTCGAGGCCCCGACCGCATCGATGTTGTTCCATTGCGCGAACTCGATCGACACGTGGTCGAAAATCATGTTGCTCGCGTCGAGCAGGTTGATGCCGCTCTTGCTGGAGTCCGGGTCGAGGTCGCCCTGACGGAAACGGAATTCCCGCACGATGTCGTTGGACGCGCCGTCGAACGAGACCTCCCGCCCCATCACGCCGACGCCGTCGCCGGGCGCCGTCTGGCCGGCGATCGTGAGGTCGCTCTTGCCCGAGACGGCGCTGGCGAGGGTGATGTAGCCGCCCACGTCGAAGACGATGATGCGTCCGCTCGCGCTGACGGCGTCACGGAACGACCCCGTTCCGCTATCCGCCAGCGTGGTGACGTGATAGATGCTCTTCCCGCGCCCGCCGGTCGCGTGCGCTCCGACGCCGACCGCGCCCGGGAAGGCGAGCACGGGGGCCGCGACTCCTCCAGCGCCGGTCGCGCCGCCTTTGCCGGACGCCCCCGCCACGCCGATTTGGCCGCCGCTACCCGCCGCACCCGCCTTGCCGCCGCTCCCCGTCGCGCCTCCGGTACCGCTCCTGCCCGCCTCGGCGCCTGCGCCGCCGCCGCTAGCGCCGCCGGATCCTGGGCCGCCGGTCTGTCCCGCCGCTCCGCCGGGACCGCCGTCCTTGCCTGCCTCCGCTCCACCCATTCCACCGTTGGCCCTCGCGCCACCGGCGCCGGCCTCGCCCCTGTTCCCACCCGTCGCCACGCCCGTGCCCCCGCTCCCCGCGTTTCTATCGCCGCCGGACGATCCGCCTTGGGCTCCGACACTGCCGCCGGTTCCGAGGGTGGCATCGCTCATTCCGGAGTTAGCGCATCCGAGCGTGAGCCCCGCGAAGATCGCCGCTACCATGGCGAGAGAGCCGGCGTTGCCGGAGCTCGATCGTCGCGCTTGAAGCGCACCACCCGCGTGGGAGGGGACCGTTGGTCCGACGGTTCTCAGGAAATCGATAAACGCGACCTCTTCGGGTCTGCCGGTTCGTGCGTTCCTGGTCAGCTGTGTCAAGCGTCTACTCCCCGGACGGTCCTTCGACGGTCCTCGCAATTCCGCAGATTGTCCGGCGCCGGCCATCCGCCGTGCCTAACGGCGTATGCGCGTTTCTGCCTCTGCCCGATGTGGTTGCCGCTGCGATCTGTGCAGTTTCCGGGAAGGTTTGCCTGTTCTTTGCCCTCTAATTGGAGAGCTACTTCTGCATCGCGTGGTCGAGGTTTGAGGACGAGCATGAATCTCCGGATCATTCCCCGGCACCGTTGGGCCCTTGCTGGACTGGCGCTCGTCGTGGGCTGCGGCGGCGAGCCCGGAGGCGGTGCTTCGGGATCGGGCGGTGCGTCGACGGGCGGGTCGGCTGGTGCGACGTCCAGCGGAGGTGTCACCGGCACCGGCGGCCTCGACGGTTCCGGCGCTGCTCCCGCCACCGGAGGTTCCGCCGCGACCGGCGGCGTTACTGGCTCGGGCGGCGCGACGGCGACCGGCGGGAGAGGCGGTGCGGCGGGGGAGGGTGGCGCGGGCGCGGCGGGCGGCGAATCGGGGTCGGGCGGCGCGACCGGAAGCGGCGGCAAGGGCGGATCGGGCGCGCGGGCTGGGGCGTCCGGCTCGGGCGGGGGACAAACGGGTGGCGGTGGTGCCGCGGGTCGCGGCAGCGGTGGAACGGGCGGCGCGGCTGGAACGCCCGGAACGGGAGGTGCGGTCGGCGGCGCGAGCGGCCATACGGGGCTGTGGCACGTCATGATGCTCGGCGATTCGGTGACCGAATCGACCTGCTACCCCCAGCTTGCTTATGCGCAGCTGATGGCAGGCAATCACTCCAACTTCCAGTTCGTAGGGATGGAGACCAGCAACCAGTCGTGCGGCAGCGGCGCGCCCGGTTCGGTCAAGGATGAGGGCCACGCGGGCTACGGCGTGACCTACCTCCCCCAGAACAGCACGCGCGCCACGTGTACGAAAAGCAGCGGTTGCGGCAGCTACGCCGAGCTTCAGAGCTGGGCGGCCGAGAAGCCCGACATCGTGCTCATGCACTTCGGAACCAATGACGTCTGGGACGGCGTCGCGACGTCCATGATCTTGTCGGCGTACGTCGCCGTCATCGCCGAGTTCCGCAAGCAGAACCCGAAAGTCATCTTTTTTGTCTCGAAGATCATCAAGCTGGATCCGGCGGGCTGCGGCAGCTGTCTGACCAACGTGGGCGCGCTGGCCGCCGCGCTCACGCCGGCCTGGGCGACGGCGAACGCGACGGCCACGTCACCCATCACCATCATCGACCATTACGACAGCGCTTTCGATCCCACGAAGACCGCCGATTCCGCCGATGGCGTTCACCCCACCCCGGCCGGCGCCGCCATCATGGCCACGGTCACGTACGACGCCATCGTCGCGAGCGGGTACTTTTGAACGCGCGGTCGCTGACCGCGATTGCGCGCATCGCGCCTCGAACCCACGATTCTGTATGTTGCGTGGCGGCCGGCGGCGTTCGACGCCGGCCGCTCGAACGGAGGCGATTGTGAAACCGAGGAGCTGGTCGTATCGCGGGCCGCGGATCGGAACGCTGGCCGTCGTCGTCTGGGCCTTGTCCGCTTGCGGCTCCGGCTCCGGGGGACCGGGCGCGTCTGGGTCGGGAGGGATGGGCACGGTTACGGGGGGAAGCGGTGGCATAGCGACCGGCGGAAGCACCGGTTCCGGGGGGAGCGGCGGATCGACGCAGGCCGGAACCGGGGGCAGATCTTCCACCGGGCAGGGCGGCGACATCGGGATCGGCGGGGCGTTGGGTGCGACGGGCGGGTCGGACGCGACGGGCGGCGCCGGCGTCGGCTCGGGTACGGCGGGCGCCGGCGCCGCGGGATTCTCAGGCGCGGCGGGGAGCGGCGGACTGGGTGGCCGGCATACCGGCGGCGCCGGCGGAGGAGTGGACGGCGGACTCGGCGGCGGAGCGGGCGGCACGTCGGCAACCGCGGTCACGTTCGACGCCGACCGGGTCATCGTGACCGGCGTCAGAGGGACAACGTCCCCGGCGGCGGCCTCGACGATCACGTTGCACAATGGCGGCGCGACGGCGGTGCAGGTCAGCGGCCTTTCCCTGTCGCAATCGGCGCAGCTCGCGCTCGGCCCGAGCGGTACGGCCGTGCAAGCCACGGCCACGCCGCTCGCCGGGACATCACCGTTCGCGATCGCGAGCCCGGCTTCGTTCCCCACGTCAGTCGGTCCGGGGATGGACCTCGTCGTGACGGTTCAAATGAGGACCACGGCTTCCAACCTCCCGGCGGCCCCGTCGGACAAGAACGTCGGCTGCACGTTCTTGACGGCGACCCTGACGGCCAGCGTCGGATCCACGCCGGTCACCGCCACCATCTACGGCCTGCTCCTCATCCAGGACAACTACGAGCCGACGCTGGGCCAGATTCTGGTTGCCCTCGGGTACAAGCTGAACGTCGGGAAAGCTCAGAACAACTGGAACCCGAACACGTCGATGATGGCCGTCGATCTGCCGGGCGTCGAGTCGGGGACCGACGAGGTGGCGGCACCGCTCTTCGTCAAGGCGGGTACTGGGCCGGTCACGCTCACCGTCGCCGCGCGCTTCTCGCCGGTCGGCGCGCTGCCGTACGGGTGGTACCCGTCGACCAGCGCCGGCACTATGAACACGGTGGGGACGATGTCGATGATCACCGACGCTCAGACCTCGAACAAGGCGCGGATGGTCTACCCGCCGCTGCAGTCCGGCAGCGCCACGAGCTTCGATCCCGGCAGCGCTTCGTTCGGTCTCTGGATCTACTCCGATCAGAAGACCGAGAAGTACAACGAGGGCGGCAATACTATCAACGGCGACTACGACTACACGCAGGACGGTCCCAACGCGCCGGCGGGTGTCCACCGCGTCAAGAGCTATCCGCTAAAGGACGGCACCGGAACCGCGATCCCCCACCAGTTCCTGGTCGCGGTCGAGGAAGCGGGCAACGGGGACTATCAGGACTACGTCTTCGTGCTCAACAACGTAAGCGTCGCGCCATAGCAGCCTCGTCGTGGACCCGGCGATGTCCCCACCGAACAAAGGAAGACACGAGATGCGAGTGAGAGTGCGAGCGATCCATCTGCCATTCGTGGTGGCGTTTGCGCTGCTGTGCGGAAGCGGCGAGGTCCGCGCGGCCGGCAACCCGGTCAGCTGTGACAACGACATCGATTGCGTCGCCACGCCCGAATGTGGCGGCGACGTCTGCACCTACTCCGCCACGGGATTGCCTGCCTGCACGCCGGCCGGGACCGGTGCCGGTCAGGCGGGGGAGGGCGGATCATCGGCAGATGGCGGCGGCGGCTGTAGCACCTCCGGAAGTCCCCGCCCCGGCTGCTGGTCCGCCATTGTCCACGTGGGCTTGAGCGCCGTGTCCCGGCGCGGCCGTCGGTGCTGCGGGTAGCGTGCGCTCCCGACCGAGGAGGTCGCATTGGCTTTGCACGGATCTGATAAAATGAAGACGGTGACGGCCTCTCCGCTTGCGTCGTCCGGGAGCGAGGAGCGACGAATGCGGGCGGCCGTCGCTGCGACGGTCTCCTTGGTGGTGGTGCTCGCCGGCGTACCCGCTGCGCGCGCCGTCGCGGCCGAGGACGACCCCGCCCAGCGACTCTTCAACCAGGGTGTCGCCGCCGCACGTGAGAACCGCTGGAACGAGGCGCGCGAAGCGTTCGCGCGCGCCTATGGTCTCTCCCAGCGCCCGGTGGTCCTCATCAACCTCGCGGCGGCCGAGGTGCGAACCGGCCGGCTCAAGGAGGCGGCGAGCGACTATCGGCGGATCCTGCAGGGCGATTCGACGGAGACGGCCGCTTTTCGGAAGGCCGCCGCCGACATGCTCCCTGCCCTCGAGGCCCGGATCCCCCGCATTCGTTTGCACGCTACGGGCCTCGGCGCCACGGACGTCGTCGAGATCGACGGCGAGACGATCTCGTCGGATCGCCTCGAGGAACCGCGTCTCGTCGATCCAGGGGCGCACCCTGTCGCGGGTGCTCAGCGATCTCGAGCGCCGGATCCCAAAGCCGTGGGCGCGCCGAACGTCGTCGCGTCGACAATCGATCGGAGAAGCGGTTCGTGCTCCTTGGCCACGGTCTCCGGCGTGTTGTACGAGAAGAAGTACCCCTGGCCCCCGCGGACGAAGGCGCACCACCAACGCCGGCTGCGCGTTTGCGTCCCCGGCGGCTTCCAACTCGACAGGATCTCCAGTCCTGGCACGCCGTTGCACTTGGTCCTCGTCCTCGCCATCTCCCGGTACTCCCAGTCTGGGGGCTTCCTGGCTTCGGCGAGACCTGCCACGCGGGCAAACTCGCCCACCTCGTTGCTGATCGGATTGCGGATCGACGCGAAGTGGAGCACCTCGGAGTTTCCGTCGGGAAAATTGCGTGACAACACGAGCGTGCTCTCGTCGACCACCTGGGCACGAATGCGACGACGAAGATCGCGATCACCACTGAACGCGCACGCGAACCCGTCTCGGGCGTC
>JADGRB010000370.1 GCA_017881315.1 Pseudomonadota bacterium
GCGCCAGCAAGCGGCGGCTCGCGTGGTTCGAGCCGAGCCGCGCTTTCCGCGCGGTAGCCTGCAGCAACCTCCGCTGGGAACGGTCTGGCAGGCGTTGGCACGGGGTTCGTGCGGAATCGAAAGGCGCGCCCCAGGTCACCACAGCGGTCCGCACGACGCGCTCGCCGGACGCGCGGATACGGCGGAGACCTCGATCGCCTCCACATCAGACCGATCTAGCCCGGCCCGAGCGCGTCCCTGACGACCTCTCGGAGATCGGACGACGACTCAGCTTGCGTGACCCCGGGCAGCGCGACCCGAGCGAGCGAATCGGGGACGCCGTGGGCCGTGGCGGGGTCTCCGCTCGGACATTCCGAATGCGCGCGACTGACATATTTTCGTCTCTTCGATCGGGGGCTGGATTCGAACCGGCGTGGTTAGCGCGGAGGCATCCCCGATGGCCGCTCGATCTCGGCCCAGCTGCGACCCGGTCACCCGAGTCGCGGGGCGCCGCGCGCGTCTACCACGGCACCTCTCTCGCGCGCGCGGGTGCGAACATGGGCCTCTCGAGGTGTCGTTGATCGCGGCTCGCCATGAAGGGGCGCGAGCTCGGTCCAGCATCACGGGAATCGTGCCCGCGCCGTCGTTCGACAACGCGCCGATGGACCGGGACTAGGGGTTTCGGAGGCCTTGTCGGTCACGAGGATCGCGGTCGCGAAACGTCGACCGCGCGACGAAAAATGTCGTCAGATCGCATTCTCCGTCGGTGACGACGCGATCCGCACACGCGAAAACCGCAAGTGCTACGTGAAAAGCTGTGCGCTCACCGAGACTTAGACGTTCGGTGCTACATCGCAGATCGAATGCGTAGCACCCTTTCCTTTTTTGGGGCGCCTACTTACGCGGAACGCGTAGCAGCCCCTTTATCTTGCCCTTGGCTTTATTTTTTCTGGGGCTGGTTCTTTGGTCGGTTTTTGGGGGCAGGCCGATAACCCTGGTCAGACAACAGGTCAGTCGATTTGTTTGCCAAGGAGGAACGAGATGAGACCGAAGACGATGCTGAAGTTCAGCGTTACGGCGGTGCAGGTCGAGAGAGACGCTGGAGGCCATACCCCAGCACCAAAGACGCCGAAGGCGTTGTGCCTCGGAGAAGTCATTCAGTCGCTCAACCCAACCATCCGCAATTTGATTGCACGGGGCTATTCAAGACTGCAGGTGACCGAGCTTCTCAATGAGCAAGGCGTGCCAGCGTCTTGGGCCTGCTGAGGAACCACTTTCAGCGTCAGCCCTGAGAGGCAGGAGAGAGGTAACGCCAGTCGCCAGGGTGCTGCTCCTTGGGCCGCGTCGGAGAGTGGCGCCGGATTCGCGAGTAGCAGCGCAGAGCTGCGGAATGGCCCCCAGGCGTAGTCGCGGCCGATCAACGGTCAGCGCCCGGGTGAGCGGGCGCGTCAGCAGTACCCGCCGGAGGTCCAGCAGTCCGACCGGCCGCGAAAACGACCTAGCGAAACGCCGGGCCGGGCACGCCACGATCCGCAATGAAAATGGTCGCGGCGCTTCATCCGGCGAGAGAGCGGCGTTAGGGCAGGTGGCGCCGAGTAACGTCTCGAGGCGCGACCGTTCGGCGACCTGCTCTGCGGCCGCCCGCAACAGGCGCACGGCCGCCGCTCCGCTGGCTCTGGCGGCGATGGTCGTGGGCCGCCGCTGCGCGCAGGTCGACGGGTTCAGCCTCCACGCCAACGTTCGCATCGCCGCCAACGATCGCGAAGGCCTGGAGCACGTCGCGCCCAGTCGGCCACCGAAACGCTCGGGATCAACTGGGTCGAGGGGAAGCGGACCGGGCGCTCCCAGGGGTGGCTCGAGCCCATGATGGTCGGCTCGGCCGTGTTGGAGGCGATCGTCGCGCGCCTCGGCGCCCACGAAATTGCGGCCGAGTCGCCGTCAGCGGGGATCGATGATTGATCCGCCAAACACCACGCCGGTGGGGTTGCGCGCATACGTGCACGCATCGCCGCAACCGGCATAAGGTCCGTTGGTCACGGCGATGGTGATGACGTTCTTTCCGCGGTGCAGGAATGGCGTGAGGTCGAACCAGGTCAGCCGCGACTGGGCGACGAACGCCTGCACCTCGTCGACGATGCTCCCCACCGAGCCGGCGACGCGTCCGTCGACGCGTACCTCGGCGGCGTCGTCGGCGGCGAGGCCGATGCGGCCGCGCGGCGACGGGCCGAGGTCGAACGTCCGCGCGAAAAAGTGCGGGCGGCGGTCGGTGGCGCGGTCGCCGCGCGCGTCGGGGGTCCCGATCCAGACGGCGCCGCCCGCGTCGGACAGGCTGGCCGCCCAGCCGAAGCCGAGCCACCCGTAGCGGACCGCCTCGGGCGGGCACGCCGCGGGCGCGACGTCGTTCAGGCACACCGGCCTGGCGACGCCGAGCCGTTGTGCGCCGGGCGCGCGGCCTGGATCTTCGTCGTACACGAGCCAGTCGGTACCGGAGCGGAGCGGGATGGCTGACGGCGTCGGCGTTCGGTGAGCCGGCCAGACGCCCGGGTTGGCGTGCAGCGTCGTGCTGGAGCGGCTGATCACGAACCGGGCGATGAGGTCGGCCGCTACCAGCACGGCCGCCAGCAAGGTCGTCGCGGCCAGCACCTGCAACGCCCGCCTCATCCCTGCCAGGGTACCACGGCCGCGGATCGCGCTGTCCCCGTCGGGATGCGTTCGGGTCGGTCAACGACCCGGATGACGCCGCCGCCATCGCCGCCAGGACACCGACGAGCGCCAGGTGAAGACCGCGGCCAGCAGGACGAGAGAAATGATGTTCCTGGCTCCCCTCAGTCGCTGCCGCCACGCCGGGGCATCGCCGGGCCGGGCCGGAACGAGGGTGGCGTTCGAGGGCGCGTGGGCGATGCGCCGCCGGGCCGACCGCCACCACGTCACATCCTTGGCTGCCATCTAGACCTCCGTGAGAGGTGTTAGCGGCCGACGGTCGCGTAGGCTATTCGGAAGTTTGATGGTGCACCGTCGTAAAGGCGACATATGGTTCGGCCGTCGGGCGGTTTACAATCGCGGCGACGATCAAGGTACTGGGCGGCAGGGGAGAGACATGAGGAAAACAACAGTTCTGGTCGCTCTGGCAGTCGCAGCAACCGCGGCATGCTCGAGTTCGCAGGGATCCAACGATGGAGCGGCGGACAGCGCAGGAGGCGCCGGCGGTTCGGGCTCCGCCGGCGCCGGTGGCTCCGCCTCGGGCAATGGCGGCACCGGCGGGCGCACCGTTTCGTGCTCGCCCTATACGAGCAACATAGGTTGCCTGTGCTCGAGCAGCGGGTCCGGCACGCTGTCCGAATGCTCGCCGGCGTCCGTGTCCATGGGGGACCAGGGCGTGTGCTGCGACGACTCCCTGCTGTGCAGCTGCTACCGCATAGCCTGCATCAACCTCCAGAACAACACCCTGCTCTGCAACTGTGGTGTCGTTGCGCCGGATTCCTCCGGCACGCGCGTCACGCAGTGCTCGAAGCCAGCGAATGGCGTCTGCTGCTTCGCCAACAGCTCGGAACCTTTCCGCTGCAGATGCAGCGACATCGACACGACCTGCCTAGCGGGGGAAACCGAGGTGCAGTCGTGCTCCTTGGCGGACGTGATGAAGTGCAGCAGCACCAGCACCATGCCCGACCGTTGCAAGTAGCGGCCGCTGCCGTACGGCTCTCCTGCGCGGCATGCAGCCGAGCCGTGGCGCTTCCTACGCAGAACGACCTAATCTGCCCTCATGGCGGACGACCTGACTACGGGAACCGCCAGCGCCACCAGCAGCGGGTAAACAAAGTTGATCCACGCTTGGGTCGCGAGCCCGAGGGCCACCAGGCCGGGCTCGGCCTCGGCTTCGTGCGTTCCATCTGCAGCACCAACGCGACGAACACGAGGCCGACCAGCGCCGCCGCCGCTGCCGAGATGGCGACCCCGGCGGAGGGGGGGGTAGGCTGGCGCGCAGTTGACGGATCGGTGATTATCGGGTGGTCGGAAATGGCGTTTATCCGGCCTATCCTCCGGATGGCACGATGGGAGCGCGATTTGCCGTTAACTCCCATCCGGTAGTGGCGGCTCTCCGATTCTGCGACAAAGGCAACGGCACTTCCGTCGCGATGATCGATTTCTCAGAACGAATCAACTACGTGGCGGGCGAGGCCACAATCGGACTTGTCGGGAGTGCGGCGTCATTTTGCTTGCCAGATCCAGCCTTGTCGAACCTCGGGACGACGCAATCCGTGAGGCTGATCTGCAAAGGACTTCCGCCCAAGGGCTCCCGATTTCACTTAACTCTGGCTCCGAGCGTGACTTCACCATCCGGTGGCGCTCTTGAGTCGCCAGGTGGTACCAAGGGTACGATATCGTCCGAGATCGACGTCGATTCTATGGCGTCGTGGGGTCAGGGTTGTTCCATTTCCCGCCCGTGTTAGGACAGAATAGGTGCGGCTATACGTCGGAATATTGCTTTGGGCGCTGGGTGCGACAGCGATCAGTGCCTGTTCAAAGTCGATCGTAGAGACTAACTGCTCCGACGTCGGAGTTCAGCACGAGGATATGGTGACTGTCGTTCGCGGATCGAACGACTATGCTTTCGATGTCGACCAATGCGCCGCATCCGGGCAGTGTGATGCGCTGTGCTACGACGTCAGAGGGAAGCCCGGCGACGGTAGTGACGTCGGAATCATTTCTTGC
>JADGRB010000126.1 GCA_017881315.1 Pseudomonadota bacterium
CGGAACGATACGGAAGCGGCCGAACATGCGGCGGTCGACGTAGTGCAATCGGGTTCCGTCGTCGAGCTCGATCTCGACGCGGGAAGCAGGCGGCGCGGCGTCCTTCGCCGCCCGACGCAGCCATTTCCCCGTCATCCCCAGATGCGACCAGACACCAATCGGCCCGCTGCGACCGGCTAGCGTGATGAGCAGATTCTTGCCGATCCGCCGCACTTCTTCGAACCGCGCGCCGGCCAGCGCCCGCAACGCGGCGGGCGTGGCGGGCCGAAAGATCCGCCTGGCGTGGCCATCGGCGCGCGCCACCCGCACCCGCCGCCGCGCCGTCCAGCGCCGGAGGTTGCGAGCCGCGACCTCTACTTCGGGAAGCTCGGGCATCGCTCAGTAGGCCGCGCGGATCCGCGCGGCGTAGTCGTCCCGCTCGGCGTCGTCCTGGTACGGTTGCCGCGGCCAGAAGAAGCCACGCAGGCCATCCTTGCGATGGCGCGGGATCACGTGGGTGTGCAGATGCGGGACGCTCTGGGAGACCTTGTTGTTGATGGCGACGAAGGTGCCGTCGGCGCCGAGGCCCATCTCGACGGCGCGCGCGGTGCGCTGAACGGCCGCGAAGAACGGGCCGATCGCGGCGGGCGGCAGATCGAGCAGCGTCCCCGTGTGGGCGACCGGCACGACGAGCACGTGCCCCTTGAAGAGAGGGCGCCCGTCGAGAAAGGCCACCGATGCCTCGTCGCGAGCGACGATGACCGCCGGGCGCTCTCCCGCGACGATCGCGCAGAAGACGCAGTCGGGCTCGCTCTTCACGCGGTGGTGGCCCCGGCCACCGGGTCCGACCCAGCGCCCGCCACCACCGCCGCGAGCGCAACCTCGATCTCCGGGACGGCGCTGAATCGTGCGGCGGCCGCCTCCTTCTTGAACCAGGTCCGCTGGCGTCTGGCGTAGGCGAAGGTGGCGCGCACCATCTCGGCGGTCGCTTCGGCCATCGACGTCGTTCCACCCAGGACCCCGCCGAGCTGTTTGTAGCCGAGCGCCTGCAGCGGCCGCAGCGCGGGCCCGTAGCCGGCGGCATGCAGCGCCCGCACCTCGTCCAGGAACCCAGCGGCGATCATCGCGTCGACGCGGGCGGTGATCCTCGCGCGCGATTCGGCCAGTGGTGGATCGAGCAGCAGCACCGTCGGCGATAGATCGCGCGGCGGCGCCGCTTGCCGGCGCAGGGTGGTGATCGCGACCCCCGTCTGCTCGTAGACCTCGAGCGCCCGGCTGATACGGACGAAGTCGCGGGGCGCGATCCCGGCGGCGGCCTCCGGATCGACCGCGGTCAGCCGAGCCCGCAGCGCCTCGAGGCCCTCGCGGTCGGCCAGCTCGCGGTGACGCGCGCGGAGCGTCTCATCGGGCAGGGGGGCGTCGAAGAGTCCGGCGGTGAGCGCCCGGTAGTAGAGGCCGGTGCCACCGACGACGATCGGGTACCGGTTGCGCGCCGCGATGCTCTTGATCGCCGCCCGGGCCAGCGCCGCCCAGCGCGCGGCGTGAAACGGCTCGTCGGGGTGGCAGAGGTCGAGTCCGTGGTGCGGGACGCGCCGGCGCTCCTCCCGGGTCGGTTTGGCGGTGCCGATGTCCATGCCGATGTAGACCTGCTGCGAGTCGCAGGTGACGATCTCGCCGTCGAGGCGTTCGGCCAGCGCCAGGCCCAGCCCGCTCTTTCCGGAGGCGGTCGGGCCCAGGACGGCGACGAAACGGATGACGGCGCCCGCCGTGTCGCCGTCAGACACGTCCGAACCGCTTCTCTATTTCGCCGAGCGGCATCCGGAGCATCACCGGCCGGCCGTGCGGGCAATGCGAGCGGAGATCGACGTCGTCGAGCTGCGCCAGCAGCGCCAGCACGGCCGGCCGGCCCAGCACGTCGCCCGCCCGCACCACGCTGTGGCAGGCGATGGTCGCGAGCAGGTGATCGACGCGATCCAGATCGCCGCTCCCGAGCGGCGTTCCTTCGGCCAACTCGGCCAGCACCTCGCGCAGGAGCGGTTTGGGGTCGGCATCCTTGAGCGGCTCGGGCATCGCGCGCAGCAGCACCACGCCGGGCGCGTGCGGCGCCACCTCGAATCCGAGCGCGTCCAGCATCTCGCTGGTGACGGCGGCGGCTGCCGTTTCGCCCACCTCGATCGGGATCGGGAACAGCAGCCGCTGGCGCGGCATCTGGCGGCTGGCGTGGGCGGCGCGCAGCCGAGCGTAGGCCACCCGCTCGTGGGCGGCGTGTTGATCGATCAGGATCAATTCGTCGGCGGCCTCGCAGACCAGGTAGGTCCGGTGGATCTGCCCGATGTAGTTGAGCGCGGCGAAGAACCGGGGCGCGTCCCAGGGGGAGGGCTCGCCGGTGCCGGGCCGACCGTCGCCGTGGTCGTCCGCGTCTCGCGCCCGCAGCGGCAGGGCGCTCTGCGCCGGACGGGAGAACGCCAATGAGCCGGCATCCAGCTTGCCGCTCGCGCGCCCGGATTCCGGCGCCGATCGATAGGTCGGGGGTTGCGTGAACGCGCGGATGGTCTGGGTCGCCCCCCCGCTGCGCAGCCAGGGAGCGCGCGCGATCGCGGCGCCCACCACGTGACGGACAGCCGCGTAGACCTCTTGCGGGCGCGCGAAGCGGACCTCCAGCTTTTGCGGGTGGACATTCAGGTCCAGGTCGGCGCCCGGCAGCTCCAGGAAAAGGGCCGCCAGCGGGTAGCGGCCTTTTTCGAGGAGCGGTCCATACCCCAGCGCCAGCGCGTGCAGTAGCGCCCGATCCCGGATGAAGCGGCCGCCCACGAACAGGAACGTCGAACGCGCCGTGGTCGAGACCTCGTCGGGCCCGGCCAGGAAGGCCCGCACGCGGTGGCCGCCCTCCTCGCCGATCGCCTCGTGCAGCACGCTGGCCCCGCGTCGCGCCAGGGCCGCGCGCACCCGCTCGCCGAGATCCCGGTGGACGGGCAGATCCAGCGCCACCCGCCCGCCGACCCGCAGCCGAAAATGCACCGCCGGGTGCGCCAGCGCCAGGCGCAGCATCGCCTCCGAAACGTTGGCGGTCTCGGTCGCCTCGGCCTTGAGGAACTTGGAGCGCGCCGGGGTGTTGAAGAAAAGGTCGCGCACCTCGACCTGGGTTCCGGTGGGAATCCCCGCGTCGCGCGCGTCGGTCTCGACGCCGGCCTCGACGGTCAGCTTGAAGCCGACCTCGGCTTCGGGGGGGCGGGTGGTCAGGGTCAGCCGTGACACCGCGGCGATCGACGGCAGCGCCTCGCCCCGAAACCCGAAGGTGGTGAGGCCCCACAGATCGTCGGCGGCCGCGATCTTGGAAGTGGCGTGGCGGCGCAACGCCAGCCGCGCGTCGTCGGGGGGCATCCCGCCGCCGTCGTCGACCACCCGGATCAGACGCCGGCCGCCCCCCTCGATCTCGACCTCGATGCGTCGGGCGCCGGCGTCGATGGCGTTTTCGACCAGCTCCTTGACGACCGACGCCGGCCGCTCGACCACCTCGCCGGCCGCGATCTGATCGGCCAGCTCGGGCGGCAGCACCCGAACCTTGGTTCGAGCCGGCGCCGCGTCCTCCATGGCGCGACACTACACGAAAACTACTGGCGCGCGAGCTGGCTCACCAGATCTTCGCTGGCCCCGCGGACCGCGGCTTCGAGCGCTTCCAGCTCCATGCTCGGCCGCAGCTGCGGTCTCCATTGCAGCTTCGGTTTTTGCACGGTGGCCTCGCCGCTCGTGAGCATGAAGACGCCGCCGCCCGGCTGCCGGCTCACGATCAGTTGAACCGCGCAGCTCACCTCGACGTCGCGCCGGTTCGTCGCCTGCGACAGATTCTTGATGACGCCGTCGACCGCATACATGCCGCGGTGGTCGCTGGGATCGATTTCGCCGAACGGGCGGAGCTGATCGACCAGGAAGTCGCGCATGTGGCTGCGCAGGGCGGGCCCGGCGTGGTGGTCGGGATCGCCAACCGCCTTGATCTCGAACGACGCTTTGGGGGCCGTATGCACCCGGATTCCCGCTTCACCTGGCTCCCGCGGACCGAGGCCGTCGGTGCTGCCGAGACGCCGCAGGGCCGCGCGCGAGGCGCGGCGCACCGACGGCTCCGGATCGTGCAGCGCCGCCACCAGCGCCTCGTGCGGGAGCAGCGAGCCGATCTGGCCCAGCGCGTCCGCCGCCGCGGAGCGCACCCCCGGTTGCGGATCCCGGAGCGCCCCGATCAGCACCGGCACCGAGCGGACCTGCCGCAAGCGGCCCAGGATCAAGGCCGCCTCGACCCGGACCTTGAAAGACTGGTCGTGGCCGAGCGAGTCCTCGACGTCTTGAATCCGCACCTGGGGGGCCGCGCGCGCCGCCGTCGCGGAGACGGCCCCGAACGCGAGCTCGGCACAGACGAGGGCAATCAGCAGCCGAGGCGGGGAGGGCAGGTGCACCGCACGCTAAGCATCGCCCCGGGCAGCCGAGCTGGTCAATGAGATCGTATGATGCGGCCGACATGACCGCCAGCTCGACCAGCCACATCGGCACCCACATCTGCACCGACATTTCTCTGGCGTACTCCGTCGATGCCGACGACGCCTTCATGTTCCACGCGCTGCGCGCCGGGGCGATCGAGGCCAGCGGGCTGACGTTTTCGCATCGCCGCGAGCACACGGCGGCGCTCAACCAGCTGGCGATCGAGGGCGACGCGGACGTGGTCGCGGTTTCTCTGGGCGTCTATCCGGCGATCGCGGCGAACTACCAGCTCCTGCCGCACGGCGCATCGGTCGGGCGCGGTTACGGCCCGGTGGTGGTCGCGCCCCGTGCGCTGGCGCCGGCCGATCTGGCCGGCCTGCGGGTCGGCATTCCCGGCCTCACCACCACCGCCTGGATGGTCTTGCGTCTGATCGCCCCCGCCGCCATCGGCGTCGAGATCCCGATCGCGCCGTTCGGAAGAATCTTCGAGGCGCTCGCGGCCGGGGAGGTGGACGCGGCGCTCCTCATCCACGAAGGGCGGCTGCTCTATCCGGCGCGGGGCCTCGCGCTGGTGGTCGACCTGGGAGAATTCTGGTTGGCCAAGACCGGGCTGCCGCTTCCGCTCGGCGTGAACGTCATTCGCCGCGCGCTCGGGGCGCCGCTGATCGCACGGGTCTCCGCTGTCTTGCGCGCCAGCATCGCCTGGGCGCTCGCCAACCGGCCGGAGCTGATCGCGGCAATTGCGGCAGAAGATCGTGGCGATAAAGCCCTGTCGGATAAGCAGCTTATCGACAATTATCTAAACCTTTACGCGAACCAAGACACCGCCGCCATGGCCGACGATGCGCGCCGCGCGATCGGCGTCCTCTTCTCCGAAGCCCGCGCGGCGGGCTTGTTGACGGCCGAAACGGCGATCGACTGGGCGCCCTGAGGCCTCAGTCCGAAAACGGATCGATCCACTTGCTGCCGGGCGCTGCTGGAGCCGGAGTCTTGGTTCTTTTCGCAGGGGCCGCCGCTGCGACCTTGGCAGGGGCCGCTGCGGCCTTCGCGGGGGTCGCTGCGGCCTTCTTCGCGGGGGTCGTTGCGGCCTTCGCGGGGGCCGTCGCGGCGGTCGGGCGCTGACGGGCCGGCGCGCGACTGGAGGCCGTCGGTGCGCTGCGCAGCGCAACGGTCGTGTGCGCTCCGCTGGTCTCGGCCAGGTTTGGCATCTGGACGACCAGCGGGTCTCCGGCGGTCGGGGCGTTCGGGGCCGGCGCAGCCTGAACGGCCGCAACCTGAGCGGGCGCGATCGGGGTCGCTGCGACCTGGGCGGGTGCGACCGGCTCGGAGGCCGGCGCGGCCGCCTCGGGTTCCCGGGTTGCGACGTCGCGTTCGCTCGCGCGCGGCCGAGCGCGATCCACCATGACGGTCGTGACGATGCCGCACGCGAAGGCGATCAAGCAGATCCCCGCCAAGCTGGTCTTCGACAGGACGATCTCCGCGATCGACGCGGGAGCCGGCGAGGACACCGCCGTCGTCCCACCCGTCCCACCTATCCCGCCCATTCCACCCATCCCGCCCATCCTCGAGATCCGATCGGTCCGGTAGCCGGGAACCGCGACCGGGACAGCTTCGAATTTATTTTGCGGAGCAGGCGTCGGCGTGGCGCCGCTCCTCGACTTAAATTTCGGCCGCCCCACCGACACCGGTCCACCCTCAGATGCCTGAAACACTGTTCGTACCCTCCTCTTAGGAGCTCAACATAATCCGAAAACGGTCAAGGAGGTATGTCGATTGTGCACATTTATGGTGAAAGTCTCACCATGAGCTGGCCGCCAGACGCCGACCGACGGTTCAGCCATCAGGTGGCTCGGCCGGCCGCCGTCAGGAAGCGGGCGACGAGGCGGCAGGCGGCCCGCGAGGCGGCCCGATGATGGGTCCGCCATTCGCGGTGCCCGGCCGGTCCCACCCGGTTCGCCACGCCGAGAACCGCGGCGAACTCGATGCCCGCGGCGGTCGCCGCGCGCGCGACGGCGAAAGCCTCCAAATTCTCCAGCGTGGCGCCGGTCGCGGCGACGATCTGGCGGCCGAGCTTCGCCGATCGGGTGATCGCCAGCGGACAGGCGACCGTGTCCGGCGGGCGGCTGGGTGCTGCGCGCGCGCAAGCGGTGAGCGCCGCGCGAAGCCCGTCCGAGGTCCGGGCGACGACCACCACCGGCTCGGGCAGGTAGCCCTCGCCCCGCAGCGCCGCGGTCGAGACGCCGTGAAGCTCGGCCGCGACGGCGACGGTCCCGATCGCGGCGGTCAGCCGCCCGCGCGGGTAGACCCCGGCCGTGCCGACGAAGATCACCCGGCCGGCGCGGGCGGCGGCGATGGCCCGCGCCGCGCCGATGCCCGCGTCGATCGCGCCAATGCCCACCGTCGCCATGTCGACGCCGCGCGCGCCCCCCGCGGCAGCGCGAAGCGGCGCAATCTCCGGCTCGAAGGCCGAGACGATCAGGGTGCGGGCCACGCGAGGTGTGCCGAGCGCTTCAGCGGCGATCGTTCAGCTTGGCCAGCAGGCGCAGGATCTCGAGGTAGAGCCAGACCAGCGTGACGAGGAGCGCGAAGGCGCCGTACCACTCCATGTACTTGGGCGCACCCAGCTTGGAGCCCTGCTCGATGAAGTCGAAGTCGAGCACCAGGTTCAGCGCCGCGACGCCCACCACGACCAGGCTGATGCCGATGGAGAGCGGGCTCGAGGATTGGATGAAGCCGACGTTGACGCCGAACAGACCGAGGACGAACGAGCCGAGATAGACCAGCACGATCGCCCCGGTCGCCGCGATCACGCCGCGCTTGAAGCCGGGGGTCGCCCGAATGGCGCCGGACCGGTAAGCCACCAGCAGCGTCAACAGCGTGCCAAAGGTCAGCGCCACCGACTTGAGAACGATGCCCGGATAGCGGAGCTCGAACAGCGCCGAGGTGCTCCCCAGCACGAGCCCCTCACAGGCGGCGTAGATCGGCGCCGTCACCGGGGCCCAGGTCTTCTTGAAGATCGTCATCAGCGCGATCACGAAACCGCCGATGGCGCCGATCCCCAGCCAGGGGAGCAGCAGCTCCGGATTGCGGGAGTCGAAGAAGAGCTTCCAGGGCCAGATCGCGGTGAAGATCAGGACCGCCAGCAGGATGGCCGTCTTGTCGACGGTCCCCTGGATGGTCATCGCGCCGGCGTCCGGCCGGGCGCCCGCGGTGGCGTTCACGTTCGCGCCTGCTGCACGTGCCCCCACGAAGCCGCCGAACGACTTGGAGGAGAGGGCGGGATTGGAGCTCTTGAAGGCTGTTTTCATGGCGAGCGGATTCTAGCGCAAACCTCGAGCATAGGCCCGTCCGCGCGCCCGCCCCTGGGCTCACTGCGGGTTCGGAATCAGATCTTCGACCAGCACGTTGACGGTCGTGTTCGACAGCGCGGCCGCGTGGGCCATGCCGAGCCCGATCGCTTTGGTGGTGCCGACGGCGCCGTTGAGCAGGTTGTCGGCGGTGATGGGGTCGAGCGGATCCAGTTGGACGCCATCGATCGAGACGATCTCGTCGCCCGCCACGATTCCCCGCGCCGCGGCGTCGGTCCCCGGATAGACCACCCCGGCGTCGTAGAGATGCACGCTGGTGACGGGCGTGCCCCCGAGCGCGACGCCGACCCGCTGGAACTCGTCGACCCAGGTCTCGGTCGTGTAGCGCTGCAGATGCAGCTGCCCGTGCGGGTAGTCGATGGTCACCAAGAAATTGCGCAGGAAGCTGCCACCGAGCAGACCGTCGAGCTGGTACCCGAGCTCTTTGCCGATCTCGTCGAGCAGCCCATCGCCCGGAATGGTCATCACCGGCACGTTGGAGACGGTCTCGCCGCCGATGGAGATCGTCCTGGCGCGGGTGACCTCCGCGTTCGACCCGCCCAGGACGGTCGTGATCTGGAACCCCGAGAGCTGGGGGCGCCCGTCGGCGATGAGCTGGTCGTAGACCGACGTTCGCACCGAGACCTCGCTGGCGCCGGTGTCGAGCAGGAAGTGAAACTGGTGGGCGGCGTCGGTCCCGTCGATGCTCACCGTGAGGGGGAGGCGCGTCGGCGGGATCGAGACGACCGGCGAGGTCACCGTGTTGCTGAGCATCACCGAGGCGGTGCCGCCACCTTGGAGCGTGAACGGAATCGACCCGCCGGGCGTCTCGACGCCGCCGGGCTCGGTGCCGTTATCGCCGAGCCGGAAGGCATCCATCGGATCGGCGTAGTTGAGCTGAACCGAGAACTGGCGCATCACGTTGCCGCCCAGGATGCCGCCAAAGCCGAGCGTGTCCATCATGGCGTCAGACAGCTTGAGCGCCGGGATCTTGTCCAGCGTGACGACGATGGCGCCGTTCTTGTCGACCAGGCCGAGGTCGATGTTCCCCGTGATGTCGGCGTTGGTGGCCGGCCCGGGCATGCTGAAGAAGCGGGGGTCGATCAGGACCACCGGGGAGCCGGTGTCGATGAGCATCCCGAAGGCCAGGCCGGGGTAGATCTCGAGGGTGCCGTTCAGCGCCGCGTTCGCGAACACCAGATTGGCGCCGACCGCCGCCGACGATGGGCTGCCCAGCATCCCCATGGTGGCGTAACCGGAGCTGCCACCGCCGCAGGAGAGGGCCAGGACTCCGAGCAGACCACCGAGCCATCCCAAGCGAGAAGTCATCCCGGGATCTTCGGCCCAACATCGCTCGAAGGCAATCGTTTGTGGCGCGCCGGACGCCTCGAAATCCTGTGCTAGTGTTCGGGCTCACGGCACGGTTCACGACAACGCGGAAGGAGTCACGATGAGTCTCGTCACCAAGAAAGCCCCGGAATTCACCATCGACGCGGTGGTCGGCGACGGGGACTTCAAGAAGATCTCGCTGTCGGATTACCACGGGAAGTACGTGGTCCTCTTCTTCTATCCGGCGGATTTCACCTTCATCTGTCCCACGGAGATCCAGGAGTTCTCGCGGCGCCACGAGGAGTTCAAGGCGGCCAACTGCGAGATCCTCGGCTGCTCGACGGACTCCAAGCACTCGCACAAGGCCTGGATCAAGAACGGCCTCGGCAAGCTGAACCATCCGCTCCTGGCAGACTTCAACAAGACCATCGCGCGTGACTACGACGCGCTCATGGGCGACACCGGGATGGCGCTACGCGCGACGATCATCATCGACCCGAACGGCGTGGTCCAGCAGGCCTCCTACAACGCCGATCTGCTCGGCCGCTCGGTGTCGGAGACGTTGCGTATGGTCCAGGCGCTGCAGACCGGCGAGCGCTGTCCGGTCGAGTGGAAGCCCGGATCGAAGACGCTCGGCAAGGGATAAAGCCCGACGGCGCTCCGGCGCTTTCTTGGCGCGGGGACGGGGAGCGTCTATTCTCGCGCGGTGAGGTCGCCGCTCCGTGTGCTCGCCGTCGGTGCCGTGGCGACGCTGGGCGCCTGCTCGCAGGGAGCGGCGCCGGCGGATCCCAAGCTGTGGACGCTGTTCGACGTCCAGGCGCTGTACGCGGCGGGCGCGCCCGCGACGCGCGCGCTGGCGCCCAACGACGGGCTGCCGGGGGGAATTCCGCTGGGGCAACTGCTGGACGTGACGGACGGCTCGACCCTCGTCCCCCGCCACGCCTGGGCCGACGGCTACCAGACCAGCTACGTGACGACGGAGGTCTGGTCGAGCTTCGATCGGGTCTGGATGCAACCGGCGTATGTGCCGGTGACCGGCTGGCAGGGCGGCACGCCGCAGAAGTTGCTCGACGGTGGCGCCTGGCATCCCATCTTCAGCGTCGGGCCGCGAAGCGGTTTTTACAGCCCGTTCTGGCAGATCGTCTACGCCGACGTTCCCGCCGACACGCCGCCCGGCGCGCTGACGTCGGCGCGCCAGATTCTGGACGGCGGCTACCGGCTCACGCCGAGCGAGGGCCGCACCATGCCGCTCGTGCCGGCCGGGGTCACGGGGGCCGGTAACCCGGGAACCGGATGGCTGGATGGCGCCGCGATCTCGTTTCTGGATTTCGGAACCGCCACCTTCACCTGGGACGCGGCGAACGTGGTCCAGGAGATCCCGCTCTATGTCTTCACGGTGGTCGGCGACGACGGACAGCCGCACGTGCTCTCGGAGATGCCCAAGGTGCTCGGAACCGCGCCGCCGGGACTGCCGGCCGGGTCGCCGCCCAATGTCGGCGGCGACGGACTGACACCGCGCTATTCGGCCTACTGGCGCCTCTACACGGTCGTGGTCCCGTCGTTCGCGACCATCTTCGCGCCGCCCAACAGCGATCTCGCGACCGACCTGCGCAACATCGGCGCTCCCGCGTCGGACAAATATTCCGCCGACATCGCCGGCCAAGATCCGGCCGCGCTCGCGCAATTCATCGGACGGGTGTCGGTCACACCGGTCGATCCGAGCACCGGCTTGCCTCCCTGCTTCGCGGCGTTGGCTTCCCTGCCGAGCTGTCACTGGATCGAGGTGCAGGCCGATCTGGAAGCGAATCTGGACGTCTCGACCAATCAGGCCACCAGCATCACCGTCACCTGTCCGGTCATCGAAGCCAATGCGAGCCCGGTGGCGCCCCTGTGATCGCGCGCGGGAGGGCGGCGGCGGCGGTCGGTCTCGCGCTCGGGCTCCTGGGGTGGAGTGCGCGCGGCCTCGCGCAAGTGCCGTCGGTGCCGGCGCCCGAGCCGGACGCCGAGGGCGAGCCGGTCAACGACAGCGACGGGTACACGCCGCCGGCCGACGGCCAGGGCGCGCCGCCCCCGTTTTCGATCAATGGCTACATCGACGTCGGGTTCGCCAAGGCGCAGGGGAACGGGACCAGCTTCGCGCCGGGCGACCAGAGCGTGCCGGCCGACTACGGCGTGGACACCTTCGCGCCGGCGGTCAACGCGCGCGGCGACGTGGCGTCGACCGATTCGGGCGGCCGGTTCGTCAACGGTTTTCTCCCCCGCCAGGTCGGGATCGGCGGCCGGCCGTCGTTCCTGCTCAACACGCTGGACGTCGATCTCAAGTACGCGCCTTCGTCGGCGCCGTTGATGGTCTTCTCGCGGGTGCAGTTTCTGCCGCGATTCACCGGCAGCGGCGACGACACGCGCGTCTACGTCGAGCAAGCCTTCGGCCGGCTGGTCCCCTTCGACAGCCAGGAGCTGGCCCTCAGCGCCGGGAAGTTCGATTCGGTGTTCGGGATCGAGTACCTGGACAACCAGGCCAACATTCGCACCGGCGTGACGCCGTCGTTGGTCGCGCGCTACACCACCGGTCAGTCGGTCGGCGCCAAGCTGTTCTACCGGATCCAGATCGCGCCGCTGTGGTCGGCGGTGAGCCTCAACGTCGCCGGCACCAACAGCGGCAACTTCGTCGAGGCGCTGCAGCCGCCCGACGCGAGCTTGAGCGGCGAGCCGGTCGGCAGCGGTCGGCTCGGGTACGAGCTCAACGCCCCCGTCGTCCAGGTCAAGCTCGGTGCCTCGGGGATGACGGGGCCGCGCAACGATCAGGGCGATCAGTCGGCGCGGCAGAAGGCCTTCGGTCTCGACGCGCGCGTCGCCGCGTTCGGCGTCTACCTCAACGCCGAGTACGTCCACGTCAATGAAGGGCAGGGGGGCCCCAAGACCACCTCGATCGGAAACTTTCCGTTCTCGTCCGCCTTCAGCGTGCGCGGAGGTTACGTCCAGCTCGCCTACGCGTTGCCGCTCGCGGTGGGGCCGCTCCACAAGGTGACGGTTTACGGGCGCTACGACCGGCGGCATGCCTGGTTCGACGGCTTCACGCCGATCACCGTCGATCGAATGACCGCTGGGTTGCGCGTCGATCTTTGGGAGCTGCTGATCCTGAAGGCGGAATACCTCGACAACCGGGAGCTGTCGGGCGCACCGACGGTCGCCAACAACGTCTTCACCAGCTCTTTGGTGTATAGCTGGTGAAGATGAAGCTCGGCCGTGGCTCATTCGGCGCAATCGGCGCAATCGGCGCGCAGGCCGTCCTCTTGTCGGCCCTGGCCGCCGCGCCGGCCGCCGCGGCGACCCCCGACACGCGTGGATGGCTGGGCGAAGAGCTGCCGCTGCCGCTGGCGGTGCGCACCCCGCAGGATCTGGCGGTGAAGGCCGCGGCGGAGAAGCAGTACCTCATCTTCAATCTCCTCGCGGGCGGCAAGCTGGCCTGGGACGCGGGTGATTTCGCCACCGCCGCCACCAAGTGGGAAGCGCTCTTGCGGGTGCATCAACTGGATCCCGAGCTCGAACGAACCATCCGCCCGCTGGCCCGCGACGCGCGCGGCCGCGCCGGCGGTCAGCCCGCCGCTGCCGCCTCGGCGGGCGAACCGGCAGCGGGAGCGCTTGCGTCCGGGACGGCGCCCGGCCCCGTGGTGCCCGCGGCGGCTGCCGCGCTGCCGACACCGATCGTAGTCGTCAGCGGCACCATCTCGGGCGG
>JADGRB010000371.1 GCA_017881315.1 Pseudomonadota bacterium
CGATCGTGATGCCGAGGGGACGGCGGAGCTCGGAGCCCGCGCCCAGGCCAAGCGCGAGGGGCACCGCGCCGAACAGCGCCGCCAGGGTCGTCATCAAGATCGGGCGAAAGCGGAGCAGGCACGCGCGGTGGATCGCCTCCTTGGGGTCGAGCCCCTCCTTGCGTTCGGCCTCGAGCGCGAAGTCGATCATCATGATCGCGTTCTTCTTCACGATGCCGAGCAGCAGGATCACCCCGATGAGGGCGATGATGCTGAAGTCGAAGTGCAGGATCATGAGGGCGATGAGCGCCCCCAGCGCCGCCGACGGCAGCGTCGACAGGATCGTGATCGGGTGGACCAGGCTCTCGTAGAGCATGCCGAGGACGACGTAGACCGCGAAGAGGGCGGCGGCGATCAGCCACGGCTCGCTGGAGAGCGACGCGCCGAAGGCCTGCGCCGTCCCCTGGAAGCTGGCGTGGATCCCGGAGGGCAGGCCGATCTGGCGCTCGGCGGCGTCGATCGCCTTGACCGCGTCGCCCAGCGCGGCGCCGGGCGCCAGGTTGAAGGACAGCGTCGTCGCCGGGAACTGCCCCTGGTGGGTGACCGCCAGGGGGGTGGGCGTTTCGGTCACGCGCGCGATGCTGGGCAGCGGAACGAGCTGTCCGCCCGCGCCGCGCACATAGACGTGGGCGAGCTGGTCGGGGCTGCTTTGCTGTTCCGGGGTCGCCTCCAGGACCACCCGGTAGTAGTTGAGCGCCGTGAACGAGGTCGCCACCTGGCGCTGGCCGAAGGCGTCGTAGAGCGTGTCGTCGACCATCTGCGAGCTGATGCCGAGGCGGCTGGCGCTGTCGCGATCCACGGTGACCGCCAGCTGCAGTCCGGCGTTCTGCTGGTCGGTCGCGACGTCCCGCAGCTGCGGCAGCTTCTTGAGACGGTCGAGGACGCGGGGTCCCCAGGTCTGGAGCTCGCCGAGGTCGGCGTCCTCCAGCGCGTACTGGTACTGCGTGCGCGAGCTGCGGCCGCCCATCCGCACGTCCTGCACCGATTGCAGGAACAGGGTGATGCCGGGGACGCGGGCCAGCTGGGGGCGCAAGCGGGCGATGATCTGATCGGCGGTGCTCTTGCGCTGGTTGTAATCCTTGAGCGTGATGAACATGTTCCCGGTGTTGCCCGCGCCGCTCGACCCGCCCACGAAGGCGATGGTGTGCGACACGTCGGGATCGGCGCTCACGATCTTGTTGACCCGCTCCTGCGCCTTGCGCATCGCCCCCGACGAGATGTCTTGCGACGCCTCGGAGAAGCCCGAGAGCATCCCGGTGTCCTGCTGCGGGAAGAGGCCCTTGGGGACCTTGATGGCCAGGAAGATCGTGAGCCCCAGCGTCGCGAACGTCAGCAGCAGCATGATGGGCGCGTGCTCGAGCACCCAGGTCAGCGCGCGGTCGTAGCCGCGCACCATCGCGGTGAAGACACGCTCGGAGACGCGCGTGAACCGACCTCCGCGCGTTTCGCTCTCCGGTCGCAGCAAGCGGCTCGCCATCATCGGGGTGACGGTCAGCGACACGATCGCCGAGAGAGCGACCGCCACGCTCAGCGTGACCGCGAACTCGCGGAACAGGCGTCCGATGATGCCGCCCATGAAAAGTATCGGGATGAAGACCGCGATGAGCGAAATCGTGATCGAGATGATCGTGAATCCGATCTGGCGCGCACCCTCCAGCGCCGCCTGCAGCGGCGGTTTTCCCTCTTCGATGAGGCGGGCGATGTTCTCGGTCACCACGATGGCGTCGTCGACCACGAAACCGGTCGAGATGGTCAGCGCCATCAACGACAGGTTGTCGAGGCTGTAGTCGAGCAGGTACATGACGCCGAAGGTGCCGATCAGCGACAGCGGCACGGCGATGGTGGGGATGACGGTGGCGCGCGCGCTGCGCAGGAAGATGAACACCACCGCGGTCACCAGGAACACGCTCAGCAGGAGGGTCGTCTCGACGTCGCGAACCGAAGCGCGGATGGTGGCCGTCCGATCGGAGGCGATGTCGAGCTTGATGGCCGGCGAGATCGACTCCTTGAGAAAGGGCAGCGCGGCTTTCACCCCATCGATCGTCGAGAGGATGTTCGCGCCCGGCTGCCGGCGGATGATCATGAGGACGCAGCGCTGCCCGTCGATCCAGCCCGCCAGGCGGTTGTTCTCGACGTCGTCGAAGACCTTGCCGACATCGCCAAGGCGGACGGTCGCGCCGTCCTTGTAGGAGATCACCAGGTTGCGGTAGGCGTCGGCGCCCAGCAGCTGATCGGTGGCGGCGATGTTGTAGGTGACGGCCGAGCCGGTCAGCGTCCCCTTGGGCTGATTGGCGCTCGAGGTCGCCAGCGCCGCGCGGACGTCTTCGAGGGAGAGTCCGCGACCGGCCAGGGTCTCCTGATCGATCTGCACGCGTACGGCGGGCTGTTGCCCGCCGCCCACGAACACCTGCCCGACGCCGCTGATCTGGGAGATCTTTTGGGCCAGCACGCTGTTGGCCGCGTCGAAGACCTGCGCCAGCGGCAGGGAGTCCGATGTCAGCGACAGGATCAGGATCGGCGAGTCGGCGGGATTGACCTTGCGGTAGTTGGGGAGGCTGGGGAGGTTGGGCGGCAGCTCGGAGAGGGAGGCGTTGATGGCGGCCTGGACGTCGCGCGCGGCGCCGGTGATGTCGCGGTCGAGATCGAACTGCAGGGTGATCGACGTCGAGCCGAGCGTGTTTACCGAGGTCATCTCGGAAAGGCCGGCGATCCGGCCGAAGCGGCGTTCGAGCGGCGTCGCCACCGAGGAGGCCATGTTGTCGGGGCTGGCCCCGGGCAACGCGCCCGAAACCTGGATGGTCGGGAAATCCACCCGTGGCAGCGGCGCGACCGAGAGGTTCTTGTAGGCGGTGATCCCGGAAAGGATCACGGCCGTGGCGAGCAGCGAGGTCGCGATCGGCCGCCGGACGAACGGCGCCGAGATGTTCACGGCGCCTCGGGCGCCGCGACTGGCGCTCCCGGGCCCTGTTGCGGGAGCGCCCGCTGCTCCTGAGGCCCCGGCTCCGGCTTCTTGCCGCGACGCAGGCGCGCCGCCAGCCGCTCCATGTAGAGGTAGATCACCGGCGTCGTGAAGAGCGTCAGAATCTGCGAGAGCAGCAACCCGCCGACGATGGTGATGCCGAGCGGGCGGCGGAGCTCGGCGCCGCTGCCGGTGCCGAGCGCCAGGGGCAGCCCGCCCAGCAGCGCCGCGACCGTGGTCATCATGATCGGCCGGAAGCGCAGCAGGCAGGCCTGATGGATGGCCTCGCGGGGAGACTTCTTCTCCTCGCGCTCGGCCTCCAGCGCGAAGTCGATCATCATGATGGCGTTCTTCTTGACGATGCCGATCAGCAGCACGATCCCGATGAGGGCGATGACCGTGAACTCGGATCGGGAGATCAGCAGCGCCAGAAAAGCCCCCACGCCGGCCGAAGGGAGGCTCGACAGGATCGTCACCGGGTGGATGTAGCTCTCGTAGAGGACGCCCAGCACGATGTAGACGGTCACGATCGCGGCCAGGATCAGCAGCGGCTCCGTGGAGAGAGAATCGCCGAACGCGGCGGCGGCGCCCTGGAAGTCGCCGTGCAGGCCGATCGGCGCGCCCATCCCGGCCACGGCCTTGCGCACCGCGCGGACGGCATCGCCGAGCGCCGCGTGCGGCGCCAGGTTGAAAGACAGCGTGACCGCCGGGAATTGCCCCTCGTGCGCGATCGAGATGGTCGTCTGCGTCGGCACGAAGTGGGCGAAGGCGGAGAGCGGCACCGCCTCCCCGCTGGCCGCCTTCAGATAGATCTGGTTGAGGCCCTCGGGGCTCTGCTGGTACTGGGGCGCGACCTCGAGGATCACGCGATAGAGGTTGAGCTGCGTGAAGATCGTCGACACCGGACGCTGGCCGAAGGCGTCGTAGAGCGTGTCGTCGATCGCCTGCGCCGTGATCCCGATCCGGGAGGCGCTGTCGCGATCGATCACCAGCGTCATCTGTAAGGCGCCGTCCTGCTGATCGCTGGCGACGTCGGCCAGCTCGGGGATCTTCTTCAACCGATCGAGCACCTGGGGCGCCCAGGTGGCCAGCTCCTTGGGATCGGCGTCCTCGATCGTGTACTGGTACTGGGTCCGGCTCACCTGGCTTTCGAGCTGCAGATCCTGGACCGCCTGCAGATAGACGCTCACCCCGCTCAGCGCCGCGAGCTTGGTGTTCAGCCGATCGATGATCTGCTGCGCGTTCGAATGCCGCTGGTCGCGGGGCTTGAGGTTGATCGACAGGCGCCCGCTCGACAGCGTCGGGTTGGTCCCGTCGGCCCCGATGAACGACGACAGGTTCTCGACGTCCGGGTCCACGCGGATGATGTCGGCGACCGCGCGCTGCCGGTCCACCATGGCTGGAAACGAGACGTCCGGCGGCGCCTCGGTGATCCCCAGCAGCATGCCGGTGTCCTGCTGCGGAAAGAGCCCCTTGGGGATGACCACCGCCAGCACGAAGGTCAGCCCCACCGTGGCGATGGTGGCCATCAGGGTCAGCGCCTGGTGGTCGAAGATCCAGCCCAGGCAGCGGTCATAGACTTTGACCATCCAGTCGAAGGCCTTCTCGGAGGCGCGCGCGAGGCGCCCCTCGTCCTCGGGTTTGATCGGCCGC
>JADGRB010000127.1 GCA_017881315.1 Pseudomonadota bacterium
GCCAACTGGATCCCGGCCGACAGCTTCGTCACGCGCATGACCGACGAGCGCTACCGGTTCCTGCTGCGATCCGCCGCCGACGCGCACATGAACATGCTCAGGGTCTGGGGCGGCGGTATCTACGAGGACGATCGCTTCTATGCGCTCGCCGACGAGCTGGGCCTGCTGGTCTGGCAAGACTTCATGTTCGCCTGCAGCATGTACCCGGGCGATCCGGCCTTCGTCGAAAATGTGCGTCGCGAGGCGATCGACAACGTCCGTCGCCTGCGCAACCACCCGTCGCTGGCGCTGTGGGCCGGCAACAACGAGAACGAGGCCGCCTGGAAAGGCTGGGGCTGGCCGGCGAAGTTCAGCCTCTCGAAGACCGCGCAGGATCGCATCTGGCGCGACTACCAGCAGATGTTCCACCAGCTCCTGCCGTCGATCGTCGCGGCCGAGGATCCGGGGCGCTTCTACACGCGCAGCTCGCCCAGCGCGAACGAAGACCGGATCCCCGCCAACCGGATGGGCTGGGGCGACATGCACTACTGGGGCGTCTGGCACGCCGAGAACCCATACGAGGCCTACGGGGACAACATCTCGCGCTTCATGAGCGAGTACGGGTTCCAGTCGTTCCCCGAATTGCCGTCGGTGGCGCGCTACACAGCGCACGAGACGGACTGGGACATCGGCAGCCCCGTGATGCTCTCGCACCAGCGACACCCGCGTGGCAACGCGCTCATCAAGACCTACATGGATCGTGACTTCCGACGCCCCAAGGACTTCGCCTCCTTTCTCTACGTGGGGCAAGTGTTGCAGGCGACCGTCATCAAGTACGCCGCGGAGGCCCACCGGCGTGCGATGGGTCGCAACTGGGGGAGCCTCTACTGGCAGCTCGACGATTGCTGGCCGGTGGCATCCTGGTCGGGGATCGACTACTACGGCCGCTGGAAGGCGCTGCACTACGCGGCCCGCCGATTTTTCGCGCCCGTGCTGGTGAGCCCCGTCGAGGACAAGGGAACCATCAACGTGTGGGCGATCTCCGATCGTCGCACCGACACCGCCGCGCTCCTCACGGTGCGGGTGGTCGACTTTGCGGGCCACGAGCTGGCGCGCCGTGACCAGGACATCGTGCTGGCGGCCAACGCCAGCCGGATCTACGTGTCGTTTCGTAGACACGACATGCTGGGCGGCGTCGATTCGAAGCGCGTGCTGTTGCTCGCCGAGATCACCGAAAAAGGCCAGCGCATCGCGCGCAACATCTTCTGGTTCGAGAAGACCAAGGACCTCGACCTCCCCAGACCCGAGGTGGCCCTGGCCGTTGCGCCCGGCCCGGACGGCACGTTCGCGATCACGGTCGGCGCCAAGGCGCTCGCGCGTGACGTCTACCTCGGCAGCGGCGCCGTCGACGGCTTCTTCGAGGACAACTTCTTCGACCTGTTGCCCGGCGAGACCACGACCGTGAGCTTCCGGCCGCACGCCCCCACCACTCTCGCGGCGCTGCGCGCGGCGCTCCACGCGACGACGATCTTCGACAGCTACCAGTAGCGCTTCCGGCTCGCGCCTGCGGCGGAAACGGTTTACAAATGCGGTCCAACCGAATCCAAGGAGTCCCCATGAAGATGATCCTCGCGGCAATTCTGGCCGGCACGTTCCTGGTCTCCATCCCCGTCAAGGCGGCCGACAAGGCCGACGACAGCGGCAAAGCCGACAAGGGCGCCAAGAAGGACAAGGGCGACAAGGCCGACAAGGGCGCCAAGAAGGACGACAAGAAGGCCGGCGGCGGCTGGTAGCGGCCTCCTCCGTCGCTCTAGGAAAAGACTAGAGCACTTGTAAGAACGCGATCAGCGCCGCTCGCCCCTCGGCCGAGAAGGCCGACGGACGGGCGGCGTTTTCTTTGGCGTGGACCGCCGGCGCCCCCGGATCGGTCCGGCGAATCACCTCTTCGATCGTCCGCGCGCTGCCGTCGCTGAAGTAGGGGGCGGCGTCCCAGACGCCACGCAGCGACGGCGGGTTGTTTCCCCCCTCGCCGAGCACGGGCGTCCCGACCGCATAGAGCCCCGGACTGGTGAGCGCCACCTGCCCCGCCAGAAGCCGCGCTTCGAGCGACGCCTCCGGCACGTGATTGCCGATCGCGCTGTCGTCCACCAGCTGGTGGCATCGGGCGCAGTTGTCGCGGAACAGCGACAACCCCCGCCGCGCCTGGGCGTCGAGCGACCGCGCGCCGGCGCCCGCGAACGGTGACGGCTCAGCGGCGATCCTTTCCATGTAGCGCGCCAGCGCCGCGCGTACGGCGGCGGGCGAGAGGGTGGCGGTCTTCCAGCCGCTCGGCCCCCGCAGCCGGAGCGTGACCGGATACTGGTCGAAATGCGCCGGATCGCGCTCGGCACCCTGTGCGTGCGTCGACACGATGTTGTCGGCGAAGACGTCTATCGTCGCCTGATTGCCGAGCCGCAGGTAGGGCGCCGTCGTCGCCAGGCCCCGGCAGGTGGCGGTGGTCGAGAAGAATCGGTTCTGCTTCGCCGGATGAAGGCGGCCGTCGACGTGCCCATCGGCGTGGCAGGCCGCGCAGGTATAGAGTGACAGCGGCCCCGCCGCGACGTTGTTCGGCACCAGCGCGCGGCTATAGAAGAGCAGCTCGCCGCGCTCCGCGGACGACGGACGCTCCGGGATCCCCAGCACCAGCGTCGACTCGACCCGCGCGCGGGCCGCGCCATACGCCACGAACGTCAGCGTGTCGCTCAGCCGGTCGGCTGTCACGAAGCGATCGCCCGGCAACGCCGCCACCGCGGTCGGATTGGCGCCGACCGGAACGACCACCGCCGCCGACAGGCTGGCGTCGGACGACGCCGCCAGCAGCAGGTTGTCGCTGCCGGCCCCCGCGATCGCCAGCACGCCGCCGCCGCTTTCGGCCGTCGCGTCGAGCTCGATCACCGGATCCGCGCGCTCACCGAGGTTCAAGAACGGGCGGCGTCCCTCTCCCGGATCCTCCAGCGGCGGCCGCCCCGGCGCGCCGCGGGCGACCAGGCGAATGACGCCGCTGTCGAGCCCCTCGACCGGACCGCGCGCGCGAGAGACCGGCCGATCTTCATGCGTCAATAGCCAGAGCCCGGGCCGCTGCCCGCTGGTGACACGCAGATCGAGCACCGGCGCCTCGGTCCGGATGGTCTGAATCGATGCACCCAGCAGGCCGTCCGCGCCGATCGGGTGCACGCTGACGGCGTGATCGATGAAGGCGCTCGCGACCAACAGCGGCGCCGGCTGCCCCGGCCAGGCCCCCGCCCGCACCACCCGCAACGCGCGCGGAGAGATTCCAGTCGCCAGCGTCTGGATCACCCGACCGCCGGCCAACGAGACGACGGCGATCCCACGCAGCGCCGGGGACGCCACGTAGGCCAGCTTGCCGTCGGGCGCCAGCGCCAACCCGCGAGCGCCCGCCAGGAGCTCGCGGGCGATCGTCGCCACCTGAAAGGATCCGCCCTCGCCGCGCGTGATCCGCCGCAGCCCCGGATCGAAGCGACAGGCCACCAGCGCGCCGCCGTCCGGGAGCGCGACCAGCGCGTCGGGGAAGTCGCAGGCGCCCACTTTCGCCAGGACCCGCGGCGGCGAAGACGGTGCGACCACGGCCACCTCGCCGGCGGTCGAGAGCGCGACGTAGAGCAGACCGTCGTCGGGATTGAACGCCAGCGCCCGCGGGCGCGCGTGCCCGTCGCGGGTGGTGGCGCGTGGACCGGGCTGCGGTCGATTCGCCGCCGGCCGGGCGCGCGTGGAGATCGACAGGAGCACCAGCGGCGCCAGGACCGCGGCGATGACCATCGCGGGCTTCGGGCGCCGTGACATGGCTGCGCGGCCTATCCGCTCTGCGCCGGGGCAGCCGCCAGGCCCGGACCCTTGCGCCAGATCTCCCAGCCTGTCTCGACCAGGGCGCGCACGTCGCGCGCGCGCCCGGCGAACACGCTGCCGGCCAGCCTCAGGGCCTCCGTCTCCAGCTCCGCGCGCCGCTCGTCCACCGCGCTCAGCACCGATTCGCCGTCGGCCGCCCGCCCGAACCAGCGCGGGTGCCGAAGGGCGGTGGCCCTGAGGGAGTCGAGATCGTGCACCTCGCCCAGGATCTCCCCCAGCTTCTCGACCTTCGGAATCAACGTCGTCGTCAGCTCGGGAACCGCGCCGCCGATGATGCGCAGCTCGTAGGAGAGCGCCTTGACCTGCTTGCGCCACTCGTGGAACCGCTCGGGCGACGGGCGGGCGCGGGCCGCGGCCAGCTTTTGCAACCCGCGCCGGTAGGTCTTGGTGACGCCGGTGCCGACCGTGCGGCGGCCTCGGCTGACGCCCCAGGGCCCGAGCTCGCGGCGCAAGCGGCGCAGCGCGCGCACCGTCTCACGCAGATCGCGCTCGACCTCCTCGGGGTGAAGGGCGGCCAGGAGCTGCTGCTCGCCGGCACCGAGACGGGCCAGCTGGCGCGGCGGCAGCGCCGGCTGCAAGCGCGTGCCGAGCGCGCGAAAGGTCTGCGCCTGGACCGCCAGGTCACGCGGCCGCGAGAGCATCCGGCCCACGTCCCGCAGGCGCCGATCGTCGCGCTCCGCCGCCTCCCCGACCTCCGCGCGGATCAGCGCCAGCGCGGCGCGCGAGCGCTTGAGCCGCGTGCGTACCTCGTGCACCCGCTCGTCTTGCGCGATGGTCCGATCGCGGGCCACGGCGATCGCCCCACCCAGCTGCTCGCGCACGATCCGGCGCACCGCCGCCGCGACCCCCTCCTTGCGTTTGATCCGGTAGCCCATGCCTCAGTATGTATCGCGCACCGTCATCGCGCGCAGCAACGAAGACAGCCGGGCGGCGAACCCGGGCGAGGCGCCCGGACCGGGCGTCCACTCGACCGTCGCAGTCTCCCCCGGCAGCAGATCGAAAAAGTTGTCGGAGAAGGCCCCCTCGTCGCCGGGCGTCGACAGCCAGACGGCGCGCGCCAGGCGGCGGGCGGTGACGCGGACCGTGGCGGACGTGCCATGCGGCTCGACGGCGAAGGTCAGCTCCGGCGCCGGGAGCGCCAGGTCCCGCGTCTTCGTGAAATAGAACAGATGGTGCCCGACCAGCGTCCCCCCCACCCGCAGCTCGGCGCTCAGCACCACCCGGCTCGGGTCGAGCCCCTTGAGCAGGTCGCGTTTCCGCGCGAAGAACTGCGCCTCGCTGGTGAGCGCCTTGACGGTCAGATCGCGCTCCGAATGCCAGCGGATGGCGCCGTCGAAGTCGATGAGGCGCACCGTCAGGCGCGCGCCGAAGTCGTCTCGGCGATCCGACACCACGAACACCCGCAGGGTTCCGTTGTCGTCGACGGGGCTCACCAGCACCGGCGCGAAAAACCGACGGGCGGCGTACTGCAACGCCTTCCAGCGGCCGTAGTAGTCGATGCTGGACCAGGAGGCGACCGGCCAGCAGTCGTCGAGCTGCCAGTAGAGGCTGCCCATGTTGGTGGGCATGCGCCGCCGGTGCGCCTCCGCGCCGAACTGGATGACCGTCGCCTGCGACACCTGCGACAGGTAGAGGAACGCGCCGAAGTCCTTGGGGACGCGAAAGTCGCGATCCATGTAGGTGCGCACCAGCGCGTTGCCGCGCGGGTGGCGCTGGTGGCTGAGCATCACGGGCGAATCGATCCTCCACTCCGACGGCGGCGCGTAGCGGGCGACGCTGTCGAGGGTCGGGAACGACTGGAATCCGTACTCGCTCATGAAGCGCGACACGTTGGCGGCGTAGTCCTCGTAGGGCGCGGCGGCGTGCCAGACGCCCCAGTAGTGCATGTCGCCCCACCCGAGCTTGTTGGGCGGCACGCCGTCCTCGTTCGCGCTGGGCGTCGAGCGCGTGTAGAAACGTCCCGGATCCTCCGCCGCGACGATGCGCGGCAGCAGCTCGTGGAAGAGGTGCTTGTAGTCGTTCCAGATGGTGGCCTGCGCGGCCTTGCCGAGGTGAAACTTCCAGGGCCAGCCCCACTGCTGCCAGGCCGCCTCGATCTCGTTGTTGCCGGCCCACAGCGCCAGCGACGGATGGTTGCGCAGGCGACGAACGTTCTCGATCGCCTCCTGACGGACATTCTCGACGAAGCTGGCGTCGCCCGGGTACATGGAACAGGCGAACATGAAGTCCTGCCAGACCAGCAGGCCCAGCTCGTCGCAGAGCTCGTAGAACCGATCGCTCTCGTAGACGCCGCCGCCCCACACGCGCACCATGTTCATGTTCGCCGTCGCCGCCGCCTGCAGCAGGCTGCGCGCGCGCTCCGGCGTCTCCCGGTCGAGGAAGCTGTCCGACGGGATCCAGTTGGCCCCCTTCATGAAGACCGGCGCGCCGTTGACCTTGATGAAGAAGCTCTTGCCACCCGCGTCGTGCTGGCTCACCACCTCCAGCGTGCGCAGGCCGACGCGCGTGGTGCGACGTCCCAGCAACGTCGCGCCCATCTCCGCTCGCGCCGAGCCCCGACGCGGCGGGGCCGGGAGCTCCTCCGACAGGTCGAACAGCGACGTTTCGAGCGCGTAGAGGCGCTGTGGTCCGAGACCGTTCGGCCACCAGCGCTCGGGCTTGTCGATGACGACGCCGACCTTGACCTCGTTGCGGCCGCGCGCGAGCACGGCGTCGCTGGTGCCGAGCACCGCGCCGCCCGCGAGACCGACGGTGATCCGCGCCCGCCCGGCGCGCGCCGCCACCACCACCGCCGCGACTTCCAGGCGGGCCTGCGCGTCGTCGAGCGCCCGTTGATGGACCTGCACATCGTCGAGGCGGGCCGCGTCCCAGGCTTCGAGGGTCACCGGCCGCCAGATCCCGCTCGTCACGAAGCGCGGCCCCCAGTCCCACCCATAGTGGTAGGGCGCCTTGCGCGTGAACATGCTGACCATCTCGGGCGCCTGATCGTTCACCGCCGGCAGCGTGTACCCGAGGCGATCGTGGATCGGCTTGGCCACGGCGATGGGCGACCGGAAGCGCACCACCACCAGGTTGGTCCCCGCCGCGACGTGCGCCTTGATCTCGGCCCGCCACGATCGAAACATGTTGTCCGCCGTGAGCACCCGCGCGCCGTTCACCGAGACCTCGGCGTAGGTATCGAGCCCCTGAAAGGCGATCTCGATCCGCTCCCGCCGCAGGAGCGCCGCGTCGGCGACGAAGGTCGACCGGTACTCCCACTCGGTCTTCTCGATCCACTGCAGCGACGTTTCGTTGGCGCCGTAGAACGGATCGGGAATCTTGCCGTCCCGCAACAGATCGGTGTGGACACAGCCCGGCACCACCGCCGGCATCCAGTCCCCGAAGCCCGCCGGAGCTTTCAGCGCCCGAAACGACCAGGGCCCGAACGCGATCGACGCAACGCCCGCCGGCGCCGGTTCGACCCCGCCCGCGGGTGCCGGGTGAACGACGCCCGCGACCGCCGTGGCCGCGGCGAGCGCCAGCGCGGCGATCAGTCGATGACGATCGGAATGTGGAAGTCTTGCCACGCCGGGGTGGTGTTGAGCGTAGCCTGCGACTGATTCCAGAGATAGATCGCAGGGTAGCTCACCGGCGGACCTACTTCATCGACGACGACGGCCGTGACATAGAGCTGCGATACCTGAACCGTATTCCCCTTCGCGTCTTTTTGCGACGGAAGGCCGTAGCGATTGGAAGAAAAGACGATCCAGTAGTAGGTCTTGCCGTTGGCCGCCGTCGCGGCGGGCGACCACTTCGGCCAGTGGTTGTTCACGCCGGGGCTCAGCATAAGAGTGCAAGCGGGCGGTGTGTTGGCCGCGAGCCGGATCGGTTTGGCATCGGCTTGACCGAACGGCACGACGTACAGCTCGGCGTTCTTGTTCGCATACATGCCCTGCCCGGCCGGTACGGCGGTGAAGGCCAGCAGCCTGTCGTCGGGCGACCAGGCCGGGTAGTACTCCTCGAGCCCGGTGGACGACGCACCCGGCACAGGAGTCGCGGCGCCGCCCGACCGGTTGGCGTAGGGGATCGAATACAGATCGGTCATCCCCTGATTGAGCCGCCCGTCCTGATCCCCCGGTTGCGCGGCAGTGCCCGGAACGGTCGACGCATATACGATGGTCTTGCCGTCCGCGCTCCAGGTCGGGAAGGCGGCACCGCCCAGGTCACCCGTGTGCGCGAGATATCCGAACGACGTGCCGGGCACGGGCGTCACAGGAACAGAGAGCGACGTCTGCTGCGTCTGCGTGTTCTCGGTGTCGATCCAGACCAGGTTTCCCGGCAGCTTGTCGTCGGTGTTCCAGGGCGTCGTCAGATCCGAAGGCGCGAGTTGCGACGCCACGATCGCGATTCGATCGCCCCCGGTCGTCCAGTGCGCGGGCGAGAACGCCAGCGGCCCGGCCCACGGATACTGGACGAAGGTCTTCGAGCCCGAGCAGGTGCTCGACGTCCCGGGGGTCGTGCAGTTGTACCCGAGATAGCCGGGCAAGGCCTGACCGGAGATGTCGGGTTTGACGCCGGCGAACGCGGCCGACCAGGGCCAAGCATCGTCGAAGGCGACGTAGTCGCCGTCCGGTGTCCCGGTGTGGCAACCGATGCAGACCGGGGTGTGGGTGTTTGTCCCGTCCTGAAGAAAAACCTGCTGTTTGAGATTGGCGGTATTCAACGCCTCGGTCGTCTTCTCGTCGCCGACCGCGAAGCCCTGCAGGTCGGAGTCGGTCGGAAGGGCCTGCGAGGGATCCTTGTTGGCGGCGGTCGGATTGGCCGCCCAGAACACCATGCTGCCGCCGGCGCCCACCGGCGCGATCTGAAATCTCACGGTCGTGGCGCCGCCCGACGGCAGCTGCACGCTCACGCTGACGGGCTGCTGGACCACGTGGCTGGCTAGACCCTTCCAGATGTTGTCCGGCATCTTCCAGGTCTCGCCGCTCGCGTACGCGACGAGGTCGTTCGCCTCCAGGTCGGCGTGGACGGTTATCTTCATGTAGCTCGCGCCCGGGACGCGGACCCGCGGCCGGAGCCAGTTGTTCGGGAACAAGCTCCCGTCCTCCGGCTCGGTCACGCAGGGACCCGAACCGCTGGGCGTCCCGAACATCGTCGGATCGACCGTCGGGATGTTGGTGTTGATCGGATCGGCCGGGAAGTCGGTGCAGGGACCGTTGCAGCTCACCGGCATGACGACGCCGCTTCCGCCGGATCCCGTCACGAGGCCGCCCCCGGAGCCGGCGCTGCCGTTCGTGCCGGCGCTCCCCGTCTCGGGGGCCTTGGCTCGGACGCCGGCGCACCCAAACGCGGCCAGGGTGCCCGCGAGCGCAAACAACCTGAAGAACGACCCATAAGTGTGGTTATGCACGAGGCTTAAATCTCCCTAAAAAGTCTCATTATAACCGGCGCCTTCAAAACGGCCACGTCCCGAAGCCCGACCCGGTACGCCGCGACCCGGCGCAGGACCGATTCGTGTCGCCCAATGTGCGCGGACGGCGGTGAGTATCCGCCAAGATTGTGCCTCCGTGCCCGGCCCAACTTGACCCCACGATCCGAAGCTGCTGGAGTTGCTGGGAAGATGACCGTTGGTACGCCCTCCGATCTCCGCCAGGGCGGGCGGCTCTCGCAATCTCGCAACGGGATGGACGACGCGGTCAGGCGCCTGGGGCGCTTTCAAATCATCGGGCGGCTCGCCACCGGCGGGATGGCGGAGGTCTATCTGGCGCTCTCGGGCGAGTTGCCCGGCTTCCGCACGCTCATCGTCGTCAAGCGGATCCTCCCGCACCTCGCGTCCAACGGTCAGTTCATCCGGATGTTTCTGGACGAGGCGCGCCTGGCGGCGTTGCTCGATCACCCGAACGTCGTGCGCATCATCGAGGTCGGGCACGACGGCGAAGAGTACTTCCTGGCCATGGAGCTGGTGCAGGGGAAACCGCTGTCGGCGGTGCTCCGCAAGGCCACGCGCGAGCGCCGGCCCCCCACGCCGGCGCTCGCGGCTTACCTGATCGCGCAAGCCGCGAGCGGGCTCGGCTACGCGCACGGCCTCACCGACGGAGAAGGTCAACCGCTGGGGGTCGTTCACCGCGACGTCTCGCCGCAAAACATCCTGGTCTCGTTCGAAGGGGCGGTGAAGCTGATCGACTTCGGCGTGGCGCGCGCCTTCGGTCGCGTCGCGCACACCAGCCCGGGCGGCCTCAAGGGAAAGATCGAGTACATGTCGCCCGAGCAGGCCTCCGCGGAAGAGGTCGATCACCGCGCCGACGTCTTCGCGCTCGGCGTCGTGTTGTGGGAGGTGTTGACCGGCCGGCGGCTCTTCAGGCGCGAGACCGAGCTCGCGACCATGCGCGCCATCGTCGACGATCCGATCCCGCGGCCGTCGGAGGTGGCCGAGGTTCCTCCCGAGCTCGAGGCGGTGGTGATGCGCGCGCTGCGCAAACGGCGCGACGCCCGCTATTCGAGCGCGCACGAGATGGCGCTGGCGCTCGAGCGCTACGCCTTCGCCAACGAAGGGTTCAGCCCGCAGCAGGTCGCCGGCTACATGAAGGGGCTCTTCGCGCCGGAGTTCCTGCAGTGGCGCAAGACCGCGACCGCCGCGCTCGACATGGAGGTCGAGCCGGTCGAAAAAGGCAACGCCCGCATCGAGGCCCTCGGTGCGGAACCGGTGACCCAGGGGCCGACCATGGCCTTGCGCCCGGGCCTCTCGTCGTCGGGCGTTCGGCTCGGCAGCGATGCGCAGACGGGGACCCAGAGTCGGGCATCCCGTAGCCAGGGATCTCATAGCCAGGGATCCCGCAGCCAGCCCCGGAGCCAAACGGCGCCGTCATCGCCATCGTCCTCGACCGCGGCCCCCAGCAAGGGCGATCGCGTCTGGGTCTACGGCGGCCTGGCGATCCTGGCGGCGATCACCGCCGCGGGCGCCTGGATGCTCGCCCGGCCGCCGGCCTCGGCCGGCTCCGAGCGCGACCGACCGCCGGCGCTCGCGACACCGTCGAGCCCGCTGGCGACGCCGGTCGCCGACCCGCAAAGATCCGAGCCATCCGGCAGGCTGCCCGGAACCTCGCCAGCCGAGCCGGCGGCGACCAAGGCTTCCGAGCCGACGCCCGCCGCGCCCATCGCCCCCACCGCCGCAACGCCGACCGCCTCGCCGACGCCGATCGCGGCGGCGCCCGTGGCGCAGCCCGCGAAACCGGCGGCGCGCCCGCAACATCCCCGCCGACGCCTGCACCCCCGCCGCGACGAAGGCTCGGGAGCAGTCGCGACGCCGGGCGGCACCGACGACAAGAAGACCGACCCGTTCGAGTGACGAGCCCGCTCGGCGTGATGGGCGGGTCGCGTGAGGGCGTGGTAGACTCAAGATAGTCGATGACAGCGGCCGTTCAGATCACGGGGATCAAGGACACAGAGTTCGAGGCCACCGCGGCCGTCGACGGTCAGGCGCTGGTCATGCGGCTGTGGGGAAACGCCGATCTGCGGGTCAACGCGCCGCTAGGTCCCTTCCTCGATTCGGTCGACGACGAGGCCAAGCGCAACCACATGGGTGAAGTGGTCGCCGACTTTCGCGAGCTGGTATTCATGAACTCCTCCTGTCTCAAAGAGTTCGTCCGCTGGATCGCCCAGGTCGACGAGCGCACGGACAATCACTACCGCATCCGTTTCCTGAGCGATCCGGCCGCGCAGTGGCAGTCGCGCAGCCTCCAGGCGCTGCGCGCTTTCGCGCCCAACCTGGTCACGATCGACATCACTTAGCGCGGGAAGGGGCTGCGCCCCTCCCGCCGCTACGGCTCGGTGCCGTAGACGAGGGCGCCGTTGTAGTACGCCGTGACCTTCGCGGTCGTCGCGAAAGACGTGCTCGACACGTACGAGTAGTCGTCCGCCTCGTGGTAGTTGGTGAAGTCCACCTTGTTGAAGCGGAGCTGAATCTCGTTCGTGTTGGCCCCCGCGGCCAATGTGCCGGCGCCCGCCGTAAACCCGACCAGGGAGTAGAAGTTGGCGCCGGTCCGCGCTGGCGAGACCTGAACGAACGACATCGTCACGTTCGTGCAGTTGATGGTCGCGAAGTCGCAGGCCGCGTTCTGCGCGATGGCCGTCGTGGCCAGAGTCACGCCGTCGGTCCCCTCCTCGGTATACCAATAGCGCAGCGTGATGGTCGAAAGCGTGATGGCGCTCGTGCCGGTGTTGGTGATCTCGAGGTGCGGCGCGACGGCCTGATCGTTCGGCGTCAGGTCGCGCTCGGCGAGCTGGACGGTGAGCTTGACCGGTGGCACGCAGGCGCTGGCGAGACAGACGTCGGGCGAGACGCAGTCGGTGCTGCTGGCGCAGGTCGTCTTGCACGCGTTGGTGCCGCAGACATATGGAGTGCAAGCGGTGGGTGCCGGCGCCGTGCAGACGTTGCTGGTGTTGCAGGTCGATCCGCCGGTCAGGCTGGATCCGGTGCAGGTCGCGCCCGCGCAGCTGGTGCCGGAGGCGTACTTCTGGCACGCGCCGCTGCCGTCGCAGAGGCCGTTCGTTCCGCAGGTGGCGGCGCCGGTATTGGTGCACTGGGTGGTTGGATTCGGCGCGCTCCCCCCGGGAATCGAGGTGCAGGTCCCGACCATGCCGGTGAGGTTGCACGCCGTGCAGATTCCGGTGCAGGCGTTGTTGCAGCAGACGCTGTTGACGCAGAACCCGGAAGCGCAGGAGGCGGCCGTCGTGCAGACCGCGCCTTGCGACAGCTTGCCGCAGCTGCCGGTGGTGGTGTTACAGGTGGCCGGCGTCGCGCAATCGGTGTTGGCGGCGCAGGTGGTCTTGCAGGCGGTCGTAGCGCACCCGTAGGGATCACACAGCGACGAGGTGACGGTCTTGCAGTTGCCGGCGCCGTCGCACGTCCGTGCCGGGGTGAGCGTGGAGACCGAGCAGGTCGCCGCCGCGCAAGTCGTCGTGTTGCTGTAGA
>JADGRB010000128.1 GCA_017881315.1 Pseudomonadota bacterium
GAAGCCCAGGACCGCGAAGCCGGCGTCCTCGAGGAATGATTCGTCGGCACCCAGGTGGTTCCAAAAGGTCATCGACGAACAGAGCGCCGTCCCTCCGCCCGAGCAGAGCGCGCCGAAGCGGAACTCGACCGAATAGTTGAGCAGCAGATTGGCGCCCAGGATCCCTTGCGGGACGTGCGTCGCGTCCCCCACGGGCTGCAGCGGCAACTGGAAGAGGTCGAGGTTACGGAACCGCGCGCGCAGCCCGTGGGTCAAATCGCCGCCGTCGAACAGATCGAAGCCGCCCTGCATGGTTTGCAGCGCGCTGGCCGCTGGACCGGAGAGGATCGTGATCGGACTGCCGGTGTCGACCACCATGTTGCCGAAGGTCTGGCCCACCGGCGCATCGGGCGGCCCGGCGGTGGCCAGGAGAGCGCCACCCGTCGCGACGCCGTTGCCGAGCGGCGCCCGATCGAGCACGATGGGAAACGAATCGACGGTGCAGCAGTCCTGGCTGCATCCCGAAAGGGAGGCGGCCAGGAACCCGACGCCGGCCAGCAGCGCCACCGCGCGACCGCGGCCAAGCCAGGCCAGACGATCGGTCGGAGGACCGGTCCGCCAGCCGGTCATCAACCGCCGTCGTCTTCCTTCTCGTCGAGCTTCTTCTTCATCTTCTTGAGGAGCGCGTCGAACCCGTCGCGGTTGATGATCTTGCTGAACTCGGCGCGGTAGTTCTCGAGCATGCTCTGCTCGTCGGTCACGACGTCGTAGACCACCCAGCGATCCACCTTCCAGATCATCATGTACTCGAGGGCGACCTTGGCCTTCTTGCCGTGCGAGGTGGTGTTGAGCGTGGCGGTGACGGTGGCCTCGGTCCCCTTCTTCTCTTCCTTCTCGTACTTGATGTTGTAGTTCGGGCTGCCGTGGACCTGCCGCAGGTAGCTGCGCTCCACCAGCTCGCGCAGCGTCGTGACGAACTCCTCGCGCTGCTTGGCGGTCAGCTTGTCCCAGTTCTTGGCCAGCGCGCGGTGCGCCAGCTCGCCGTAGTCGAGAAACGAGCCGACCAGCTTCTTGACCTCGCTGCGCTCCAGCTCCGCCTCCGGCGACCAGTTCGGCTTGTTCTTCTGCAGCACCTTGTCGAGCTGGGCGTTGGACTTCTTCAGCTCGGCCATGGGGCTGCCGGAGGGGGGCGCATCGGCGTGGCCCGGCTTCGCGGCGGCGGGCGCGTCGGCCGCACGGACCGGCTTCGCGCCGAAGAGAAGCGTGCCACTACCAAGCAGCAACATACCGGGCAGGATCGCGACAGTCAGACGGCGGAAGCTGGGCATGTGCTCTTTTACATAGCAGCGGACGGCCCCCGAGGGGAAGTTATGCAGCCCACACGCCTGCGTGCTACCGTAAAAAGACGATGGCCGGCCGCGATTCAGGCCCCGAATCAGGCCCCAAAGACCGCCCTCTATCAGCCGAGTCCGAGGCGGCGAATGGGGAAGGCACCGTAGGTGCGGACTCTTTCAGCGCCAAGGACTGGCTGGGGGAGACCACCGGCGAGATGCGCGACAACTTCGCGCGCAACCGGCGGGTCATTTCATTTGGCGAATACCTCGCCCTGTTCGGCACCGATCCGGCGCAGCAGCTCCGCTCGGCCGGTCAGTACCTGCGCGACGTCTTCGACTACTTCGGCACCGAGCCCATCCGCACGCCGCGCGGACCGATGATCCGCTGGCGGGTCTTCGATTGCCCCTGGGACGGAGGCAAGGACGCTCTCGTCGGACAGGAGGAGGTCCAGGCCGCCGTCTATCGGCTGGTCTCCAACTTCGCGCGGGAGGGGCGGACCAATCGCCTGGTTCTGCTGCACGGCCCCAACGGCAGCGCCAAGTCGACCTTCGTCGCCTGCCTGCAGCGCGGGATGGAGCACTACTCGACGCTCGATGAGGGGGCGCTCTACAAGTTCACCTGGATCTTCCCCACCCAGAAGCTGACCAAGGGGGGCATCGGGTTCGGCGGCGGGTTCGGGCCCGAGGGAACGCCCGAGACCTTCGCCTACCTCGAGGACGAGCTCATCGAATCGAAGATCGCCGACGAGATGCGCGACCATCCGCTCCTGCTGCTGCCGCGGGCCAAACGCCGCGAGCTCATCGCCCGGCGGCTGGAGGCGACCGGGCGCGGCGGCTTCCGATCGGCCGACTATCTGCTGCGCGGCGATCTGTCGCATCGCAACCGCCAGATCTTCGAGGCCCTGCTGTCCTCGTACCACGGCGATCTCGGCAAGGTGCTGCGCCACGTGCAGGTCGAGCGCTTCTTCGTCTCGCGCCGCTATCGGCAGGCGGCGGCCACCGTCGAGCCGCAGCTGGCCGTGGATGCGCGCTCGCGGCAGCTCACCATGGACCGATCGCTGGCGTCGCTGCCGGCGGCGCTGCAATCGCTGACGCTCTACGAATATCAGGGCGAGCTGGTCGACGGGAACCGGGGCGTGATCGACTTCGCCGACCTGCTCAAGCGGCCGCTCGAGTCGTACAAGTATCTGCTCGGCACGGTGGAGCAGGGGCGGGTGTCGCTCGACGTCGCCAGCCTCGAGCTCGACACCGTGTTCATCGGATCGTCCAACGAGGGCTATCTGGCGGCGTTCAAGGAGATCCCCGAGTTTCAGTCCTTCAAGGGGCGGATGGAGCTGGTGCGCGTGCCGTACCTGCTCGACTACCGGGTCGAGCAGAAGATCTACGAGGCGCAGATCCGGACCTCGCACGTCGAGTCGGGCAAGCACGTGGCGCCGCACGTCGCCTGGGTCACGGCGCTGTGGGCGGTGCTGACGCGCATGAAGAAGCCGCTGGCCGAAAAGTACGGCAAGGCGCTCTCGGACATCGTGCTCAAGCTCAGCCCGCTCGAGAAGGCGCAGCTCTACGCCGACGGCATCACGCCCGAGGGGCTCACCACCGAGCAGCAGCGCGATCTGCTGGCAGGGGTCGAGAAAGTCGCCCGCGAATCCGACAACTACCCCAACTACGAAGGCCGGACCGGCGCCTCGCCGCGCGAGATGAAGCTGGTCATCATGAACGCCGCGCAGAGCGCGCGGCACGCCTGCCTGTCGCCGTTCGCGGTGTTCGACGAGCTGGAAGAATTGGTGCGCGGCGTGACCGTCTACGAGTTCCTCAAGCAGGAGACGCTGCCGGGCGGATTTCACGAGAACCGCAAGTTCGTCTTCGAGGTGCGTGACAAGCTCGTCGACCGCATCGACGACGAGGTCCGGACCTCGATGGGCCTGGTCGACGAGCGCCGCTACATGGAGCGCTTCGAGCGCTACGCCGCCCACGCCTCCTACTGGGTCAAGCGCGAGAAGGTCCCCAACCCGATCACGGGCCGCGACGAAGAACCCGACGAAGAGATGATGGCCGACGTCGAGCGGATCCTGCAGGCCTCGGGACGCCGCGACGAGTTCCGTCGCGAGGTGATCAGCAAGATCGGCGCCTGGTCGATCGATCACCCGCGCCAGAAACCGGACTACGACCAGATCTTCCCGCGCCAGATCGCCGAGCTGCGCGAGTCCTTCTTCGAGGAGCGCAAGAAGCAGGTCCGCAAGATCAACGAAGATCTCCTGGTGCTGCTCACCGATGGCGCCACCCGCATGCAACCCGACGCCGCGGCCGGCGCGGCCGCCACGCTCGCGACCATGAAGTCCCGCTTCGGCTACTGCGACAACTGCGCCAAAGACGCCGTCCTGGCGCTCATCCGCAAGCGGTACAGCTAGGCGGCCCCTCTCCCTAGCCCTCTCCCCGCTCTCGCGGGGAGAGGGGACCGGAGACCGCCAAGCTGCACCGCCGTGCAGACTAGGGCGCGCCGCGGGGGGGCAGGGCGATGGTGGCGGGAGGGGTCTCGCCGCTGGCCGCGACCGGGCTGTTGGCGGCGTCGCGGCCGGCCGACAGGCGATCGACGGTGTCGAGCAGGTTGGCGGCCAAGTCACGCGCGACCGGCACGTCGCGGGTGATCGCGCGCGACAGATCGCGCCCCCGCTTGCGCTCGTCGGCCGACGATGGGTTGGCCAGCGCCTTCCGGTAGTCGATGGTGTGCAGGATCTGCAAGCGAATCGAGTCGCCCACCCGGGCCAGCAGATCGCGCTCCTCTACGCCCAGCGCCGCGGGCGGCCATTCGCGCCAGCCGGTGCTGCCCAGCACCCACAGCCGGCCGAGCTCGCCGAAGGCGCCTCCCTTGGGAAGATCTTCGATGACCGCGACCCGCCGATCGTCGAGCGGAAACTGCCGGCCATAGAGGTGGTAGAGCAGCACGCCGTCCGAGACCTCCGCCCGCACGAACAGGCCCCCGAAGTCGAACAGCGGCAAGGTGCCGGCCGCCAGCGTCTCCTTGAGAAAGGCCCGCTCGGCGACGCCCGGCGCGCCCGACGCCCCCTCGGTGAGCGCGCGCGGAAGGTGCTTCTTCTTGCGCATGAAGTCGCCGAGCTGATCGATTCCCACCACCACGTTGAGCGCGCTGTGCCCCTTGTAGCCGGCGTGATAGATGCCGACCAGCTCGAGATCTCGGGACTTGCAGGAGGCCGCCAGCACCGGGCTCCCCGAGTTTCCCTCGGCCAGCAGCGCGTCGATGACGAAGTCGACGTGGTCCCATCCCTGCTCCTGATCGCGATCGTAGGGGTTGACCACCTTGCCGCTCGAGACCGCCTGCATGACCCCCAGCGGAAAACCGCGTACCTCGACCGCGTTCCCCTGGCGCAGCGCGGAGCTCTTGCCGATCTTGTAGGGGATGACGGTGAGCTTCTGGCCGGCCTTCAAGACGGCCGCGTCCAGCAGCGGGTCCACGGCAACGCGGCTGAGAACGATCTGCCCAGGCTCGAAGTCGTCGCGCTCGTCGCGCACGATGCGCAACTTTTCTTCGACGCGCTTGCAGCCCTCGGGAACGCCGTCGATCCGGTGGAAGGTGTCGGTCACCTCGGGCCAGGCCGCCACGTGCTCGTTGGTGAGCAGGTAGGTGTCGTTGCCGGAGATCTCGTAGGCGAAGGCGGTGCCGAGCTCGCTGGCCTGGACGCGGCGCCGGCGCAGCTTGCCGTCGGGCCCGAAGAACGGACACTCGTACTTGGCGCTGCTGCGCACCAGATAGCTGAACTGGCTGCGCGGACCCTGTTCGATCTCGCGGGTGCGCAGAGATCCGATCTGGAGCGAGTCGGCGTATTCCCCCTCGCACAGAAGGCCCGTGGTCGCCGACAGCCGCGAGCGGGTGACCACGTCGAAGGCGATGCCGATGACGATCAGCAAACCGAAGAGCGGCATCCAGCGATGGAGCCAGCCCGAAGGCGGTAACTTCAGCCAGCTCTGCGGCGGTAACTTCATCCGGGCCTGCCGTTTCAGCGTAGCATGCGGGCCAAAGAGACCGCGAATATGCCCAAAGCTCCGACGGCGACCCAGACCGACGTGATCCGCGCGGCGGTGGCGCTCGCCAACCGACCCAGCATCGACCATTTCTTGTACGTGGGAGACCTACCGTTGCCCGAGGAGGCTTTTCGCGGCCACCCGCGCGCGCGCAAGCGCATGGTCCAGGCGGTGGTGGCGCCCAGCCAGCGCGACGTGATCGAGGCCGCCGGCGTGCAGGTGCTGCCGCTGCCCGAATATGACCTCGGCCGTCCGGAGAAGCTCAAGATCGCCTTGGTGAGCGGCATCACGCGCGGCATCTACAAGGAGGGGGACGTGGTGGTCAGCCTGCTCTCGCGCAAGCCCACGACGTACCCCGATTCGATCCTGGTGGTCACCCTCGGTCAGGACGACGAAGAGGGATCGTTCGGCTTCCTGCAGGCCAAGGGGGTTTCGCCGGGGCTGATGGACGCGCTCATCGAGCTGGCGATCAGCATCGGCGTCGAGGGGTGGGAGGGCCGCCCGGTCGGCGCGCTGTTCGTGGTGGGCGACTCCAACACCGTGATGGAGAAGTCGCGCCAGCTCACGCTCAATCCGTTCCAGGGCTACTCGGAGGACGAGAAGAACATCATGAACCCCGACGTGCGCCACGCGCTGCACGCCTTCGCGGTGCTGGACGGCGCCTTCGTCGTGCGCGAAGACGGCTGCGTGATGGCGGCGGGGCGCTACCTGAACTTCGATCAGGATCAGGATCTGGACGTGCCGCTCGGCCTCGGCGCCCGGCACATGGCGGCCGCCGGCATCTCGCGCGACAGCGAGGCGATCGCGATCGTGGTCTCGCAGACGTCGGGATCGGTGCGGGTCTTCCGACGCGGGAAGGCCGCGCTGGAGCTGGCGCCGCGCATGCGACGGTCGTGACGGGTCCGGGCGGCTGAATTTGCCGGGGCTCCGGCTTCCGGATACGATGCCAACCGTGCGAGTCCGCGCGTCTTTTGTCGCCCGAATGCTGGCGATCTTCGCCGTCATCGTCATGGTCCTGGTCGCGCCCGGCCGCGCTCACGCCGACGACGACCAGATGGCGCGCGATCTGTTCACCCAGGGGAACACCTTCTTCGACCTGGGGCAGTTCGACAAGGCGATCGACGCCTGGCAGAAGGGCTATCAGCTCAAGAACGACGCGGGATTCCTCTACAACATCGCCCAGGCCTATCGGGTGATGGAGAACGCCGAGAAGGCCATCTTCTTTTACAAGCGCTACCTGGCCAACTACCCGCCCAAGGCGCACAACCGGGCGGAGGTCGAGCAGAAGATCGAGGCGCTGCAAAAGCAGCTTCAGCAACAGGACCAGGCCAAACAGATTCCACCCCCGGGCCCGTTCGGCCCGGGTAACCCGCCGGTTGGCACCAACCCGCCTCCCGCCGACAAGACCTCGCCGCCGCCGGCAACTTGGACGGGCCGGACCGGGACCCAACCTCCTTCCGGCACGACGACGACCGCGACCGGCGATGTCGGCGCGACCGCCGGAATCGCACCAGGCGAGACCTACGTGCCCCCGCGCCGCATCGATCTGGGCGCCGCGATCGGCTTCGACACCTGGGCGTCGGGCGTTCAGGGGAGCGCCGATCCATCCTTCGCGCTGACGCTGGCCGGGGGCTACACCTTCGGGGCCATCACCTCGACGGTGCGGTTCCGGCTGGGGTTGTTGTTCGGCTACACCTTCCTGCAGGAGACCAGCTCGAAGGATTCTTTCACCTCCTTCCTCATCGACCCGACCGTCGAGTTCCGTCTGGCCGAACGGTTTCGTCTGGACGCCGATCTCGGCATCGGCGTGCTCTCGATCGGCGGTCTCAACGCGAACTCCGCGCTGTTCGCCAACTCGATGGTGACGGTCAAGGGGACACAGGCGCTGGCCGAGATCCGGATCGGCGTCGGGGTGCAGTATCAGCTGACGCCGATGGTGTCGATCTTCCTTTGGCCGGCGATCGCGAACAGCCCCAAGAAGGAATTCTTCCACGCCGAGATCTCGCGCGTCGAGCTGCTCGCCGGCGTCATTTTTCGCCCCTGATTCCGTGTCTGAAGTGCAGTGTCTGATCTTGGCGGGCGGCCTCGCCACCCGGATGCGGCCGCTGACCGAGCGAATTCCCAAGGCGCTGATCCCCGTCGCCGGGCGCGCCTTCGTCGACCACCAGCTCGACTGGCTGGCCGGACACGGCGTGACCGAGGTGGTGCTGTCGATCGGCTACCGGGGCGATGAGATCCGGGCGCACGTGGGTGACCAGACCGCCGGCGGCCTCCGCGTGCGCTACGTCGACGAGGGGAGCAACCTGCGCGGCACCGCGGGCGCCCTCCGGCTCGCGCTCGATGAAGGCGTCCTCGAAGAGCGCTTCCTGGTCACCTACGGCGATTCGTTCCTGCCCATCGATTTCGGCGTGGTCTTCCGCGCCTTCGCCGACGGCGGCGCGCCCGCCCTCATGACGGTGTTTCGCAACGACGGCCGCTGGGATCGGAGCAACGTGATCTTCGAGGACGGGCGGGTGGTGCTGTACGACAAGCAGCGCCGGGGCCGACCCGCCGCCGATTTCGCCTACATCGACTACGGCCTCTCGGCGCTCGAGCGGCGGGTCATCGCAGATGAGATCCCGGCCGGCACCAAGGCCGATCTGGCCGAGCTGTTCTTCGCGCTCTCCCGCCGCGGCGACCTGGCCGGTTTCGAGGTGCAGGAACGCTTCTACGAGATCGGCTCGCCCGAGGGCCTCGAGGACTTCACCGGATGGCTGCGCAAGGGCGGTTGATCCGGATCGCTCGCCGGCCTCAGCCGGACGGCCGCATGTCGGCGGCCAGACCGCGCGGCTTGCTTCGAACGGTGAGCTCGCCTTCGGACCGCCGCAGGATCGCGATCAGGCTCGCCCCGCGCCGGTAGGCCTCGCCGCCGCGATCGATGTCCCGCTCGAGCGCCCGTGCCTCGCCCGCGAAGAAGCGTTCCAGCGCACCGTTGACGGGACCCGGTGGCATCGTGAAATCGGTTCCGGCCGCGCCAGCCGCTCGATGGCGCCTTTGGCTGACGGCCCGGACCAGCTTGACGATCGGATAGAGACGCGCGTTGTAGTACGAGAGCAAGCGCGTCTCGACGGCCAGTCCACGCCAGGTTGCGCGCAGCCGCTCGGCGTCGTAGCGGCGCCAGTGCCCGAAGCTCTCGTCGTGCTGGGTCCACAGCGACGGATCCGCCGGAACGGTGATCAAGACGTGTGCGCCCGGCTGCACGAGGGCGAGCACCTGGCTCAGCAGCGCAAAGTCGTCTTCGACGTGCTCGAGCACATCCATCAGAAGGACCGCCGACGCGCTCGCGAAGCGGTCCGCGCGCGCCCCGACACCTGCCTCGCAGACATATTCGACGTTGGGGAAACGCGCGCGGGCGTGGGCGATCGCCTGCGACGACTCGTCGAGGCCCAGGCAACGATAGGACTGCGCCAGCGCGGCGACGTTGGCGCCGGTTCCACAACCGACGTCGATGACCAGCGCGTCGGGACGTGGGGGCACGATCTTTTCCAGGAGGCGCTTGACGATGGTTCGACGCCCGGCGAACCACCAGTGGCGCTCCTCGATCTCGGCGTGTAGGTCGTATTGGGCCTCGTCCATGGTTTCACCTTTTCGCGACGATCAAAGCACTTCGACCTCGGCCAGGCCGCCGCCGACGCCGAAGTACGAGAGGATCTCGACGGACAGGTACGTGACCTTGTGCGCGTCGAGGGGAAGGTCCAGCGCCGATCGTTCGATGTCGATTCGATCGAATCGTCCTTCGACCGTCGTGAGTGGCCCCCGATCGGAGAAGGCGGTCACCCTCACGTGTTCCGAGGCGCGGTCCATGAAGTATCGATTGTGGGAATTGAGGAGGCGGACGCCGCGGACCCGTCGCGGCGAGGGAAACGTGATCTGCAACCATCCCAGCGTACCATCCGGGAGCAACCACTCGCTCGCGGCCATCCCATCGACGGCGTAGGAGGCGGGGTGCGGCTCGGAGGGGAGGGAGGCGGAAGCCGTGGCGGTCGGACGACCCCGCAGCTCAATCATGATGACCATCGCGATGAGCACCAGGGCGGCCAGCGCGGCACCGCCGTAGAGACGCCTCCGGCGTCGCGTCCTCTTCGGGGTCAGCCGACGCAGCGTGAAGCGACAGAGCCATTCGATCTCGTCCCAGATCCATTCGAGCTCGGGCTGTCGCCCGGAACCCACCGACGGCACCGGTGCCGCCAGCGCCGTCTGAAGGCGGTCCACCCGCTTGTACCCGGCACGCTCGAGGGCTGTCAGGGCCGGTTTCCCCTCCTGGCCCGGACCGTCAGAAGGATCCGGCGACTGGGTGTGGCCCCCGGCATCGACGGGCGCCCAGGCGCGGAGCGCCGCGCGCAGGGCTTCCGCCAGGTAGACGTGGCTCTCGGCGATCAGTCCTTCGCGCCAGAGCGCGAGGCCGGCCACCGCCGCCCGGCGGGCCTGCGCGATGGCCTCGAGAACCTCCGGACGCGCGTCGTCCGCCTCAAGCATGGGCCACGGTCCGGGACGGCCAGATCCAGAAACGCGATCCGCGCAGCAAGAACAGACAGAGCGCGAGCAGCGAAAGTACGCTCAGGAAGGTCCCGATGCGGAAGGCGCGGGTCGCACCGAAACGCAGCTGCAGGCGATAGCTGCCGGCCGCCGGGAGATGAATTCGCAACAGGCCGCTCGCGTCAGCATCCAGTCTTGCCTTGGCCGGGCCCGACGTCGTCTCGACGTTCCAACCCGGGAACCCGTACAGCGCCAGGTGCAAGACGGCTCCGCCTCGATCGGCACGGACCACCAGCGCGTGGTGGCTGCCGTCGCTGTTCACCGCGGCCGTTGCTCCTTCCGCTCGCGCGACGAGATCGTGACGGGGCGCCACCGGCGGCGCCGCCACCGCGAGGGGCAGGTACTCGTCCGCGTCCGTCGCAGACTCGATCACCTGACGGAGGGCGGCGGAGTCGCTGGCGATCCCCCCGGTGGACCCGACCTCGGGGTTGACGCTGGGCCAGGCAACTACCAGCAGCAGGGCTGCCGCGCCCGCATAGGCGGCCGCCATGCGCGCCGATTCTGTCGCACGTTCGAAGATGGCCGCCATCGCGATCCCCAGCATCACCGAGGCGGTGAGCGCCGCCGGTCCAACCAGTCGCCAGGGGAACTGGACGAAAGGTGTCAGCGGGATGCGACCGGGTTCCCAGAACCAGCTCGCCCGCTGGTGCGTCGCTGCCATCAGAAGCGCGGTCAGGAACGTCCACCCGAGCGCCCGCCGACCCATCCTGAAGTTGATGAGTAGCCCCAGGACGACGGCAATGGCCGACGACACCAGCAGCCATCCGATCTTGAAACCTACCTGCTCGGAATCGAACAGAGCCTTCAGGGGGATCCAGTTGTCGGGTGCGTGGTAGTAACCCACCACCATTTCCGCGGTGTGGGTGGCGGTCCGATAGGCGATGGCCGGAATGGTGTAGACGGCCGCCAGTCCCTGCGAACAGACCAAGGCGCCCACCAGCAGCAGCGCCCGCCGCCACAAACCACGCCGGAGCAACTGGACACCCGTCCCGGCCACCACCAGGCCGATGAGGACCGTGCCCCAAAGACCGAGGACGGCGTGGGTCATGATCGTGAGGGCATGGATCACGGCCGCCGACGCCGCCAGCCAGCGCGCACGCGCCGGACGGGCCTCCGACGCCGCCGCCCGATAGAGCGCCAGAACGGCGGGAAGGAGGGCGATGCAGGCAAACTCGCCCAGATCGCCGCGCTGGTAGAGGTTGGCGATCCGATAGGGGGCGGCCAGGTAGGCGACGGCCCCGAGAAACGCAGCGTCTCGACGTCGCGTCTCGCCGAACACCAGCGCGTACGTCCCGAGCCCCGTGACGAGCGAGAAGAGAAGCGTCATCGCCTTGAGCGCCCAGAACGGATCGAGGGAAAGGGCGGTCAGAATGCCGGCCAGGCCATAGATGACGGGGGCGTAGAAGATGAAGAGCGGAGACCCGTACCCGCCGTAGAAGTCCGGGCACCAACGCGGGTACAGCTCGCCGGCGCGCAGCTCCGTCGCCCATTCGATGGTCCGCCAAACGTACGACGCCCCTTCGTTGGTGACCAACCAATCGGCGCGCGCGAACGGAACCCAGAGGCCGACCGCCACCGCCAGGACCAGCACCAGCCTCGGATCGCGCAGCATTCGCTGGTCGGTCGCCGGAGCGGTCGATTGGGTGCGCACGATCGCCGCGAATCTACCCGGTTGTGAATCTCGCAGGTGGCCTTTTCTCGGCGCGAGAAAGCGGCGCGAGACCCGCTAGGCGTGGGCCGGCGTTTGCACGAACCGCGCGAAGTCCCGCAAATCTGCCCCCAGAAAATCAGGCTGGAGACGGCGCGCGACCAGCGTCGCTTGTTCGGCGGAATCCGCGGCCAGCAGCGCCGTCCGGAGCCCGAACGTCGCCCCCGCCAGCACGTCGATGGCGCGATCGCCGACCATCCAGGAGGCACCGACGGCATATCCCGGGTGACGCTCAAAAGCCTCTTTCAGAAGACCGGTCGCCGGCTTTCGGCAAGGGCAGCCGTCTTCGGCGCGGTGGTAGCAGATGTGCGAGCTCAGGATGACGCCGCCCTCCGCCTCGGCCCCGTGCAAAACCGCCGCGTGGGCGGCCTCGAGATCCGCGCGGGTCGTCTTCCCCTTGGCCCACGCCGGCTGATTGCTCGCGACGACGATTCCGAAACCGGCATGCGTCAGATCGCGCAGGGCCTGCGGCACCCAGGGAAAGACGACCACCTCGCTCGCCCGCATCGGGCTGTCGGGCCGCGGCTCGCTGGGGTTGTCTATCAACCGATTGAGGACCCCGTCCCGGTCCAGGACGATCAGCGAACGCCGCGCATCCATTCCGCGGCGACTCTAGCAGCGGCCGCGGCATTCGGCATGCATCGGGCTCCCGATTTGATTTTACCAAGGGTAGAGTAGCCTCCGTCGGCCCTGCGCAGAGCCTCATCCCGTCGTGTCCCCTAACCACTCCCTTGATCGAAACCGCTTCCAGCAGATGTGCGCGCGGCGTTGGTTCCAATCTGTCTTGCTCGCGCTGCCGGCGGCGGCGCTGGTGACGGTATTCGCGGTCTCCGATCTGCGGGGGGTGGACTTCGGCGAACACTGGGACGAGGTCTACTGGCAGATAAATCCCGTGCACGACATGGTCGCGACCGGCCTCCTGATGCCACGGGCGACGATCTACCCGTCGATGACCAAGTGGCTGGTGCTCTTCCCCTCCCTGCCGCCCGCGATCCGGCAGGTCTTCAAGAATAGGCAGGATCTGCCGGCTATTCAGAATGTGTGGACGGCCGCGATCGACGCGCCGACCTACCTGCTGAGGGTGCGGCGGTTCTTCATCATCATATGCGCGCTGACGATCGTCTGGGTCTATGGCGCCGCCCTGGCCTTCCGTCGGAAATGGTGGGAGGCGTTCATCGCGGCGGCGGGCG
>JADGRB010000129.1 GCA_017881315.1 Pseudomonadota bacterium
GATCCACCGGTCCACCGGCGGCGCCTCCGTTGCCGGTCGTTCCCGCCGCGCCGGTCGTCCCGGCCGCGCCCGTGGTGCCCCCGTGTCCCGCCACGCCGGTCGTGCCGGCTGCTCCCGTAGTGCCCGCGTGTCCCGCCGCGCCGGTCGTCCCGGCCGCGCCCGTGGTGCCCGCGATGCCGGTCGCACCGGTCGTCCCCGCTGCGCCGGTCGTTCCCGCCGCGCCACTCGTCCCGGCCGCGCCGCTCGTCCCGGCTGCGCCGGTCGTCCCGGCCGTGCCGGTCGTCCCGGCCTGGCCGCTCGAGCCGGCGGTGCCGCCGGTGGTTCCAGCGGAGCCGGTTCCTCCCCCACCCCCCACTTCCGCCGCACAGGCGAATAGCGGGAGCACAAAGACAGCACAGATCGAAACCAGCCGCCTGCGGGGGCTTGTCATGCGGGAACAGTGTCCGGAGCCCCGATCTACAGCCCAGGGGCCACCACGGCCGGCGTGGCCTCCGCCTTGCTGTTCCCCAGGGCATGCGGCTTCTCGGCCTTGTTTTGGCGCTGCTGACCGGTGGGTGTTCGACGACGGCGTTCGAATTCCCACAGTCGCAGGGCGCCCAACGATGGATCCACGAGCGCGCCTCCTTCTATGGGGAGGTCCTGGTGGAAACCGCGCCGCGAGGCAGCACCGAGCAGCCGGCCAAGCTGATCGTATCGACCTCCCCGACAGATATCCGGTTCAAGACCCGCGATGATCGGATCATTCCGCTCGAGCAGGTGCGGCAGATCGTGGTGGTCAGGCGGGGGTTGAGCGCCGCTCAAGGGGCGCTGCTCGGGGCGGCGATCGGAATCGTGGTGGGGGCGACCGTGGGGTACTCGCGGAACCTCGACCCCTACGAAGCGTCGATGGACTGCACCATTATCTGCTCCCACCACGACGCCGCGGTGTGGTCGGGCGCCATGTACGGCACGCTGGGACTGCTGCTCGGGGCCGGGGTGGGCGCGCTGGTCGGGAACCGCGACATCCTCACGTTGAAGTGACCTGGGCGGAAGCTACTGAGACGCCGTGGCGTCTTGGGCACCCGCGTCGGGGGCCTGCCATCCGGCGTCCGAGGTGGGATCACACGCAGTGCCGGGAGCGGGCAGTGCCGGGTCGCAGCCGAGCGGGAAGTCGCAATAGATCTGGGCGTACGGCTCGTCAAAGGTCTTGAGGCACCCGACGATGACCTTTCCTTCGCAACTGCAAGCGTAGTTCGCGCAGGCGGGGCCCCCAGTCACGCAGTGGGGGACCGCTTGCGCTCCGCACCCACGCGCCTCATACACCGTCCTGCCACCGCATGTGGCCGTCGGGTCACAAGGCCCACCCGCCCCGAGGAGGGACTGGTCGTCGAAAGTGGACGCATATGGCTTCTGAAACCCGTTGCACCCTTCCATGATGATGCCGTCACAGCCGCACGCGCGCTGGGTGCACTCTGTGTCCTGAGCGACGCACTGGGTGGCTGGGGCGTTCGCCCCGCAACCTGGCGACGTGTAGACATTCGCGCAGCCGGCGTCCTGAGGTGGCGCGATGCGTTCGCCCTGTACGTCCGCGCTGCTGTCCTTGCCGGCGTCGCTCCCACCCCGCGGCGCTTGGGTGGAGCTACAGGCTAGAACACCCACGACCACGAGACCTGACAGATGTCGCATAATTTAAGCTCCGTATTCTTGTTGTTTGACTACGAAACAGACTCCCAGATTGAGGAACCAACGTAACAGCTTTCCGACACCAGCAAAAGGATGCGAGACCCGACTCAATTGGCGTTGATGGCAGCTGCGGCGCAATGGAAGGTTGCGGCGGGCGCGCCCTCCGGTGCGCTGGGCGCGGCGCGCGTCGGGGCGCATTGGGCGGCGCAGATCGTCGCGGCCGCCGGGTGGACGCTGGCGACGCCGAGACCGGACCACAGCCATGGCGCCCTGGCATGGGTCGAGCCCGACGGAGCCCTGCTCGGCGTCGAGTTGGACCGCGGCGGTCGGACCGCGCGTGCCGGCCTTCGGGTCCGCGACCTGACGTTGCTGGCGTCTTCCACCGACAGCGACGTCCGCGAGGAGCTGCCGCTGGCCGGGCAGACACTGGACACGGGACTGACCTGGCTAGGCGGCGCGCTGACGCGAATCCTGGGCCTCGACCTCCCCCGTCTCGAACGACCGCGACACGAGCTGCCCGCCGACCCGATCGGAGACGGCGCGCCCTTCGGCAGACCGGAGCTCGCGGCGCTCGAAGAGCTCGCGGCCTGGTTCTCGTCCGCCGATCGCGTGCTCCGCGCCATCGCCGCCTCGACGCCGGGCGCGTCCCCGGTGCGTTGCTGGCCACACCACTTCGACATCGCGACGTTGATTCGACTGGACGGCGCCGACGCGCCGACGGAGACCGCGCGATCGATCGGCGTCGGTCTATCACCGGGCGACGGCAGCTATGCGGAGCCGTACTGGTACGTCACCTCGTGGCCCACTCCCGCTCGCGGCGGAACGGCTCAGCTTCCCCACGGCCACTGGCACACGCAGGGTTGGTTCGGCGCTGTGCTCCCCGCCACCTCTTTTGCGGCCTCGGAGAGCGCGGCGGCTGCGGGCGCGCGTTTGGCCACCTTTCTCGCAGCGGCGATCACCGCCGCCTCGGCCGTTACCTAACGGTAGCGGCCGCTACGGACCAGTAACCTTCGGCGGCCCTAGGGCCGACAAACGCCCCCTTCTTGCGGGCGTCGATCTCGGCACGCCTGTCGCATAAGGGACCACCTGTCTCCAACGCTCATCCACAAGGAGTCCCATGAACGCCATCGAGCTGCTCAAATCCCAGCATCGCGCGGTCGAGAAGCTCTTCACCCAGATCGACAGCGCCAAGACCGCCGACGCGAAACAGAAACTCTTCGTCCAGATCGCGGACAGCCTGGCGGTTCACGCGACCATCGAGGAGCACCAGTTCTATCCGACCGTGCGGGCCAAGCGCACCGAGGACATTCTCCTGGAGGCGCTGGAGGAGCACGTCGGAATCAAGCGCGTGCTGGCGGACCTCCTCGAGACCGAGGCCAAGGACCCGACCTTCGACGCGAAGATCAAGGTGCTGAGCGAGCAGGTCGAGCACCACGTCAAGGAAGAAGAAACGGAACTATTTCCCAAGGTCAAAAAGATCCTGGGCGCCCAAGAGCTCGAGGCGCTGGGTCAGAACATGGAAACCGAGCAGATCGAGATCGAGGAGAAGGGACAGCCCCGCAAAGCCATTCCTGCAGAGACGGCCCAAGCGGCGCCTCTGACCTGAGCTGCAGCTTTAAATCACCCCTCAACGAAAGGAACTCACCATGCATCTTCTTTGGTCTCTGATTATCGGTCTGGTCGTGGGCGTCTTCGCCAAGGCGATTCATCCGGGCAAGGATCCGGGCGGCATCGTCGTCACGATGCTGATCGGGATCGTCGGCTCGCTGCTGGCCGGCTTCCTGGGGCGGATGCTGGGCATCTACCGCGCGGGTGATGCTGGTCCGGGCATCATCGCGTCGGTGATCGGCGCCGTGATTCTGCTGACCCTCTACCGAGCCGTCACCCACCGCCGCTTGGCGTAGCGGTCGCGGCGCAACTCTTAGCCCTTCGCACGAGCCCAGCCGAATCATGGCAATTCTCCAAGCGATCCTGGCCCTAATCAGCAAGTCGGCCGGAAAGATCCTGAACGCCATATTCGGCTGGGCCGTGCGCGCTCTGTTCGGTGAGAGCGCGGCGCGGCAACAGACATTCCTTTCTGTCCTGGTCGCGGCCGCGGTGGCCTGGCCGCTCCTGCTGGTGGGCGTCGCCTTTCCGCGAATCTCGGCGCTGCTGCTGGCCTTCGTTCCCATCCCGCACTGGATCCCCTCCTGGACGATCCGGGTGGTCTGGCTCGCGCTGGTGTTGATCGTTCCACTGGCGCTGGGACTGGCGATCGGCGCCAAGGCGCCCCCCGGCACCAAGTCGGAGTCGTTCGGCAAGCGACTGGCGCGTGGGTTTCCGATCACGCTGGGGCTGACCGGCGCCTTCATCATCATGTTCGTGTCCGTGCCGGCGATGCGGCTGGCGACGCTGATCCGCAAGCAGCGCAGCGCCAGCATTCCCGCCGTCACGACGGCGCGCGCGTATCACCAGTTGGCGGAGATCGCCATCGAGGTGCTGAACCGGGCCGGGTTCGAGCTACACCCCGGCCAGCCCGGTTGGTGGGTCACCGCCCCCACCCGGATCTTGGGCTGGTTCGGCGGGAATGCGTTCGCCGCGTTCGTGCCCACCAAGATGGAGTACTTCGAATCGGCCGACCTGTCGGTATCGTTTTATCCTTCGGGCGTCTTGTTGCGGGGCAAGCCCCAGAAGACCACCTGGGCCCACGGGCTCATCACCGAGGCGCTGCTGCGGACCGACGCGCTCCAGAGCGGGGATCCCAAGGCGCAAGAGATCGAGAAGGAGATCCGGCGACTCTCGCAGGCGTTCCAGGGGATATCCGGCCGGGCGGCCACCGACGCCGCGGAGAGCTTCAACGAAGTGATCCGCCAGCTCGGATCTCTGAATGTGGAGTTCGATGACTGGCAGGTCCTGTATCGGCAATCGCTGCAGCTGGGGCGAACGCTGCGCGGGGAGCGGCAGCTCCTCGAGCAGAGAGCCCGCACCCGCGAGCTCCCCACCACGGGCCAGCCGGGCGAGCCCACCGATTACCCGCCCGAGACGAGCGACACGACGCCCGATGTCCGGTACGGTCAGCATCACGGATGAAGATCTTCTCCTGCTCGGTTTGCGGACAGACGCTTTTCTTCGAAAACTCGCAGTGCACGAAGTGCGGCCACGCGCTGGCCTTCCTGCCCGACCGGGCGCTGCTGTCGGCGATCGAACCTGCGCAGGACGGTCTCTTTGTGGCGCTGGCCCCGGTCGCCAAGGGGATCCGCTATCGGGCCTGCGGGAACCAGATCGATCACGGCGCTTGCAACTGGGCGGTCCCGGAGGGCGAGACCGAACGGTATTGTCGCGCCTGTCGGCTCAACGAGCTGATCCCGAATCTCGCCGACCCGGCGGCCCAGGCGGCCTGGCTCAAGCTGGAGATCGCCAAGCGGCGGTTGGTCTACACCCTCCTCGGCCTGGGGCTGCCGCTCGAATCGCGGACGGACCGACCCGACGGCGGGGTGGCGTTCTGCTTCCTGCGCGACGAGCCCGGCGCCGACAAGGTGTTCACGGGACACAGCGAGGGTCTCATCACCATCAACATCGCCGAGGCCGACGCCCCGTTCCGTGAGAAGACCCGCCTCGAGCTGGGCGAGACCTACCGGACCCTGCTCGGGCATTTCCGGCACGAGATCGGCCACTACTACTGGGACCGGCTGATCAAGCGCAGCGCCCGGCGATCCGGGTTCCGCGAGCTCTTCGGCGACGAGAGCGTCGACTACGCGAGCGCGGTGAGCGCCCACTATCAGCACGGTGCCCCCCCCGACTGGCCGACCCGCTTCGTCAGCTCGTACGCCTCGATGCACCCCTGGGAAGACTGGGCCGAGAGCTGGGCCCACTACCTGCACATGGTCGACACGCTCGAGACGGCGCGCAGCTTCGGCCTGGCGCTGCGCCCCAAGCCCGAGGGCGGCGGCCGCCGGCCGGAGAGCCAGACCCGCCGTCTCGACTTCGATGACTTCGACGATCTGATGGGCGCCTGGGTCCCGCTCACGGTGGCGATGAACAGCCTGAATCGCAGCATGGGCCTGCCCGATCTCTACCCGTTCGTGCTGTCGACGCCGGCCGTGGCCAAGCTGCGGTTCGTCCACGAAGTCGTCGAAGCGGCCTGACCGCTCATTTGGATTGGGTGGAGCCGGCGTCCTGCTTCTGGCCGGCCGGATCATCGATGGTCTGCTCGAGCGCCGAGAGCACCGCGACGGCGTCGACGGTTTCCGTCATTGCATTGGCCGCTTCGTCGACGCGGTTCTTGACGTTGGGGAGATCGCGCCGCAGCTCCTCGATGAGGTCGATGAGCTTGGCGACCTTCTTCTCGACCAGCAGGTTCACCTGCAGGTCGAGCTGCGCGCGCTGCTCCGCCTCCCGGGTCTGGCGATTCTGGGTAATGAGAATGACCGTCGCCATCAGGATGGCCGAAAGGCCCATGCTCCCCTGCAGCCAAAAGAATGGCGGCCGATCGATGGGAGAGGTCAGCAGGCTGTTTCCGACGCACCAGCCGACGACGATCCCGATGATGATGTAGAGGGTCCGCGGACGACCGAGCGCCGTGGTGAGGACATCGATCGCCCGCTGGTGACGGGTGACCTGCCCCTGGACGCGCGAGTGCACCGACGCGACGGTCTCGACCGTGTGCGCGACGTGCTGAGAGAGCGGATCGCCGGCGGCGCGTTCGGGCGGGGAAAGCGGATCGCCGGGAGCAACTTTTCCGTCCAGCGCCGTCACGACTGCCGCCCCACCGCCGGACTCTGGTAACGCGCGCTCCGTCGGTCAAGGAGGGCCGAGCGGAATCAGAGCAAGGCGGCGATCTCCTCGGCGGCCCGGGCTGCGCCGCCGGCGTCGACGGCCTTGCCGGCCGCGGGGCGTCCGATCTCCTCGACGATCGCGGCGGCGATCTCGGAAGCGCCGGCAGCCGCGAAGTCCATGCAGCGGCCGGCGCCGAAGCGCTCCAGCCGGTGGCGCACGTGGAAATTCTGCTCGAAGTGGTGGCGCAGCGGAAAGTAGATGAACGGCCGGCGGTTGGCGCAGAGCTCCATGGTGGTCGTGAGCCCCCCCTGCACCACCGCCAGATCGCAGGCCGCCAGATGCCGGTAGAGGCGGTCGACGTACGGTCGCAGCTCCAGCCCCGCCTGCGGCTTCGCCACCAGCGACGCCGGATCGATGCGCGGGCCCGCGACGACGATCATCCTCAGCGCCGGAAGACGCCGCTTGGCCTCCGGAAATGCGGCGATCACCCGCTCGAGCAGCGAGCGGCCGACGCCCGAGCCGCCCACGGTGACGATGCAGATCTGCTCGCCCTTGTGATAGCCGAGCTCCGCGCGCAGCGCCTGCCGATCGGCGAAGGCGGCCGGATCGAAGCCGGTCACGTAGCCCGGGAACCGGAAGTGCTCCTCGGTCCAGGCGCGGATCTCCGGCAGCCCCGGGCCGAACCTGTCGGGAACGATGTCGGCCGGCTCGCCCACGAAGAGGGCGCGATCGCGCACCCGCGGAAAGCGCTCGATCTGCGCGATCATCTCGGCGTTGTAGTCGGCGGTGAGCGCCAGCTCGCGCGCGCCACCGTCGGGCATCGGCAGCCAGCCCACGAAGTCCGTCAGCCAGACGTAGGGGGCGCGCTTCTCTTCCGGGTTCTCGTGCAGGAAGTAGTCGATCTCCCAGGCCTCGTCGCCGACCCACAGATCGTAACGATCGTCCTGCACGACGTCGTGGAACACCATGAAGTTGGCGACCATGATCTCGTCCATCCGGCGCCAGGCCTGGAAACAGTGCAGATCGTGCTCGGACGACTCGCTCTCGATGTGGGCCGAGTCGCTGGCCAGAAACGCGCTGGCCGGGTGGATGCGCTCGCCGCGCGCCGCCAGCACCTGCGTGACGGGGTTCTGCGCCAGCCAGTCGATCTCCAGGCCGGGGTGAAGCTTGCGCAGCTCGTCGGCCAGCGCGACGTCGCGCTGCGCGTGGCCGAGACCGATCGGCGACGAGATGAAGAGCGCGCGCTTGCGGCGCGAGATCGCCCGCGGCAAGCGCGCGACCGGCGGGCGCGGCGCCACGAAGTCGCGCAGGAGCAAGTTCACCTTCACGGGATCGCGCGCGGGCGGAAAGTGCCCCCCGTCCTCGACGGTCACCAGCCGAGCGCCCGTCAGCTCGGCCAGCGCGACACCCCGCGCGTAGGGAACGATGGCGTCCTCTTCGCCGTGAATCACCAGTACCGGGCCCTTCACCAGCGGGCAGAGCTCGCGCACCTTTTCGACGGACAGCGCCGGCGCTTCCAGCGTCGCGATCAGAGTCTCCGGCGTGGTTTCGAGGCCCCAGCCGATGGCGTCTTCGATCTGCTTGGTCGAGTGCGGCTCGGTAAACATGTTGCCGAAGAAGAACTCCAGGAACCCGCGGAAGTCCTCGATCCAGTAGTGCCGGTTGAACTTGTGCCACCCATCGTGGTCGGGATGGTGGGCGTTGAAGTTGATGTCGCGCCCACTGTGGCGAGGCGCGAGCGGCAACGCCGGCACGACAAAGACCGAACCTTCGACCCGCTCCGGGTGCTCGGCGGCCAGGATGAGGTGCCAGTAGGCCCCCGCCGAGGCGGAAACGACCGTCGCCCGCTCCACCCCCACGGCGTCGAGCACGGCCAGCGCGTCGGCGGCATACAATCGGTCGTCGTAAGCGGCGGCCTCCGCCGGACGATCGGAGCGGCCGTTGCCGCGGCCGTCGAAGGTGACCACGCGAAGGTGGCGCGCCAGATACGGCACCTGTGATTTCCAGAGACGTGAATGGACGATCGACCAGGTGGGCAGAAGCAGCACCGTCCTCGGCCCTTCCCCGAACACCTCGTAGCCGATCTTCACGCCGTCCCTGTCGACGAAGCCCTGTCGATCCGGTTCCCGTGCCCTCATCGCGCCCCCCTCTCCAGTGACTCGAGCCAGCGATCGATCGCTCTCAGCAAGGCCGCGTGTCCCCGATCGACGCCGGACAGTCGTTCCAGCATGATTCCCTCGTTGAACGTCGCGACCAGCGCGACCATCGCCTCGACGCGCAGCGGGCCCTCCGCGATCCCGTACCGCTTCATGGCCGGCCCAAACGCCTCGGTGAGAACCTTGATCCACTGGTCGTGGACGGCGGCCAAGCGTGATCGCATCTCCGGACGGTTCCAGCCCATCGCCTGCAGCTCCATCCAGATCTTCGGATAGCCGGCGGCCAGATCTTCTTCGAGGAACCCCATCGCCTTGCGCCACTTGACGAGAAAGCTGGTCGGCGCCGCGTACATCGCGCGTTGCCGCACGATGAGCCGCGCGGTGAAGCGCTCCAGGACCGCCAGAAAGAGCTCCTCCATCGAGCCGTAGTAATAGTGAACGAGGCCGTGGTTGAGGCCGGCCTCCTGGCTGACGAGACGGGTGGTGACGGCGCTGTGCCCGACCTCGATGAGCAGCCGCTCGGCCGCATCGAGGAGCCGCTCCGCCGGAGATGGCGGCTTGTCTTTGTCGCGCGCATTGGCCATCCGCTCTCGCTCGATACCCCCGGGCCGGTCGCGCCGTCAAGGCGCGCCGACCCGGGCGTCACGGCATCGCTACGGACGCGCCTCCAGGATCATGTTGAACGGCGTCTCGGTCGCCCGCCGCAGCCGCGAAAATCCCCCCTTGGTGACGACGATGTCGCGCAGCCGTCCCTCGCCCGCCTGCGCGCCGAGCGCGGGACCCTCGTGGGCCAGCGAGTGCGGCACGCACAGCAGCGCCGAGGCCGAATAGAAGACCCGCCCGACCGGATTGTGGTTCTCCTCCGACTTGTCGCTGGCGATCGGCTCGACGATCAACCAGGTGCCGTCCTTGGCGAGCGTCTGGCGGGCGTGCCGGGCGGCGCCGGCGGGATCCTCCATGTCGTGGAGGCAATCGAAGTGGGCGACCAGATCGTACCCGCTGCCGGGGTAGTCCGTCGACTTCGCGACGGCGAACGTCACCCGATCCGCCACCCCCGCCTCCTTCGCGCGCTTGGTCGCGATGTCGATCGATCCCTGGTGGTAGTCGAATCCGCGGAAGGTCGACTTGGGAAACGCCTTGGCCATCAGGATGGTCGATGCGCCGCACCCGCACCCGACGTCCGCCACCTTGGCGCCCGCCTCCAGCTTCGCCTTCACCCCGTCGAGCGCGGGGATCCAGGAGCCCACCAGGTTACCGATGTAGCCGGCGCGGAAGAATCTTTCGGTCCCTTCGAACAGGCAGGGATGCTGATGTCCCCACTCGAGGCCGCCGCCGCTGCGAAAGTTGGCCTCCATCTTGTCGAGCGCGCTCCACATCGCGCGCGCGACGTGAAATGCGCCGGCCACCGCGGCCGGGCTCTCCTCATCGGCGAGGGCGAACGCCTGCTCGGGCGGCAAGGTGTAGCGTCCAGCCTTCGCGTCGTAGGTGACGTAGCCGGCGGCCGCCTGGCCGTCGAGCCACTCGCGCACGTAGCGCTCGGCCGTCTCGGTGCGCTTCGCCAGCTCCGCCGGCGTCACCGGACCCAGCGCCGCCATCGCCTTCCAGAGGCCAAGGCGATCGCCCAGGACCAGCAACGCGCTGCTCATCGTCACCCCCAGATCGCCCACGACCTTCCCCATGAACTCATTCAGCTTCGCTTCGTCGATTGCCATCGCTCGCTCCTTTTCGAGGCCCCCCGGGCCGGTTATCCGATCGACTTAGTCACTTGACTTAGTCAGATGACTAAACTGGAGCAAGCGATTTCCCCTGTCAAGTGTTTCGATCCGTGGCGAGCGGCTTTCCCAAGAGCGGGAGGGGAACGCCCACGCCCCTGGTTTCTTCCCTTGCCACGCTCGAGCTTGGCGACAGCGTGCGACCCACTACGCCGAGGGGGCCCTTCAAACAACCGAGATCCTTGGAGGTTCCACCTCCGCCGTTAACCCCCCCTTGCCTGCCGGAAACGCCGACCTAGCTTCCTGCGCAGCCAGCTCAACAACCCACCCGGAGATCAAATGACCTTTACCCGCACCATCTTCCTCGCTCTCGCCGTTCTGCTCCCCACCTCGTGGACCGTCGCGCGTGCCGGCGACAAGGACAACACCGGCGAGACCAAGACCGACACCAAGACCCAGAAGAAGACCAAGAAGAGCAAGAAGGCCGACGGGACCGAAGAGACGAAGACCGACACCCGCACCGACACCAAGACCGACACCAAGACCGACAAGAAGTAGCTTCTCAAATCGCCCTTAAGGGGCCGGGGCCGATCTCAGAGTCGGCCCTGGTCCCTTTCTTTTCGTGCGCGGTCGCTACGGCGGGCTGCCACCACTGACCCCTTTACCGATCGAGTTGTCGCTGCGACCACTCTCGGTGCCGGTCGTGGTCTGCGACCCCGCGATGCCCATCGGGGGATCGCTCGGCAAGATCACCCCGTGGCTCTGGCTGGGCACGCCGCCATCAATGCCGGCCGACGTCTGACCTCCGTTGACGGTGGTCTCACCCGCGGTCTGGCTCGCACAGCCGCCCAGCACCAGGATCAGGGATATTCCAGCGAAACCTATCTGCGACCTCATCGGCTCAAGCTAGGCACGCGGCAGCGACGCACCAGGGCTCGGACGGTCCCGATTCGTCGGCTCGCCGCGTGCCGCCTGCGACGGTAACCGCTAGGCAGGCCAAATGGATTCTCCGACGGCACCTGTCGCAGACACACCTACCTATTGGCTGGCCGGGTCGCATTGCGCGCGACGGACGCGCACCGCCGCGCGTATTCTGGAAGCGGAGGGAAACATGAACCGCGCGTCGAGAATCGCGGCGATGGGCCTCGTGTTCGGCTTCGGGTGCGGCGGCGCGCACAACGCTGCGACGGACGCATCGACGACCGGTGACGGCGCTGGGGATCGCGGCGCCGACACCGGGTCGAAGCCACCGACGGACGCCGCGTCCTCGTGTGCGCCGACGATCCCGACGATCGCCTGGACCAGCCCGTACGCGGGATGGTCGCGCGGGATCCCGACCGATCCCAGCTTCTTCCCGATCTCGGTCTGGTTACAGGGCTCGTGGCACGCGACCGAGATGGCGCAGCTTGGAGTCAACATCTACGTCGGCAACAACGCGGGGACCGACGAGCTGGCCGCCAGCGATCTCACCATCCTCAAGAACCTGGGCATGTACGCCATCGTCGGGCAGGACTCGGTCGGCCTCGCCAACATCGGCGATCCCACCATCGTCGGCTGGTGGATGTCGCCCGATGAGCCCGACAACGCGCAATCGGACGGATCGGGCGGCTACGGCCCGCCGGTCGCTCCGTCGACGCTGGTCACCCAGTACAACGCCTACAAGGCCGCCGACGCCACGCGACCGATCTATCTGGGCCTCGGCCAGGGCGTCGCCTACGACGGTTGGGAAGGACGGGGCAGCAACGCGCCGGCGGAGTCGGGCTACGTCCCGGCCAGCGACATCGTCGACTTCGACATCTACCCCTACAACAACTGCGGCGGCGACGCGAACGAGCAGGTCACCTGTGGTCAGTTCTGGCTGAACGCCCTCGGGATCGATCGATTGCACCAGTGGTCGAACCGCCATCAGGCGGTCTGGACCGACATCGAAACGACCACCATCGCCGCCAACACCACCTCCGGCCCGACGCCGGCGCAAACCAGGTCCGAGGTCTGGTTGGCGCTGATCCACGGCGCCAACGGCATCACCTACTTCATCGACACCTGGAACCCCGCCTTCCGGGAGGACGGCATCTTCGCCGACGCGACCATGGCCGCCGCCGTCACGGCGTTGAATCAACAGATCAAGACGCTGGCGCCCTTGCTGAACAGCGCGAACATCCCGAACCTGGTCGGCGTGAGCAGCTCGAACGCCGCCGTGCCCATCGACCTGATGGTCAAGGCCAGCGGGCAGACGCTCTACATCTTTTCGGCCGCCTCGCGCGCCGGAACGACGCGGGCTTCCTTCACGGTGAGCGATCTGCCCGCCGACGGCTCCGTGACCGTGGTGGGCGAGAGCCGCACCATCGACTTCGCGACCGGCAAGTTCTCCGACGACTTCGCCGCGAACGGGGTTCACATCTACCAGCTCGACCTGGCAACCGTCGCCTGCAATCACTGACGGCCGGCGACGCCGCCCGCCCAG
>JADGRB010000372.1 GCA_017881315.1 Pseudomonadota bacterium
GGGGTTGGGCAGGTCGCGGTAGCGCCCGCCGAGGATCCGGGCCTCGCCGCTGTCGGGGTCGGAGAGGCCGACGAGCATCCGCATCGTGGTGCTCTTGCCGGCGCCGTTGGGGCCGAGAAAACCCGTGACGGTGCCCGGCTCGCAGCGGAATGTGACGTCCGAGACGACGGTGCGCCCGCCGAGCTGCTTGGTGAGTGCGTTGGTTTGGATCATGCCGGGGAGACTCGCGGCCCGCCGGGTTTGCAGCTACGGTCTGCGGGCTATGCTCGCCGAGCCCCGCGGCGGTGGCAGACAACGACTTTGGTAGGGGGTCGCGGCCGTGGCGCTCGCCTAACCTTGACCCTCGAGCGATGGCACGCCAGGCGACAGCACGCTTTACCGATGGCCTGTCCGGCTGGTTGCGCTCCGCGCTGCCCGGCGTCGTGATCGACGCCCCCGACGAGGAGCGTGGCCGCCGCGACCGCGTCGTCGACGCGACGATCTACCTGGTTGCGTTCGCGATCAGCGCCGCCACCCTCGCGGGCACTTGGCAGATGCACCCGCCCTGGCTGCGCGTCGTGGACGTCGTGGTCGGGATCGCGACGCTCGTCTCGCTGCACTGGCGGCGCACCCATCCAGCCGCCGTCGGGATCGGCATCGGGGCGGTCTCGCTCGTGATCCTCACGGCCTCCGGCGCGAACCTCGCCGCCACCTTCAACGCCGCGATCCGGGCTCGTGGCCGTGATCTGGCCATCATCGCCGGGCTCCTGATCGCCTGGGTCTTCGCGAGCCCGCTGCTCTACCCCCCCGCCGGTAGCTACTGGGTCAACGCGGGCGCCTGCCTGCTGCTGACGGGCGTCGTGCTCGGCTGGGGACTCTTCGTACGCGCGCGGCGAGAGCTCGTGCGATCACTGCGCGCGCAGGGCGATCGCGCCGCGGACGAGGCCCGCGCGGCCGAGCGGCGGCGGATCGCCCGCGAGATGCACGACGTGCTCGCCCACCGCCTCTCGCTGCTCTCCGTGCACGCAGGCGCGCTCGAGTTTCACCCCGACGCACCGGCCGAGGAGGTCGCCGAGGCGGCCGGCGTGATCCGCGAGAGCGCGAAGACGGCGCTCGAGGAGCTGCGCGGCGTGATCGGCGTCCTGCGCGAGGACGGCGGCGAGAGCCTGACGCAACCGCCCCAGCCGACGCTCGCCGACCTCGCTGCCCTCGTCGAGGAGTCGCGGGCGGCCGGGATGCGGGTCACCGCCCGGATCGAGCTGGGCGACGCGGCGCCGCCCGCCGCCGTCGGGCGCACCGCGTACCGGATCGCGCAGGAGGGCCTGACGAACGCGCGCAAGCACGCGCCGGGAGCAGCGGTGACGCTCACCGTCCGCGCGCCCGACGGCGACCTGCAGGTCGAGGTCCGCAGCCTCGCGCCGGTGGCCGTCCCCGCGGCCGCGCCGCTGCCCGGCGCGGGGACCGGCCTGATCGGGCTCGCCGAGCGCGTCTCGCTCGCCGGCGGCACGCTCGAGCACGGCGTCGACCCCGACGGCGCGTTCGTCCTGCGTGCGAGCCTGCCACGATGATCCGCGTCCTGCTCGTCGACGACGACGCGCTCGTGCGCTCCGGCCTGCGGATCATGCTCGCCGGCGCCGCGAACCTCGACGTGGTCGCCGAGGCCGCGGACGGCCGCGAGGTGCTGGGGGCTGTCGACCTGCACCGGCCCGACGTGGTCCTGATGGACATCCGCATGCCGCAGCTCGACGGCATCGCGGCCACCCGGCTGCTGGCCGCGCAGCCCGACCCGCCCGCCGTCGTCGTCCTCACGACGTTCGACGCCGACGAGCTCGTCCTGCGCGCGCTGCAGGCCGGAGCAGCCGGCTTCCTCCTGAAGGACACCCCGCCGGCGGAGATCGTCCGCGCGATCGAGCTCGTCCACGCCGGCGACGGGATGCTCTCCCCCGCGGTCACGCGACGGCTCATCTCCCTTGTGGCCGGCGACTCCGACGCGGCCGCCCGCACCGACCACGCCCGCGACCGCATGGCCACGCTCACCCCACGCGAGCACGACGTCGCCCTCGCCGTCGGCCGCGGCCACGCCAACGCCGAGATCGCCGCAGCTCTGCACCTCTCCGTCCCGACGGTCAAGGCCCACGTCTCCCGCCTGCTCGACAAGCTAGACGTCGACAACCGCGTCCAGATCGCCCTGCTCGTGCAAGACGCGAGCGGGCACTAGAACTAGTCCTAAAACAAGCGATCCCGGGGGTGCGTGGTCGGTTCACGGGCCGGGATCGACCCGGCGAGGCTTCAACACGCCTGTGGGGTGCTGAGGAAGCTTCAAAGACGGCTGTGGGGGTGCTGAGGAGCGATCCGGATGGCAATCCGACGTGCGGTCGGCGTGGGTGGGGCGTCGCTTGACGCGATCTGACCGTTGTTCGGGGTCGCGGGTGCGCCGGCCTGTCTGGCCGGTCGTTGATCGATATGGCGGGTTGCTGGTTGGCTGGTCAGAGGGTGTCGATCAGGCGGAAGAACGCGCTCAGCCACTGGTTGTAGGCGAGGATCCGCCAGCGCACGCGCCGGCCGGTGGTGATGATCTGTGCGGGGATCTCGATGAACGCTTGGCGGAAGGTGCGGAACTCCATCGTGAGCAGCCGCCGTCGTTGTTCGTTGTGGTGTTCGGCCCAGCGCGGGCTGACTGGTAGTAACAGGGCGCTCCAGGCTTTCAGGGTCCAGGCGAGTGCGGCCATGGTCATGTACGCCCAGTTGGCGTTCAGGGTGTTGACCGGGGCGTGCAGGGCGCGCACGTCGGACTTCAGTTGGCTGATGAGGTTCTCTTGGTCGCAGCGCTGCCGGGCTTGGTCGATCACCTCGTCGGCGGTCATGTCCCGGTCGTTGGTGATGTAGAAGAAGTATCGGTACTCGCTGAACAGCACGTTCTCGCCGCGCTCGACCGAGATGTTCTTGCGCAGCGCGACGACGCGGTAGTCGCGTTTGCAGTTCCCGGGCCGGTAGGAGAACTCGACGACGTCCTGGGCGGTCTGGCGCAGCACCTTGTAGTTGCGCTCGCGGACGATGTCGTCCTTGACGTTTGCCGGGCGGGTGCGCGGCGTGGCGATCTGTTGCTCGGCGCGTGGGAGCTCGTGGTAGGTCTCCTCGTCGGCGCCCTCGGCCCTGTCGACCAGGTTCGCCTTGGCGTCATAGCCGAACACGAACCGCACCCCGGTCGGCGTCCCAGCGGTCAAGCTCGGTGGTCAGCGAGAAGTCGGTGTCGCCCCGCAGGCGGACCTGTGTGAACCCGGCCTGGCGGCACAGGGCGATCGCCCGGTCGTAGTAGTCGATCACCCCCTCGTGGCTGGGCCGGTTGGCGCCCAACAGCCCCAGGTACAGGGGTTCTTTGGTGTTCGCGAGCGAAACGACCAGCGCCGAGTATCCCCAGATCCCCTTGTAGGAGATGTCCATCCCCTCCTTGGTCGTAGCGTCGGTCGGCAGGATGCTGGCATCGGCGTCGATGATCGCCGGCTGCGCAAAGAACGAGTCCGGCTGGCGCTGCCACACCTTCAGCCGGGCGCGGTTGATCGCCTCCTGCAGGGCGATGATCGAGGCTGCGTCAAAGCGCCGGCAGAAGTCCCCGGCGGTCGTCGGGTCAGGCAGGCTCTCGATCCCCAACCCGTCCAGGAACACCCGGTCGCAGCGGCGTGCCTCGATGTCCTCCAGCCGTTGCCCGCCGCACAGCGTGTTGTAGACGATGTTCAAGACGTGGTCTGACTCGTAGTAGGGCTTGTGCAACTTCAGCAGCTCAAGCGAGGAATCGATCTCGCCGGCCAGCCCGACCTCGCCGACCAGCTTCGCGATCAGGCCGATACCGCCGTGCGCGGTGGCTTTCGTGCGCGCCGAGACCTCGTAGGCGATGTTCGCCCGTCCGAGCACCGGCCCGCTCATGTTCGGACGGACAGCGCGCTCCAGACGCTGCTTGATGGCGGCCTGCTCGGCGCGAAGTCTGGCGGTTCGTGTGCGGCGGTCCTTGCTCAACGCTCTCTCCTTTTGGTCGGTGTCACATCATACCCGACAGTATGACTACTGTCCGGTGTGGTGGTGGATACTGACGACCGACCGCGAGAGAGAAAACGAGATGCCACCACCGACCACCACCACCGCCGAGCGACTCGCCGACTACGAGACGCGCTACCGCGAGCTCGCCGCCCAACTCGCGACCATCGGCCTGATCCACTCCGGCAGCGTCACCCGCCGCTACACCCGCTGCCAGACCCCCGGCTGCAAATGCAACGCCGAACCGCCCCAACCCCACGGCCCCTACTACCAATGGACCACCAAGAACAACGGCAAAACCGTCACCCGCCGGCTCAACGAGACCGAAGCCAAGCTCTACCAGGAATGGATCGCCAACGACCGACAACTACGACAGCTCATCCAACAGATGCGCCAAATCGCGGCCAAAGCCGCCGAGCTGAAACTCAAACAAGCAGCCAACCCATAACCGAGCACGCTTCACCCCAACACGCACACCGGCAAACAGGGCTCGACTCGCCGACGGCCCACAAACCCCGGAACAAAGGGCACTCCCGGGGTCGCCCCGAATCCTCAGACCCAACCTACGCTTGGCTTAGGGCTAGCCCGCCGCTACTCCCCCCGCAATCACCCATCGAACCGCC
>JADGRB010000373.1 GCA_017881315.1 Pseudomonadota bacterium
AGAAGAGGAGGGTGCGGTCGAGGCGACGCGGCGGTGGAGGGTGCTCTCGGCCCGCGGGAGGGGGCGACGGCGGAGCAGAGGGTGGTGGTGGCTGCGAGCTCGCGTGGACCAATTCTGCCACCGCCAGCGCGAGGGCCCGCGGTCGAGCGTCCGCGGCGATGTCGCGGAGCGCGACCTGTCGATCGGAGGTCGTCCCGTGCACGGGGTCGTGCACGCGGATCTCGACCATCTCGGTGCCGGCCTCGCAGGGCTCGATCGAGAGCGTCACGCGCATGGCGATGGCGGCCTCGTCTCGGTCGGGGCCGGCGGAGGAGGCGAGCGTGCAGCAGGGCGGATCGCGACCGGCCAGCTCCACTTTGAGCAGGCTCAAGAAGCTGTCGAGCGAGAGCGGCGCCGAAGGGCAGTCGGGAATGCGCAGCTCGATGGGCTTATCGGCGGCGGTGGCGCGCCCGCCGGCCAGCGCCGAGGCGACCACCAGCAGGAGGATCGGGTGCGCCCGCATCGACGCTTATGGTATCCGCGACTCGATACTCTGCGTGTACCGCCCCGCCGGAAACTCGCGCTTGTACGCGTCGGCCGCGGCCCGGGCCGCGGCGCGGTTCCCGGCGTGCAGGTAGGCTTCCACCAAACGCGCCCGGACGTCCTCGCGCAGGGTCTGGGGCACACCCAGGGCGAGCGCCCGGTTGAGGGCAGCGGCCGCGCGCGCCGGGTGCCCGAGCTCGTCGAGCTCCAGCCGTCCGACGGCGAAGGCCGCCAGGGCCGCCTGAGGATCGGCGGGGAAGTCGCTCAGGATTCGGTCGAGCGGGGCGACGGCGTCGGCGGGGTGTCCGGACAGGCGCGCCACGTCCGCCAAGACCAGCAGATCGGCCACGCCGACGTGTCTCGTCACCTTCTGGAACCCGCGCGCGCCGAGCGTCGCGAACGCTTCGCGATGGTGTCCGTCCCGCGCCAGCTCGCGCCAGGATCTCAGCGGAGGGCTGGGCGATCGCAACCCGATCATCGGGCCGGGTGCCTCGGCGCTGGTCTCGGCGCTTTTGGGCCGCTCGCTCGGGGGAACGACGGGCGCGGGGACCGCCTCCAGCACCTCCAACGATTCGCCGGCGGCGAGCCGGCGCGCGCGATCGGGAACCTTCTCGCCGCGAACGAGCACGACGCCGTGCTCGACCGCGATCCGGAGCCGACCGGGCTCGCGCTCGCAGCTGAAGGCGGTCCCGACGACCTCGACCGATGCCAGGCCGCATTCGATCTGCCAGCGCCGCGGGCCTCCAGGACGAACCTCGAAGCGCGCCGCCCCGCGCTGCAGGACCGCGAGGAACATCGACCCGCTCGACTCCAGCGGCTCGAAGCGCGCGCCGCCCCGAAGCTCGACCCGAGAGCCGTCGGACATCGCCAACGCCGCGCCCCCGGTCGGTGCGTCGACGGCGACCATCGGTCGCCCGTCGGCGAAACGGAGCGGCCCGGCATCGCGGTTGCCGATCGCCACGAAGGCCACCACGGCCACCGCGGCTGCGCCCAGCACGGTCAGTAACCCCAGCGGGGTCCGACGCCGAGGCCGGCTCGCGCGGGCTTCGATCCTTTGCCAGACGCGGGCGACCGCCTCTTCGCCCAGGGGGGCCCGGAGGCTCTCTTTGAGCGGATAGCGCGGAGGGCTCACGATTCGCCCTCCGTTACGCCCGTGTGCAGATGGACCAGAGAATCCGCGTCGGCGATCCGCCGCTTGGCGGTGGCCAGCGAGCAGGCGCAAAGCGAGGCCACCTCTGCGAGCTCGAGGCCCTCTACCCGACGGAGCATCCAGGCGAGCCGCGAAGCGGGCTTCATCCGGCGCAGGACCCGGTCGAGGAGGGCGAGCTCGGCGCGTTGGTCGGGAGCGGCCTCCGGGGTGACGAGCGCTTCCAGCGTCGCGTCGTCCGCCCCCCGATCGAGGCCGAGAAGTCGCAGGAAACGAGCCCGCCGGAATCGGCGCTGCACCAGGTTGACGGCGATCCGACTGAGCCAAGCCCGCACCGCTGCCGGCTCGCGCAGCGTCGCCAGCTGGGTGAAGGCGGTCAAGAACGTGTCCTGAACGACCTCTTCGGCCTCCGCGCGATTGGCGAGCAGCCGGGCCGTCATCGTCAGGAGATACTCGGCGTGCCGGCGGTAGAGCATCTCGCGCCCCCAGCGATCGCCGCCGACCGCGCGACCAACCAGCTCGGCGTCGGAGAGCGCGTCCGACGAGCGAAGCAGGACGGAGTGACTCACCAGCGGCTTCATCCTATCAGGTAAGAGCCCCGGGGTTCCCTCGATGGCTCATCCGACGTGCAGAATCCGTCAGAAACTTGTCGTGAGCCGTTCTCCTCGGGCCAGGGCTCTGACCAGTATGAGACCCTCCCCGACTTCGCTCTCGATCGCCACCATCGCCGCCCTGACACTCGCGGCGGCCGCCGCCCTGCTCGCCATACCCGGCTGCGGCAACAGCCCGATCAAGGCGATCAATACCGGCACGGGGGGTGGGGGAGGGCAGGCCGGCGCGCCGGGCACCGGCGGGACGGGCATCATCTGCACGGTGGCGGCGGCCGCCTGTACCTCGAGCGCCCAGTGCTGTTCGAAGTCGTGCGATCCGGTGTCGCACAAGTGCGCTTCATCGGTGACGACCTGCAGCGGGTCGGGGAGCTCGTGCGCGGTAGCCACCGATTGCTGCAACCTCCAGTGCGACACCACGAAGGGCGTCTGTGCCGCCGCGGCGGCGTGTACCGCCGACAATGCCACTTGCGCCACCTCGGCCGAATGTTGTGGGGGGAACTGCGCCGGAGGCCACTGCCAGCCCCTCAGCACGACCTGCTCGACCGCGGGGAACCCCTGCACGGCGACGGACGGCGGAGCTGGCGGCTGTTGCTCCGGGCTCTGCTCGGGTGGCCATTGCGTACTCGGCTCGTCGTTTTGCATTCAGCCCGGCGACGTTTGCGGGCGCGATCTCGACTGCTGCGGTGGCTTCTGCTCCAAGGCCACGGGCGCCACCTCGGGCGTGTGCCAGGACGTGGCGACGACCGGCGCGGGGCAGTGCCAGCACGACGGCGTCCTCTGCAGCGGCTGCGGCAGCTGCTGCAGCCGCAACTGCGGGCCGTGGGCGCTGACCGGCGTCAACGTTTGCCAACCCGGGCTCGGCTGCAAGATCCTCAATAGCTTGTGCACCAGCAACAGCGAGTGCTGCGGCGGTGCCGGCGCCTCCCCCGAGGTCACCTGCAACCCGGCCACCGGTCCGACCAGCATCAGCATCGGGGTCTGCTCCCAGAACCATGGCAACCAGGTGCCGGGGGGGATCTGTCGCCTGACCGGCGGCACCAATGCCTGCGCCAATGCCCAGAGCGACTGCGAATGCGTCGTTTCGCCCAAGGCGCAGTGCTGCGCCTTCGACACCTTGGGCCTGCCGCGCTGTCTCGGCTCGGGAGCGTGCGGCAACGGTGACGGTGGGACCGGGATCTTCAGTGGAACGGATCCGGCCTGCTGCCGCCAACCGGGCCAGACCTGCAGCAGCGCCGCGGAGTGCTGCAACCTTTCCCCCTGCGTCCCGGATTCGACCGGGACGCTGCGATGCCTGACCAACACCCACGACGGCGGCATCGTCTGCGTCCCGTCGGCCGGCGCTTGCACCGCGACGGGCGATTGTTGCACGGGGCTCGTGTGCAACATCGCGGCGGGTGCGGCCAGCGGAACGTGCGGCACGCCTCCCTCCAGCGGCGACGCCGGTGTTTGCGCGCTCTACGGTCAGGGCTGCAACGCGGGTGTTCCCTGCTGCAACGGCGTCCAGTGCACCTACTCGCCCAACAACTCCGCCTGCAGCGGCCAGGCCGGGTGCACCTGCTACAACCCGATCCTCATTCCCTGAGACGCGCTCGGCGCCCGCGGCCAGGACCCGTCACTGCGCGACGCACTTGCCCTGGCCGTTGCAGGTCATGGTGCCCGCGCACTCGGGGACGTCCTCGGTCTTCTTGACGGCCTTGCAGGATCCCGTGGCGCAGGTCTGGCACGGGTTCGTGCAGGCGGCGTCGCAGCAGACGCCGTCGGCGCAGAAGCCGGAGGTACATTCGCCCGCGCCGCCGCAGAGCTCGCCGCTCGTCTTGGCGCCGCCGGCGGGCGGCGCGCCGCAGGCGCCGCTGCCGTCGCAGGTCTTTCCGCTGGCGCACTCGATCTCGCGGTCGGTTCCTGCCGCGTACCCGGTGCAGATGCCGTTGCTGCTCGGTTGATTGCAAGAGCGGCAAGTCCCGATGCACTCGCTCGAACAGCAGACGCCGTCCACGCAAAAGCTGGACGCGCACTCCACACCCGCGCCGCACAAGGTCCCGATCGGCGCGGTCCCCGCGCCGCCCGCGCCGCCGACGCCGCCACCGTTGCCGCCCTTGCCGGCAGCGCCGCCGCTTCCACTGGCACCGCCGTTTCCGCCCGCACCGCCTTTACCGCCCGCGCCGCCGCTTCCACTGGCGCCGCCTTTTCCGCCCGCGCCGCCGTTCGCGCCGGCAGCGCCGTTTCCGCTCGCGCCGCCTTTCGCGGCACCGCCACCGTTTCCGCCCGCACCGCTCGAGCCGCCTTTGCCGCCGGCGCCGCCGTTTCCGCTCGCGCCGCTCGCACCGCCTGCGTTTCC
>JADGRB010000130.1 GCA_017881315.1 Pseudomonadota bacterium
CGCGCTGACGCTGCTGGCGATTGCCTGCGGCCGCAGCGATCTCGATCAGCCATTCTTGGACGCCGGTACGACCGGTACGACCGGTAGCGCTGGCCGGGCTGCTGGCGGTACGGGCGTGGGCGGAAGCCAGGGAGGCTCCAGCGGACGGGGTGGTTCCGGCGGCGTCCCAAGCTCTACCGGTAGCGGCGGCGCCGGCGGCCTCGCGGGGGGCGGCGGCGCAGCTGGCAAGAAAGGGAACACGGCGGGAAGCGGCGGTGCCGCGGGCAACGCTGGTAAAGGCGGAGGCGGTGGCACAGGCGCCGTCGGCGGCATTGGCGGCAACGGCGGTAGCACCGGCGGTCGGGGCGGCGCGACCGGTACGGCCGGACGAGGCGGTGGCACCGCGGGCGCGACCGGTACGGCCGGACGAGGCGGTGGCACCGCGGGCGCGACCGGTACGGCCGGCACCGGTTCCAGCAGCGACGGCGGACTGGCGGGCAGCGTCGGAGCGGCTGGCACCGTCGGACAGGGCGGCACCGTCGGACAGGGCGGCACCATAGGACAGGGTGGTGTCGGCGGATCGGGCGGCGCCGGCGGAACGCCCGTTCCCATCACCTGCGGGCAACAGACCTGCGCGGCGGGCGCCGAGACCTGCTGCATTCAGTTTTCGGGTGGCGTCTCCACGGAGACCTGCGTCCAGACGGGCACCTCTTGCCCAGGCGGCGCGAGCATCGGCTGCCTCGACGGCGCGGCCTGTTCGGGCGGCAACATCTGCTGCCTGAGCGTCTTCAGCGCCTCGACCGCCTGCGAATCGGCGGCGGTCTGTGCCGGCAGCGCGGGCTTGGTTCTCTGCGCGGGCGACCAGGACTGCCCCGCGACCTCACCCAAATGTTGCAAGGCCGGCCGCACCGGCTTCTGCGCACCCAGCCAATGTCTCTAGGCTCGATTTGACTTGCCCGCGGGCGCCCCGTAGGTTGCGTGGCGCTCCCCGGCGCTCCGGGGACGAAAGCACCAGCGGCGCTCCGCTGGCTGCAACACTGGTTCCATGGCCTCCGAATCGCTAGCCTCCCCAGGTGAATACCGCCGCTACCGGCGCTTCTTGTCCTGGCTGGTGCTCTGTTTCATCTCGCTGGGAAGCATCTACCTGCTGGTCTCGGTCGGCGTGACGATCTATCGCCGCCGTCACGCAGAGCCCCTGGGCGCGCCGGTTGGCGCCTCGACCGACGATCTCGAGAGCTGCGCCGAGGAGCTCACGGAGGTCGAGCAGGGCCTGGAGCGCCACCTCGACAACTTCAGTCACTTGGTCGCGCACTACGACGCGGACGAGGCGCAGCGATGGGCCGAGGACCGCGACTTCTGGCTCGGCCAGTGGCGCGCGGCCGGCAACCGCTGCCAGTACGCCGATCCCCGCCACGGGCCGCTCGCCAAGGAATGGGAGCAGCTGGCGGTCATCCACACCGATCTCCGCGACACCGAGCAGAACTACACGAAGGAGTTGATTCGTTTCGGAAAGAACGAGGCCCCACGGTTGGATCTGCTCCGTGAGCGCCTCGAATCCGTCGGTCGCCGCATCGGCGCGAGCACGATGGGCACCACCACCTCACACGATTCTGGAGACACGACACCATGAACGACGATCCCGCTTTCCTGGCTACACCGACCCCCGAGCTCCCGCCCCTGCCCGCCTCGGCGCTTTCGACGGAGACCGCCGTCCCCGAAGCGGCGGCCGAGCCCGCGGCGCCGTCCATCTCGTTCGCAGATCTCGGCCTCAACGCCGACGTGCTGCGCGCCCTCACCGAGATGGGCTTCACCGAGCCGATGGCCGTCCAGGCCAAGACCTACCCGCTCATCACGGCCGGCCGAGACCTGATGGTTCAATCGCGCACCGGTTCGGGGAAGACCGCCGCCTTCGGCATTCCGTTCGCCAACGGCCTGGTCAACCCCGACGACAAGTTCGTGCAGGCGATCGTCCTGCTGCCCACGCGCGAGCTCGCCCTGCAGGTGGCCGCCGAGCTGGCCAAGATCTGTGCCTACCGGCAGCTCACCGTGGTGCCCGTCTACGGCGGCGCGCCGATGGGGCGGCAGGTGGAGCAGCTCCACGCGGGCGGCCAGATCGTCTGTGGCACGCCGGGCCGCGTGCTCGATCACCTGCGACGCGGCACGCTCCGGCTCGATCGGGTCCGCTGTGCGGTCCTCGACGAGTGCGACGAGATGCTGTCGATGGGGTTCCAGGAGGACATCGAGGCGATCCTGGAGAAGACGCCCGCCACCCGGCAGACGCTGCTGTTCTCGGCGACCGTGCCGGACGCGATCCAGCGGCTCTCCCGCCGCTACCTGCGCAATCCCGAGTTCCTGAAGCTCTCCGCCGACTTCATCGGCGTGCACGAGATCAAGCACCTCTACTATTCGATCCCGGCCATCCACCGGGAGAACGAGCTCCTGCAGATCCTGGCGTTCGAAGAGCCGAAGTCCGCCATCATCTTCTGCAACACGCGCGAAGAGACCGGCCGGGTGGCGGAGTTCCTGCGCCAGCACGGTCACGACGCCGAGGCGATCTCCTCCGATCTGGCGCAGAGCGATCGCGAGCGGGTGCTGGGCCGGATGCGCGCGGGCGGCATCAAGTTCCTGGTGGCGACCGACGTCGCGGCGCGCGGCATCGACATCGAGAAGCTCTCGCACGTCTTCAACTACACGTTCCCCGAGGCGCCCGAGATCTACATCCACCGCACCGGCCGGACGGGCCGCGCGGGTCGCCAGGGGACCGCGGTCTCCCTGATCGGGCCCACCGAGGTCGGGTCGTTCTACTACTTGAAGCTGCTCTACAAGATCAAACCCGAGGAGCGCGCGTTGCCCTCGGAGGCGGAGATTCGATCGCACCGCGAAGGGGAGCGCGTGCTGGTCTTGCGGCGGGCGCTCGAGGCCGACGCGGGCCCCGAGTGGCGCGCGCTGGCGCGGCGCTTGATCGGCGCCGTCGACGGCGAGCGGCTCACGGCGGCGCTGCTGGCGCGCACCTTCGCCAGCCTCGAGGGGATGCCGATCGTGCCGGTGCCCAAGCCGGCTCCGGCGCCGATCGCGGCCTCGACGCCGCGGGCGACCGCCTCGGAGGCGCCGCGGGGCGCGCCCTACGAGTCGCGCGATCGCCCGCGCGATCGGCCGCGCTTCGGCGATCGGGATCGGGGGCGGCCGGAGCGTTCCGGACGACCGGAACGTGGCCGTCGCGACGAGCGGCCCGCGCCCCGCACCGACGGATCGCCCGCGCGCTACGAAGGATCGGCGCCGCGTTCCGAGGGAGCGGCGCCACGCTCCGAGGGAGCGGCGCCACGCTCCGAGCGACCGGCGTCGCGACCCGAGCGGCTCCAACCCCCGCCGCTGCGCAACGATGCGCCTCCGGTCGAGCGCGAGTTCTGGGAAATCTGGAGCGACGAGCGGGCCCAGGCCGGCGACACGACGGCCGCGGGCGCACCGCCGCCGGCCGCCGCGGCCTCACCGACGGAGACGATCGCAATGGCGGCCGTCTCCACGGAAGGCTCGCGCGAGCCCCGTAGCTACCAGCCACCCCGTGAGCCGTCGCGCGAGCCCTCGCGGAGCACCGAGCCACCGCGCGGCGACATCGCACGGCTCTATCTGAACCTCGGTCGCAAAGACGGCGCCTCCGAGCGCGAGGTGCGCGATCTTCTGGCCGCACACGCCGGGGCCGTCGACGTCTCCGAGATCGACGTGATGAACACACACACCTACCTGAACGTCGCACCGGCCGATGCGGAACGGGTCGTCGCCGCGCTCACCGGCAAGGAGATCGGCGGACGTCAGCTGGTCTGCGAATCGGCGAAGCCGCGTCGCAGGTAGGTCAGCGGTATCTCTTCGCCGCGCCTGCGGGCCGCCAAGGTCCCGCAGGCGGCGGCGATCTCGGCGCCGCCCGAGTAGCGGCGGACGACCGGCACGCCCAGGGCGACCAGCGCGTCTCGAAACGCGCCCAGCTCCTCGGGCGTGGCGGGCCGGTAGCGGCCGGTCTCGTCGGTGACGTCGATGAGGTTCAGCTTCACCCGCATCCCGGCCAACAGCGTGCCCAGCTCCCCCGCGTGCCTCGGCGTCGCGTTGACGCCGCCGATCACGACGTAGGCCAGCGTGACGCGCGTGCCGCGCGCGGCGGCGTGATCGCGCATGGCGGCCACCACCTCGGGCAGCGGCCAGCGATCTTCGATCGGCATGAGCGCGCGCCGCTCCGCCGAGGTCGGCGCGCCGAGCGAGAGGATCAGGCGGTAGTGGTGCCCCTCGGCCGTGAAGCGCCGGATCGCGGGCAGCACCCCCGCCGTCGAGATCGAGATCGCCTTGGCCCCGATGGCCGGCCCGCACGGATCGCTCAAGATGCGCGCCGCGCGGACGACGTTGTCGTAGTTGAGCAGCGGCTCGCCCATCCCCATGAAGACGGCGCCTCGAACTGGGTGGTCGGCCTCGGCGGCGATCGCGCGAAGCTGCGCCAGGATCTCCCAGGTCTTGAGGCTGCGAATTCCCCCCAGGCGACCCGTCGCGCAGAAATCGCACGCGAGCGCGCAGCCGACCTGCGAGCTCAGACAGACGGTGTACTTCGCGGTCGGAAGCGCCTCCAGCGACGCCGCCTGCCCGGCTCGCCGGCGCTCCTTGAGCGCGCGCGCCGCTCGCGGATCGGGGAGCGGAATCCGCACCGCCTCGATCTCGTGGGCATCGCCGGTTCGAAACAGATACTTGACGAATCCGTCGGCCGCGCGGCGGCGCTCGACGACGGACAGCTCGGGCCATTCGCAGACGGACTCCAGGCTGGCGGCCGCCGCGTGCGACAGGCCTCGAACCGCGCCCGGCGGGAAGCCCGCGGCGCCATCGCGGTGCACCCGCGCGAAGATCCGGCGCGCCACCGCGGGCGGCACCCCGTGGGGCGCGACCGCCGCCACCAGCTCGGCCAGATCGAGGTTGCGGAGATTGAGCACGCGCGGGGGACCGTAGCACGGCACCATCGGTCTGCCGCCGATGTAGGCAAGTAGGCGCCGGAAATGGGCAAGAAACCGCCGCGAAACATGCATTCAGCTGATTGGACGATCGCTTGCGCGATATGTTATTCGTCTGAGGCGTGGGGCGGACGATTGAGCGAATCCTAGTCGCGGGAGCGGCGATCCTGCTTTCGGCGCTGGCCGGGTGCCACGCCACCGACAACGTCTTCTGCTCCAGCGCGGGGTGCGGTTGGAGCAGCACCGACTGGGCCCGTGTGGCGGCGCTCTCGCCGCTACCCGATCCGCCGCCCGATCCGTCGAATCGCTACTGCAACGATTCGAGCGCGGCCGCACTCGGCGCCTCGTTCTACTTCGACCCCGGTTTCTCCGGCAACACGACCCTGAAAGACTCGATCGGGCGGACGGTCGCCGCCGCGCGGACGCCGCTCGGTCAGCCGGCCAACGTCTCCTGCGCCTCCTGCCACAATCCCACCCACGCGGGCACCGACGAGAGCTCGGTGCCCAACACCGTGTCGATTGGCGCCGGCATCTACGACGTCAACGGCCAGCAGACCGTGAACGCGGCGTTCTACCCTCTGCTCTACTGGAACGGCCGCAGCGATTCACTCTGGTCGCAGGCGATCGCCGTCAACGAGTCGCCCTTCTCGATGAACGGCAGCCGCCTCCAGACCTACTGGCGCGTCGTCGATCGCTACCTCGCCCAGTATTCCAGCGTCTTCCCCGACTATCCCAACACCCAGCTGACGGTCGCCGAGGCGACAGCGCCCAGCGGAAAGCCCGGGACCACGTCCGGCTGCCAGGCCGGCAGCGCGACCGAGCCCGCCGGGGATGCCTTCGACTGTCTGAGCGCCGCCGACCAGACCGTCGTCAATCGGGTGTTCGTCAACTTCGGCAAGGCCATCGCCGCCTACGAGTACACGCTGGTGAGCCGGGACGCCCCCTTCGATCGGTTCGTGCGCGACGGCCCAGGATCGGGCTGGATCTCCCCCGCGGCGGAACGGGGCGCGATGCTCTTCGTCGGCAAGGCGTCCTGCATCGACTGCCACAACACGCCCCTGCTGTCGGACGGACGCTTCCACGACATCGGCGTTCCGCAAGTGGGCGACCACGTGCCGACGGTGGAGGACTGTCCGCCCGGCTCGTCAACCTGCGATTGCACGCCTGGCCACGAGGCGGCGAGCTGTGCTCCGTCCGGCGCATGGGCAGGGGCCAAGAAGCTGGTCGCCGGCAAATTTCAACGCCACTCGAGCTGGAGCGACGACACCTCCGACGGCGGGGCGCCCTGCCTCTCGACCGAGATCGCGGTCCCGCCGAGCTGCGGCAGCGAGCCGGACCCGACCCTCAAGGGCGCCTGGCGCACGCCCAGCCTGCGGGACGTGGCGCTCACCGCCCCGTACATGCACGACGGCTACTACCAGACGCTCGACGACGTGGTCCGGCACTACAACGTGGGGGGCGTGCCCGGCGCCGCGACGGTCTTCCAGCTCCCGCTCTGCGGAGCGGACGTCGGCGGCGCCTGCATGGATGCGGGCGCGCCGGCGCCGCACCTGGCGGTGGAGATCAAGCCGCTGGGGTTGTCCGACGACGAGGTCGCCGATCTGGTCGCCTTCCTGGGGACCCTGACCGGCACGCCGATTCCGCCGCTCGACGCCGGCGCTCCGCACGACGCCGGCGCTCCGCACGACGCTGGCGCTCCGCACGACGCTGGCGCTCCGCACGACGCCGGCGGTCCGTCGGACGCTGGGCCTTCGCAATGAAGAGACCGTCCGAATCGAGGAGGGGGTCACCGACGTGGGCGTTGACGCTGCCGCTCGCGGCGCTGGTGGCGACTCAGGCCCGCGCCGTGCGTGCCGACGAGCCATCGGCGGCCCCGCCGCCGCTGGCGGAACCGGCGGACGACGCCGACGCCGACGCCGACGCAGCCGAGCCGGTCGATACCCAGTCGCAGATCAACGATCTCCGGCAGCAAATGAAGGATCTCCAGATGGGTCTCGACCAGACCCGCCAGATCGCCACCTTGCGCCGTCCCATCGTCAACGTGGGCGGCTACGTAGACTTCGGCTTCTTCGCGCCGCAAGGGACCGGCGTGGGCGTCGTTCAAGACGAGGGTCCGAGCCGCTATTTCCCCGAGTACGCCAACAAGTACGCCTGGGTCTTCCTGGGCGATCTGCTGGCGCCGACCGTGAATTCGCGCGGCGAGGCCGCCAGCCTGGGGAATTTCCCGGGGGTCAATCGTTTCGATAGCATCGACTCGACGGGTGCGCCCAGCTTCATCGTCAACGAGGTCAACATGACGCTGACCGCGGCGCTTTCACCGAGCGCGCTCGCGACCGCCAGCGTCAACTTCGTTCCCCGCTCGGGCCACGATTTTTCGATCGGCGATTTCATGGAGGTCGACATCGCCCAGCTCGAGTGGATGCCGACCCGATCGGGCCGGACATCGATCTTCGTCGGCAAATTCGATTCCGTGTTTGGCATCGAGTACCGGGATCGGAAATCCAACCAGCGCTTCGGCGTCACGCCGTCGCTCGTCGCCCGCTACACCACCGGTACCCCGCTCGGCATCAAGTTCCGCAGCAAGCTCGGCGACGAAGAGCGGGTCGTGATCGCGGGGGCGCTCACCAACGGATCGGCCACCACCGAGCAGTTCCACTTCTACGACGAGATCGACAGCAACTCGGGCAAGACGGTCAGCGGGCGCCTCTCGGTCCGGCCGCTCCGCTTCGATCTGGAGATCGGCGCCTCGGGCTCCTGGGGGCCGCAGGATCACGCCCTCGACAGCACCGACGCGATGTGGTTCGTCGGCGTCGATCTCCTGGGGCATTTCGGTCCGCTCGACGTCAAGGGGCAGTGGATCAAGGGCGGGGCGCCCGGCGAGACCGGGCCGGTCTACGATCCGAACCACCGGCCTTACGGTCTGCACCTGAATAACGGCGGATATCTGGAGCTCGACTGGATGGTGACGCCGTTCCTGGGCTTGCTGGCGCGCGGCGACCTGCGCGACGCAGAGGTCTGGCTCGGTGACCCAAACGCCCTGAGCGGCGCAGATCGTTTCTACCTGACCAAGGAATGGCGCGCGACGGCAGGGGTGCGCGCGGTCGTGAACGAACACGTCGTGGTCAAGGCGGAGTATCTTCACAATGGTGAATACAGCGCTCGGATGCCGTCGATACCCAACGACGTCTTCACCAGTTCTTTGCTCCTGACGTATTGATGAAATTCCCCGAGGTACACATGAACCGCGCACCCCATCATCGAAGGCTGATATCCCTCGTGGTCGCGTCCGTGGTGGCATCCGTGGCCGTCATCGCGGGCACCCCTTCGCTGGCGATGGCCGCTGACGCGAAGGACAAAGACAAGGCCGACGCTGCGCCTACCGCCGCCGAGTTCGCCCGGCTCGAGCGCGAGGTCGCCGAGCAGCGCCAGCTCATCATTCAGATGCTGCAGATCGAACAGGATCGCTACACCATCCTGCTCAAACTGCTGCAGACCGGTGGTCAGATCCCGCCTGGAACCACGCTCCCCGGCGTTCCGTCGCTGCCGCTGCCCGGGCACGCGGCGGCCCCTTCCGCCGAGCCGGAGGCCCCCGCCAGCACGTCACTCGCTGTCGTGACCGGGCACGTGCAGTCGCGGGCCGGCAGCCTCAAGGACGCCTACGTCTACCTGGATCAGGTGCGCGGCAGCTCGGCCCATGGTCGGACGCTCGAGATCAAACAGAAGGACAAGCAGTTCTCGCCGCAGGTCGCGGTGGTGCAGCGGGGAACCAACGTGGTCTTCCCCAACTTCGACGCGATCTATCACAACGTATTTTCCACCTCGGGGCGCAACAGCTTCGACCTCGGCGCCTATCGCGCGGGCGAGACGCCGCGGGCGGTGGTGCTCAGCACACCGGGGGTGGTGGATGTCTTCTGCAACATCCACGCACGGATGAACGCCGCGATCCTGGTGGTGCCGAGCTCCGTCTACACCAAGGTCGGGGCCGACGGCAGCTTCCGGCTGGAGAACGTCCCGGTGGGCTCGCGGAAGCTGGTCGCCTGGAGCCCCAACGCCAAGCCGGCGCAGCAGCGGGTCGAGGTGACGGCGGCGGGTGGACAGGCCAGCTTCACGCTCGACACGCTGGCTCCCGCGGCCCACGCCAACAAGCTCGGACAGCCCTACGGATCGTACAAGGATTAAAGGGGATGAACGCGCGCGGTAGAGCGACGGTCGGGTTGACGATCTGCTTGATCGCCGCCGCCGCCGCCGGTCTGCGCGCCGCTGCGCGCTGGCGCGCCGCAAACGCCGACGCGGTCGACGGGCCCAAGCTCGAGGCCCGTGCCACCGAGATGCGCGCGCGCCTCACGACGGCGCTCGCGACCCAGGAACAGGTTCTGCAGGCGGAGGTGTTGCGCGCGGGGGGCTTGCCCGGGCTGCGCGCGGCCGTCGCCGACAGGGTGGACGCGGCGACGATCCTGGATCTCTTCGACACCGAGGACTGGTGGGCACCGTTCAAAACGCGGGGCGCAGCGATCATCTCCAACGATCGGCTGGTGACGATCCGCGGCGACAAGGAGCTGGCGCTCCCGGCCGGCCTCGTCGCGCGCGCCGCCGAGGTGGGCGTGGGGGTGGGTGTGCTGGCCGGGGCGCACCCGGCCCTGGCCGCGGTCGCTCCGATCGCGCCCCTCCGTCGCGCCGAGCCGACCTACCTGATGTTGATGTCCCCCTTCGACGCCGCGGCCCTGGCGCGCGAGCTCGGAATGTCGGTCGCGCTTTCCGACGGCCGCCACTTGCTCGCGACCGGCGACGATCGCCAGAAGGAGTCGCTGGGCGTGCTGGTCGGGAAAGAGGAACAAGGGCGCTTTTACGATCAGACGAGCAGCCAGTTCGCCGCGGTGCTCCCCGCCTCGCCCGGCCTCTGGCTGTGGGCCGTGCAAGGCATGCCCGCGCCGGCGAGGCCGAGCCGAGACCTGGGCATCTGGCTCGGTGTGGCGGCCCTGTTCGCCCTGGGCGCGCTGCTGTTTTGGAGCCGGCGGTCGAAAATGGCGGGGGCGTTCGCGGACCCGGTCGTCGCGGTCGTCTCGGGACCCAGGGACGCTCCGGTCGCGGGCGACGATCCCGCGCTCGACGCCGGGCCGGACGCAGCGGTACCGCCCTTCGATCCCCGGACCGGTGGTCCGGCCGCCCGCAGTGGCGAGCGCGTCGAGACGCGGCTCATGAACGACAACTTCCTCGGTCACCGCCCCACCGAGGCCCTGGGATCCCGCACCGCGGCCGCGCCGGACCTGGACCAGAATACGTTCGGCCGCTACCACCTGCTCCGGCGCCTGGACGGCGGCGGGATGGCCGACATCTACACGGCCGTGTTGCACGGGGTCGAGGGATTCCGGCGGGTCTACGTGATCAAGCGCCTTCGCCCGGAGCTGGCGCGCAGCCGGGTGGCCGTCGAGCAGTTCATCGACGAGGCCAAGCTCGGGTCGATGCTGGTGCACTCGAACATCGTGCCGGTGTTCGACTTCGGAAAAGTGGGCGACGAATACTTCATGGCCCAGGAGTACATCATCGGCCGCGATCTGGGCCGTCTGCTCGCTCGCCACGTCGAGACCACCGGGCGCCCGCTCAGCGAGAAGCTGATGTTCTACATCGCGCACGAGGTGCTGGACGCCCTCGGCCATGCGCACGTCCAGCCCGACGTGACGGGCCTTCCCCTCGGGATCGTCCACCGGGACGTCTCGCCCAGCAACATCATGGTGACAGCGCGCGGAGAGGTGAAGCTGTTCGACTTCGGCATCGTCAAGGCGACCCAGCGTGTATCGAAGACCGAGTTGGGCGTCGTCAAGGGGAACGTCTCCTTCATGTCGCCCGAGCAGGCGCGTGGCCAGCCGGTCGACCCGCGCTCCGATCTCTTCTCGCTGGGGCTGGTGATCCACCATAGCCTCACCAACAACCAGCTCTACCTGGGGGAGAGCACCTTCGATCAGCTGCTGCGGGCCGCGAACGGGCCCAAGACGGAGCAGCTGCGGATGCTGGCCGGGCTGCCCCCGATCACCGCGGCGATCCTGATGCGCGCGCTGTCCGTCGACCCGAACGACCGATACCAGAGCGCCGCCGAGTTCGCCGCCGATCTGGCGCCCCACGTGGCCGGCGGCAAGTTCGAAGCGGCCGCGCTCATGCAGACCCTGTTCGGCGAAGAATTCCGCAACGCCGCCATCGAGTAGCGGCCGCCCCTTTCAAGGGCGGAGACGATAGAGCACGGTGCGCCGGAGGGGATGCCCCTCGGGAATGCGCGGGTGGTCGAAGTCGTCCGCCGGATCGCGCCGCATTCCGAGCTTCTCCATGACCCGCCGCGATCGCTGGTTCGCGGGCGCGGTCATGGCGACGATCTCTTCGCGCCCCAGCGTCTCGAAGGCGAACCGCACGACCGCGCGTGCGCCTTCCGTCGCGTAGCCGAGCCCCCAGGCGTGGTGGGCGAGACGCCAGCCGATCTCCGTGCAAGGGGTGAAGTGCGCGGCGAAGGCAGGCACCGACAACCCGATGAAGCCGATGAAGGGCGTTCCCCCCAGCACCTCGGCCGCCCAGAAGCCAAAGCCGTTCGCCTCGAAGTGTGCCGCTATCCGCGCGGCGCCGGCGTCGCTTTCCGCGCGCGAAAGCGGAGCTGGAAAATATTGCATCACCCGTGCGTCTGCGTTCAGCGCCGCGAAGGGCTCCCGATCGGTCTGCCGCCAGGGGCGCAGAATCAGGCGGGCCGTTCGCAGCTCCGTCGGGGGCCTCACGGGCCCGAGGATAACTCCGCGGGAGGCCCTCCCGGGCCAGCGAAGTACCGGAGCGCATTTTCGCCCAGGAGCTTGCCCAGCGCCGGCGCGCGCCAGCCGCGCCGCCAGAGCACCTCGGTGAGGCGCGGGAGATCGGCGGCGTCGCGCAGCCCGCGCGGCAACGGCAAGAAGCCGTCGAAGTCGGAGCCGAGCGCGACGCAGTCTTCGCCGCCCACTCGCGCGACGTGCTCGATGTGGTCGGCGATGCGCTCCAGCGTGCAGAACGTCCCGCCGGCCAGATACGGCGCGACGAAGATGACGCCCACCACCCCGCCCCGCGCCGCCAGCGCCCGGATCTGGTCGTCGCCGAGATTGCGCGGGTGGGGATAAACACCGGCGGCGCCCGAATGCGAGGAAAACGGGGGCGTCCGCGAATGTTCCATCAGGTCCCAGAAGGTCTTCGGGCTGGCGTGCGCGACGTCGAGACGAATGGCCGCGTCGTCGCAGGCCCGCACCAGCACCCGGCCGTGGTCCGTCAGCCCGCCGTCGCGCGCGGGCGCCGTCCGGCAGGAGGTTCCGGCCCGGCTGTCGCGCTCCCACAGCGGCCCCAGAAAGCAGACGCCGGCCTCGGCCAGCCGGGCCACACCCGCTTCGACGTCGTCGTCGATCGCGTAGCTCCCCTCGACGCCCAGGAAGAGCGCGAGCCGGCCAGCGGCGCGCGCCGCGCGGATTTCCTGGGCGCTCCGCACGAGCGCGATCGCGTCGGGGTTCTCCGCGACCAGCCGGCGCGCGCAGGCGAGCTGGCGCCAGAAGCGGCGCCGCCCCGGATCGAAACGGAACCCCGCGAACATCAGACACCCGAGGGCGTCGATTCCACCCCGCTTGATGCGCGGAAG
>JADGRB010000131.1 GCA_017881315.1 Pseudomonadota bacterium
GAGCGCCTGCAAGCCGGCGATTCCGTGGTGCTGATCGCCGAGCGCGAGAGGCGCTTCCTGGGGTTTGCTCAGCTCTACCCGTCGTTCTCCTCCACGTCGATGAAGCGCCTCTGGATCCTGAACGATCTGTTCGTGGCGCCGGCCCACCGACGGGGCGGCGTGGGCCGCGCTCTCCTGGCGGCCGCCGAAGATTTTGCGCGCGCCACGGTCGCCGAGGGTCTGGTGCTCGCCACTCAAAAGACCAACGCGACCGCCAAGGCGCTCTATGAAACGTGCGGCTGGAAGCTGGACGGGGTCTTCGACCACTACCACCGCTACTTCTAACGGAGTTCGGCAGCGTCCCTCAGGGGGGCGCGACCGGCTGAAGCCGCTGGGCCTGTCGTCTCCGCGGGAGGTCAGTGTGGACGGCTGGACGCTCGCTGCAGCGCCGCCCGTGCTTCGGTCTTGTGCCAACCACGCGGAGCGAGCTCCAGATAGCGCGCATAGGCGGTGCGGGCATCCTCGTCGCGTCCGTTCTCGGCGTCGGCGCGCGCGATGATGACGTAGGCCTCCGCAGCGTTCGGATCGAGCGCGAGCGCGCGTTTCGCCCATTGGGCGGCTTCATCGAGGCGCGCGTGCGCGTGCTCGGCCTGCGCGACCGCCAGGGCGAGGGACGCATTCTTCGGATCGGCCGCGAACGCGAGCGCGCACGCCTCCGGCGACCGTCGCCAGAGCCCGCGTCGGGTGGACGTATCGCACCCTTCGGCGGGGGCGCCGGTGTGTTTCACCTTCGCCTGGGCGGCCACCGGTTCTGCCGCGGACGGCGCTGACGGTTCTGGCTCTCGCACCACGGGCGCGGCTGGCTTCGCGATGGCCGGCTCGGCGGAGCTGGCCGGCAGGGCGGCGCGCGCCATCGTGGCAGGCGCTGCTGGTCCCGGCGCGATGGGCCACGCCAGCGCGGGCGTTCGTGGCGAGGTTGGCGCCGGCTTCGCGGTTTTCGCGCGCGATCGCCGCCACTCGGTCACCCGTGGCCTCAAGGTGACGGCGCCGAGCGCGACAGCTCCCACCAGGAGCGCCAGCCAGATCCGCGCCTGCATCGTCTGCTGCCGTGCGCGCCGCTGGGCGCTCTCTTGGGCCACCCGCACCGCCGCCAGCGACGCACGCGCCTCCTGGGAGAGCGCGAGCTTGAGCGACACGAGCGCGACGCCGCGACTCTCTCCGGTGTCCGGCAGTTCGAGCATCAGGCGATTCAGCCACCGTCCGTGCCCGACCGCAAAAAAAATGCCGCTATTAAATATTTGACGACCCTTTTCGGCGTCGGACAATCGGCCACTGATTCATGCTCGACACCATGTTCGCCACCGAGACGATGGCCGAGCTCTCCGCACGGCAAGGGCGCGTGGCGGACGCGGTGGCCATCTTTCGGCATCTCTTGCGCGGCGCCCAGGCGGAGGCCGAAGGAACGCCGAACGATGCTGCGCGCGTCGAGCGCATCGGCAAGTGGAAGAGCCGCCTCGCGGAGCTGGAAGCGGGAGCCACGAGCGCAGCTGCGGCGACCCCGCCCATCGCCGCCTCTCGGAACCGTAGCGCGTCCGCGCAGGCCGAGGTCGCAGAGCCGACAGGCCAGCGCTCATCGCTCGTCATTCGCGAGCCGGTTCGGTCGGGCCAGGTGATCTACGCGGAGGGGCGCGACCTCATCGTGGTGGCCCCGGTTCACTCCGGCGCGCAGCTACTGGCGGACGGCAATATTCACGTCTACGGCCCCCTCAAGGGTCGTGCGGTGGCAGGTGCGCATGGTCTGCGCGATGCGCAGCTCTTCTGCTTGGCGCTCGAAGCGGAGCTCGTGGGCGTGGACACCGGCTACCTCCTCAGCGACGACATTCCCGCCGTGCTCTGGGGCGGTTCCGCGCGTGTCTTTCTGACGGCCGAGGGAACCTGTACCGTCGCGGCGTTGTCGGCGGGCAAGGGGGGCGTGGCACTGGCTCCTCGAAGATCTCCTGGATCCGCGAGTGGTTCGTACGTTAGAAGAGGTCTGTGAGAATCGTCGGTCTGGTCGTCGTCGCGTTCCTCTTCGGGTGCGTCAACCTCGACACCATCTGTCCATACAAGACGATCACGCAGGGGGTATTCGGGGAGATCGCGAGCTCGAGCGGAGCGAACGAGGAAGGCGTCGAAGTCGACATCTACTCGATCGTCAACGGCGCGCAGGGCACGATGTTCGGCGGCGTCAAAACCAGCCGCGGCGGCTACCAGTTCATAGCCGACCCGTCATCGTACATGGTGTGTGCGAAGACGGTTTGCGCGACGGTCGACGTTCCGACCGGCCTCGTCGAATCGTCGGCGGTCGATGCGGCCTCGGGCCTGACCTGGGATGCGCCGGTCATGGTCCCGCCCGACCAGATGATCGGCCCGTGTAAGTTCGGCAACTAGGGACGGTCTCCGCGATCGAGGAGTGCGTCTGGATGGGCACGGCCCATGCAACCATCGCGATCCGGGAGGGTTCGTACTGAGCCGGAGAGCAAGCTGACAAGCTGATCTGACCATCTGGCGGCGTCGACCGCATCGCACTTCGTCGGCCTCCGAGCCGCCGGATCGTGGTACTGTTCCTGTGGGCCGGCATCACTTTGCGGCCGGAGAGGATGTTCCATGAGCTACCTCTATGGCGATTCGACGCCCTCCAAACTCGAGGTGAACTTCGTCGAGTTCCTGCGCGACGCTGTCGAATGTTGCGTGCAGGTGTTGTTGGCGGACCAGCGCATCGCTGCAGGGGCGGCGCGCACGCGAGCTCTCGAGGCGGCGACGGACGCCGAGGTTGCCCGGCTGCAGAAGGTGGGCGCGCTGGTTCCGAAGGCCTTCGAAGGGACGCCGGTCGGGGATCCGGCGTCGGCCACGGCTCGCTGCGTGGCGACCATCGTGCGCTCGGCGGCCGACATCGTTCGGGCGGCGGCCGCGGAGGAGAGCGCGAACCTACAGGTGGCGGTCGACCGGCGCGATGCCGAGGCGGTGGTCGAGCGCGAGGTCTTCGTCAAGGCGATCGAGGCGCTGCTCATCAAGCACGATCTGCCCGACATGACCTCGGACACGAACGTTTCGTTGGTGGGCGGCGCCGGCTACGCGTGCCGCTTGCACGTCGCGACCGCGTTCGGTCTCGAGGCGGCGCTGGAGCTCGAGGTACCGGCTGGCCACCTGTTCGAGCGCGTCGTCCGTCTCGATCGCCTGGAGGAGCGGTTGGACGTTCAGGTGCCGGAGATGGCCGGCTGGCTGCACAAGGAGGTGAAGCTGCGCACACAGCATCTCGACAAGCATCACCTCGCCGCGTTCTCGAGCGGAGCAGCGGGGAGCAGGCTCCAGCTGCGCCTCGCGCCCGACGGCACAGGTCCGGGATACGACATCAGGTTCGTGGACGACGGCCATCCGATCCATCTCGTCCGGGTGGACGAACAACAGCAGCGGGACGAGCCCTTCGATGCCGAGCCGGCCGACGTACCGAAGCTGCGCGCGTTGCGCGCGAAGGTCGGGGCGGCGGTGACGGAGCTTGCGCGACATCGAAGAAAGATCGTCGAGGTGAAGCTGGACGGCGAGTCGCTGCAGAGCCACTCGAAACCGACGCTGCTGGTCGAGCGTCTGATCGCGATCCTCGTCCCGGAGACGCGCGAGATCGCGGCCCGCTCGCAATCACCGGGCGAGCTGGTGTTGCGGCGCTCGCTGGGCGGAGATCGCCGCGAGGAGATCTTCCTGTCCCGGCAGGATCTCACGGTCAAGCTCGAGCCGCTCAACGACCGCAACCGCGCTTTGTTCGATTCCCTGCTCCTCGAAGGAGGCGTGGCGGCGAGCCGCGGCGAGCCGCCCCCCGCACCGCCGCCTCGGGCCGAGCCGCCGGCAAAGCCACCCGCCGACGGTCACGCACCCAGCCCCCGCGGCAGGACGCCGACGCCACCGGCGGTCCCCGCGCTTGCCGCGACGGGCGAGGGGACCCGCGCAGAGTCACCCCCGAAGGGGGCGCTCTCGACGCTGCCCGCCCCTTCCCCCCCGACGCCGCCGCCGGTGCGCCCGGCCGCGCCGCCCACGTCCGGATCGCATCCACATGTCTCGACCCCGCTCTACGGCGTGCCGCCGTTGATCGCGAGCCAGAAACCGACCCCGAGCACCGGGTCGGCGCGGGCGACGCCGGCGGGTGGTGACACGCCTCCGCGAGCACCCGCCCCACCCGAGCGGCCCGGGCCGCCGCGACCGTCTCCCGGAACGCTGGATCGCCCCCCTCCGACGGCCGTGGCGGGTGAGCTCGGCAGCGCGCCCGAAGAGAAGCGCGCCGGCCAGAACGGCCCGGCCACCGGATCATCCTAGAGCGCCGGCGCGCCGGAGGGACTGCGATGCTCGGGACCGTGCACGAATACGATCTGCTCATCCGCGAACATCACCTGGATACGTTCGGACACGTCAACAACGCCAAGTATCTCGAGATCCTCGAGGAGGCGCGCTGGGATCTCATCACCCGCAACGGATACGGTCTCGACGAGGTGATCCGTCGGCGGCTCGGTCCCACCATCCTCGAGGTCAACCTGCGCTTCCAGCGCGAGCTGCGGAACCGCCAGCAGATCAAGATCAAGACCTGGCTCGAATCCTACCCGGGCAAGGTCGGACGGATCGCGCAGCAGATCTGCGACGAGGATGGAAATCAGTACTGCGAGGCGTTGTTCGTGTTCGGTCTGTTCGACGTCGCCGCCCGCAAGCTCATCTTGCCGACGCCCGAGTGGATCAAAGCCGTGGGTCTCACCGAGGCCGACCTCGCGTCACAGACGCGGGCTTGACTACGGCGTCAGCCAGGTCTGGCCGTTGGAGGTGCACGCCATCATCTCGTTGGCGGCGTTTCCCGCGTAGACCCAGGTGGTGACGGTTTGCGACGCGCCGGGGGCCGTCGAGGTGACCCGACAGGCGCCGTCGGCGCCCTCGTGCGAGCAGGCCGACGAGACGACGCCGCCCGCTGCGACGCAAGCGTCGTTCTGCCCCTGGATGGCCTGGGCTGACGCGCCACTCGGGATGCTGTACTCGACGCAGGTCTTGGCGGTGCCGGAGCCCATGGTGCACGCGACCGTGGCGCCGGAGCTGCCGCCGCCGCAGGACGCGGTGGCGCAGACGATCAGCATGCCGACCAGGCAGAGCGGGTTCATGACTCCAGAATAACGTGTCGTGCTGGACGGGTGAGACCAAGAATACAATGGCGTGGCCCATGAAGATTGCTGGCCTGTCGCACCTGCTGGCGATATCTCTGGTCGGTTGCGCGCGCCCACCCCTGCAGCACGACGGGATGCCGGCGCTCGAGGCGGGCGCGGACACCGCGGTGCCGGACGCGGGCGCAGGCGGGGATAGCGGGACGCGGGCGGATGCCGGGGCTGGCGCCGCATGTCGATTCGACCGGCGTGACTCGCCGGTGCGTCTGGCGCTGGCCGCCTTGGTTGACGACAGCGTCGTCTTCGTGATGACGGACGGGTCGGCGCGCACGGTGCATCGCTTTCCGGCGCTCGCCGCGAACACGGTGGGGCTTTCGTATCAGGCCGACATCGATCAACATCGCGGACGCGTGGTGGTGAGCCAATCGTGGTGGGGAGAGAGGGGGCAATCGCCCTGCACGATCGACAACGGCTCCTTCGTTTGCGACGCATCAGATCGGGTGGTCTTGCTGAACGGCGACGGCGGCGTCTCCTGGGAGAAGAGCTTCACGCGCCGGGCGTCTTCGGCCGACATCGGTATCACCATCCTCCTGGGCGACGGCGGCGATGTCTTCGTGGGCGGCGTCGGGGGAGGGCGGCTGATCTCGCCGGAGGGCGTGGAGGAGACGCTGTCGAGCCCGCCGATCGCGCGGCCGTTCGCGGGCCCGGTGGTCCCGATCGCGGCGTTCGGCCGGGACCTTCCCGCGGCGCTGTTCGCCTGGTGGAGGCCGGGAGACCAGGTCGCGGCGACCGAGCTGTCCATCGAGGACCCGCTCGATTCGTTCGACAGCGGGAGCGACCGCATCTTCTTGGCCACCGCGGGCGATGGCACGCGGGTGGTCGCCCGCGCGCGACCCGAGCGCGTCGAGACCGCGGCCGTGCCCGCCCAGATCGGCGACGGACCGGTCATCTTGAGCGCGGGAGCCTGGCGAGGGTTCTCGCGCGCCGGTGGGGTGGTCCGCTTCAACCTCCTCACCGGGGAGGCGGAGCAGCTCGACAGCGCGAACCCGGTTGGGATGCGGCAGATGTGGGCCGGACTTGGGGACGATGGCGCGCTGCTGGGCGTGTTCCGCGATGACTTCATGGCACGCCTGTTTCGGTTGACCGACCCGGCCTCGACCTGGAATCGCATGGGGAAGACCCTGGGCCAGGTGGAGCAGGTCACCGTGCGCGGCTTCGCAGGCACCACTCTCGTCGACGCGCGAGGAACGGATGGATTCTTCGGCCCCACGCAGATCTGGCAGAGCGCGCCCACCGGGCCGATGCCCGAGCTCCTGCAGACGTCGTTTCAGATCGTCCGACCCACCGACGGTGTCGACTCCGTCATTGACCCGACGGCCGCCGCCTCGATCCGCGTTTCATCCGACGGTCTGTGCGCCGCGTACTGGGTGCCCACTGCCTCGGGCCTCCGACTGACGGTGCACGACATCGCCCGGGACACCCTGTTTTCGACCACCCCGGTCACGACGGCGGCTCGGGCGGCCGTCGTCGTCTGGATCGAATAGCGTCGCTTCGGCGGGTCAGATCCAGCGTCGAACGCGGCGCTGATAGGCGCGATATGGCTCGCCGAAGAGGCGGGTCAGCGCCTGCTCTTCGAACGGGATGGTCTTGGTCTGGATCACCCACAACGGGAAGGCCAGCAACAGCAATGGCCAGAGGCTGGCCGTGAGCAGCGTGACGCCCAGGTAGGCCGACGTCAGCCCGAGATACATCGGGTTGCGCGAGAGTCGGTACGGCCCGCCCACGATCATCGACCGGGCATCGGCCTGCGGGATGATCGTCGTTCGATGGCGCAGGAAGAGCAGGGGCGCGCCGATCATCAGGGCAGCGCCCGCGACGATGGCGCAGATCCCCGCCAGGTGCGCCGGGGCAAGCAGCGCCGCGGGCAAGAGCGGGACCGGCACGATGCGCCCCAGGCGTCGCCCCAGCATCAGCGCGAAGATGAAGAGGGGCGGTGGTGGAATCAGCAACCAGCGCGATGCCGTCGGGGGCCGCGAATCCGTGCTTCCGGCGGCGAGCTCGTTGGGGCTGGTATCCATCGCCCCATAGTCCTGCCCCCGCCTCGAGAGCGCCAGCACTCTCACGCGGAGGCGGATGGGCTTGCTCGCCGGGACGCTCTCCAGGACCCGAGCGCGATTCCGACAATCATGAGCGCGGCCATCGCCAGCGAGGACGAGATGCGACCGAGCTCGAGACCACCTTGCGCGTGGGGCTTGGTGAGCGTGTCGCCCAGCGTGGCGCCGAGGGGTCGCGTCAGAACATAGGCGGCCCAGAACAGGACGCTGGGCGCGATCCGCGCGACCCAAAAATGACCGGCGGCGACCAGCGCGAGCAAACCGGCGAACACCAGCGCGCCGCCCTCGAAACCGAGCCCGGTGCTCGTGGCGACGAAATCGCCGAGCGCCGTTCCGAGCGTGTTGGACACCAAAATCGTCAACCAGTAGAAGATCTCGTCCTTCCTGGTGACGATGTTCTGGAACTCGATTCGACCGGTCACGTGTCGCCAGAGGACGAGGACCGCCAGCACGCCGCAAAAGAGGGCGATCGACGAGGTCACATACCCAAGTCCGACACTTCGATCGAGAAAGTCCGACACGGTCGTTCCGACGGTCGTGGTGGCCACGACGACCGCCCAGTAGGCGGGGGGGTGATACCGCTTCGAGGCGACCTGCGTGGCCAGCGTGATCGCGAAGAAGGCGAGGTAGATCAGGCTGGCGACGGCGTAGCCCAGATTCAAGGTCATCGAAAGGGCGTCGCCGCCAGTCTCCCCGACAGTCGTCGCCAGCAGCTTGATGATCCAAAAGGACAGGGTGACCTGCGGCACCTTGCTGGGCCCCCCAGCGCCGTGCGGTTGGCCGGATCGCAAGACCGTGCCCATGACGCCGCCCTCTTTAGCATGACGACCCCTATCGAGGCCCGCACCCGAGCTCATAGAGGTCGGCGATCTGGAGAAGGCGGGCTGCATTCACGACATAGCAAGTTTCACACCCAGGTGAGGGGCCCAAAGAAAAGGATATCGAGCTGCCTGATTTGTCGCACCTGTGGGCACTAATAGGGGGTTATCATCCCCCTGATGCGGTGAGGGCCCCCCCCGATGAAACGCATTTCCATAGGTCAGGCAGTCTTGCTGGCGACGATGGTCATCGCTTGTGCGGGCTGTGCACAAAGCCAATTGCTTGGCGATCCGCAGGCGATCGATGCCGGCGGTGGCGATGACGCAGGCTATCAGGTGACTGGCACCGCCGGAACCGGAGGCCCGACAGGCACAGGAGGCTCCCCCATTTCGGGATTGGCAGGGTCCGCTGGTACGAGCAGCGGAACGGGCATCGGAGGTTCGATGGGCGGCCAAGCTGGAACGACGGCCAGCGGTGGCGTGAGCGGCGGGAGCGGCACCTTCGGGTCGGGCGGGTCGGGCGGCACCTTCGGAACTGGTGGCGCGGCTGGCACCCTCGGCGCTGGCGGGCGCGGCGGTGTGGGCGGCACGTTCGGGCTTGGCGGGCGCGGCGGCTCGGGGGCGACCGGGAGCGCCGGCACGACTGGTACGGGTGGTCGCGCCGGGGGCGGCGGTGGATCGTCCGCTGGAGGCGCTGGAGGCGCTGGAGGCGCCACTCCAACCTTCACGCAGGTCTACACCACCATCCTCAACGTCTATTGCGCGGGGAGCAATTGCCACAACCCGGGCAGCCAGAAAGGCGTCAGCTTCGCCAGCCAATCCAGCGCCTACAGCGCGGTCAAATCACGGGTGACGGCCGGCAACGGCGCGGGATCGAGCTTCTACAACACGGTAAACTCGGGGTCGATGCCACCCGGTCAGAAGCTATCGGCCGCCAACATCGCGCTGATCAAAGCCTGGATCGATGCCGGAGCGCTCAACAACTAGGAACAATTCTCTGGTCCGATAGTTGCAACGTTAATGATCCATGAGGATCAATCCAAGCCTGATTTTGGCGACGTTGGCACTTGGCCTCGGCGCCGGTTGTGGTTCGGTCTCGAGCACGAACGACGGCGGCGGAGGCGCCGGAGGTGGCGCGGCGGGTCAAGGCGGCGCGACCGGCCAGGCGGGCCACGGCGGCGCGACCGGCCAAGGCGGAACGGACGGTGGCTCGACCTGCGGCGATCTCAGCGCCGAGTACGCGGCTGCGCTGCCAGCGGCCCAACGTTGCGAGATCGGCGCCAGCGACCAGTGCATGAAGCTGGTCAGCGGCTCCCTCTCTCCGTGCTTCGTGAATTGCATGACGTACGCGAACGACGATTCAGCCCTGAACAGCATCAAGCAGAGTTGGGTGCAAGCGGGCTGCAACAACGTCGCGGTGCTCTGTCCCGCCATTGCCTGCCTTCAACCGACCAACAACATGTGCGTGGCTGGCGACGGTGGGGCAGGGGCGTGCTCTTCGTCGAACGTCGGTTTGCCGACGAATTAGCGACGGGCAGCGGGAGCGGCCCTTCTCCGTCGCGACAAAGGGATCAGACGGTCCGGCGCGATCTATCAGTTTCCTGAGAGCAATGCTGCGGCAAGCACCCAGCCCGACCATCGGCTCGTCTGGCCGGGATCTGACCGCCTCTCCGGCAGACGCGAGGGCGCGCGGAGGCGTACAATTAGACGTGGTTGATGCTGGTCGGGTCTCGCGTCTCGCTCTGCTGCCATTCCTGTTTCTCGCTTGCGGCGGATCCCACGCGCAGAGCGGCTCTCCGCTGGACGCAGGGAACGGCCTCGACGCCAGGCCCCTTCCGCCCGATCCGTGCGTCGCGGCGGGGACCTGTCCACCGGGCGTCTGGATCAACGTCACGCCAGGCGATCTCTCGGCGGCGGTTCTCCGCCCGACGGCGAATGTGTTCGGCCCGGGAAGCATCGTCGGTGATCCAGCGCGCCCGAGCGATCTCTACGTCGGGGGCAGCGCCGCCGGCCTGTGGAGGTCGTCCGACTATGGTTTCACCTGGACGCAGATCAACGACACGCTGCCCGACGTCCCGCGCGGGACGGTGATTGCCGTCGCGGGGACCACGCCTGCCACCATCTGGGCGGCGGGCTACAACGTCATCTACAAGTCGGTCGACGGCGGCACGACGTTCACCGAGACGTCCCTCGGCGTCAGCCTGTACTCCTTGAAGATCGATCCCAACGATCCGACGCACCTGTTGAGCGGGTTGCACGAGGCCGACGGGATCGTGGAATCGATCGACGGCGGCGCCAGCTGGCAGATGGTGGGCGGCGCGGGGTTCCCGACGGGAGGCATCTCCTGGTACCCATATTTCATCGACGCCGGCAGCGCGGCGACGACGCGAAAGACCTGGTTCGCCATCGCGCAGAACGGCGCCAGCGCGGTCGTCACCCGGGACGGCGGCGCGAGCTGGACCGTTCCGAACGGGCTCAGCGGACTGCAGCACCCGCACGGCAACTCCCAGATCTATCAGAATGGCTCGACGGTCTTCGTGGCCGGATTGAGCGGCCCCCAAGGTCAGGGCGTCTATCGCAGCACGGACCTCGGCGCGAGCTTCGCGCGCGTCGACAGCGGCCAGACGCCCGAGGCGGTGGTGTGGGGGACCTCGAAGAATGTGTACGCGATGTACGCGTGGGCCTGCTCGGGCTGCGATCTGGGCACCCAGTTCGAGATCGCGCCACAGCCGGGCACCGTCTGGGCGGCCACCGGCGTCCCCAGCGAGCTGGTCATCGGCCCCAACAGCGTGGTGGTCACGAACGACGGAACGAATTCGGTGTTCGTCGCGCTCATGTGGGATCAGGGCCTCTGGCGTTACGTCGAGCCGTGATCGGGCAGCTCGACCTGTTCCCGTGGCGAGCTCGACCGCTGGCCTTCCCAGGCGACGATTCGACCTTACCTTTGCTGCATGCTGACATTACTCGTCGTGTTGTTGATCATCTCCGCGGTCTTCGGCGGCTGGGGCCATTCGCGTTTCGGCTACACCGGCTGGTCGCCGCTCGGGATCATCTTGGTGATCCTCATTATTCTGTGGGCCACCGGCAATCTCGGCAGCGGGCACTCTTTTCGGTTTCGCTAGGCCGGTGCGAGCGCTGCGGAACGGCTGGCGTCTGATCCGGGAGGCCGCCAGCGGATGGATCGACGACAAGGCACCGCGAATGGGGGCGGCGCTTTCGTATTACACGATCTTTTCGTTGGCACCGGTGCTCCTGATGGCGATCGCCGTGGCGGGGCTGGTCTTCGGGACCCGGGCCGCGGAGGGTAAGATCGTCGAGCAGTTCGGGGGAATGCTGGGGCTGGAGGCGGCCAACGTCATCCAGACCATGTTGCAGAAGGTCAGCAATCGAGGAAGCGGCATCCTGGCGACGGTGGTTGGGGCGGTCACCTTGCTGGTGGGTGCGACCGGCGTGCTGGTCGAGCTGCAGGACGCGCTGAACACGATCTGGAAGGTGGTCGCACGGCCCGGACTGGGCCTGCTGGGAATCCTGCGGGATCGCCTGCTCTCGTTCGGCATCGTGCTGGGGTTCGGGTTCCTGTTGCTGGTGTCGTTGGTTCTGAGCGCGGCGCTCGCCGTTCTGAATTCGTGGGTCGGCGGGCTCATCCCAGGGTGGGTGGTGGTCGGCTACCTGCTGAGCTACGGCATCTCGCTGGGGCTGGTGGCCGTGGTGCTCGCGGCGATCTTCAAGATCCTACCCGACGTCAAGCTGTCTTGGAGCGACGTTTGGGTCGGGGCGCTGGTGACGTCGGTGCTGTTCCACCTCGGCAAGTTCGGAATCTCGGTCTACATCGGCAAGGCCGGGGTCGCGTCGACGTTCGGAGCGGCCGGATCGCTGGCGGTGCTGCTGGTATGGGTCTACTACTCGTCGCTGATCGTGCTCTTCGGTGCGGAGTTCACCCGGGTCTACGCCAATCGCCACGGCAGCCACGTCGTGCCCGAAGACAACGCGATCCAGGTTCCGGAGTCGCCGCTGGCGCGAGCGGCGCTCGAAAAGCAGATCAAGCATGGCGAGGTGCCGAGCTCGCCGCCCTGAGCTCGAGCGTGCGGGCGGGCGTTGTCTCTCCTGGAGTCAGCCTTATCTTCGTTCCCATGCGCCGCTATCTAGCCTTGATTGCCTTGCTGCTAGCTGGATGCGGCCGCGTAACGTTCGGAGGCGGGACGGACAGCGGCGTTGGGTTCCCGATGGGCGAGAACGACGCCGGCACCATCGCCATCACCGTCGCCACTGATGCTGGCGGCGCGACCGGCCACGCTGCGGGCGGAACGCCCGGCGCGGGCGGGACGCCGGGTCGGGGCGGTTCGCCGGGTGCGGGCGGTTCGCCCGGCGCGGGCAGTTCGCAGGGTGCGGGCGGTTCGCCAGGCGCGGGCGGGACACCGGGCGCGGGCGGTTCGCCGAGTGCGGGCGGTTCGCCGGGCGCCGGCGGGGCGTCG
>JADGRB010000132.1 GCA_017881315.1 Pseudomonadota bacterium
TCATCCCGTCCGCCGCAACCCGCTCGACGTCTTCGACGCTCGTGCCGGAACCACCATGCTCAAGCTCAACATCCCCTGGGAAGAGAAGGGTTGGAACTTCTACGGCTTCGCGATCGCCGAAGATCCGGACGCAGCGACGCCGACGCTGCGGCAGGTGGCCGGCGCTTTTCGGGCGGAGGTGGTTCTGGCCGGCGTCGAGCTGGGGGTCGACACCTATCTGCGACGGGACCACGACCCGCGCTACGGATTCGATCTGTCGACGGGAATCGGCGACTTCGACATCTATGCCGACGTCGGGCTCCGCCCGGGCGACGACTTCGTGCACTACGATGCGGCCCAGGGCGTGGTGGGCGTCTTCGCCGGTTACGAGACGCAGGCCGTCGGCGGACTCACCTACTCGCGAAAGTACAACGACAACGACGTCTGGACGGCGGGCCTCGAATATTTCTACAACCACGCAGGCTACTCGAGCCCGGACGTCTACCCGACGTTGATCCAGGACGCGATCAGCACCGGGAATAGCGCATTGATACCGTTCTTCTATCTGGGCCAGCATTACGCGGCTGCGTACCTCTCCTTGCCGGCTCCCTATTCCTGGAACTACACCACCTTCACGCTCTCGACGCTGGGCAATCTCTCTGACCGATCGTTCATCACTCGACTCGATTACTCCTTCACGCTGCTCACCCACTTGTCGTTCGAAGCATTCGCCGGGGTGCACTATGGCCACGGCGGGGGCGAGTTTCGATTCGACTACTCCTTCCTGGGAACCGGCAACTCGTTTCCGGTCGTCGATCTGGGCGCGGCGCTGCGCCTCAAGATCTGACCCGGCTCAGAGCGATTTTTTGGGTCGCGGGATCTGGTAGGTGTCCAGCTTCGAGACGAAGGTCCGGCGCGGCATGCCGAGCAGCTTCGCGGCCCGGCTCTGATTGCCGGCGCAGGCGGCCAGCGCCGTCATGATCCGGTCACGCTCGGTCGGCGCCGCCAGCTCTTGGGTCTCGACCCGCGGGGGCGGCGTGCCGTTCGAGGCCGACGTGGGGATGAGCTTGTCGAGCGGCAGGTGCTCTTCCCCGATGATCGGCCCCGCGCAGAGCAGCACCGCGCGTTCGACCATGTTCTTCAGCTCGCGGATGTTTCCCGGCCAGGCGTAGGACTCGAGGAGCGTGATGATCGACGACGGGACGATCGGTGGCGCCCGCCCGAGGTCGCGGCAGATCTGTCGCACGAAGGTCTCCGCCAGGTGCCGGATCTCGCCGACCCGCGCGCGCAAGGGCGGGATGGTCAGCGTGATGCCGTTCAGCCGAAAGTAGAGATCCTGTCGGAACGCCCCGCGCGTCACCTCGGCCTCGAGCTCGCGGTTGGTCGCCGCGATGAACCGCACGTCGATGTGCCGCGGGCGAACGCTCCCGAGGCGGGTCACCTGGCGAGTCTCGATGACCCGCAGCAGCTTCGCCTGCGTCGCGAGCGGCAGCTCGCCCACCTCGTCGAGAAACAGGGTGCCCGAGGCCGCCGTTTCCAGCAGCCCAGGCTTGGCCTGCACGGCGCCGGTGAAGGCGCCCCGTTCGTGGCCGAACAGCTCGCTCTCCAGCAGCGTCTCGGACAGCGCCGCGCAGTTGAGGCAGACGTACGGTCCCTCGCGACGCGGAGAGGCCCGGTGCACGGCCTCGGCGAGCAGCTCTTTCCCCACGCCGGTCTCGCCTGTGATGAGGACGTTGATCGTCCCCGCGGCGGCGCGTTCGGCCAGCGCATGCACCCGCTGCATCGCTTCGCCGCCCTTGAAGCCTCCGTCCGGCAGCGGCACCCCTTCATCCCGCAGCGTCTCGGGCCGCATCACCTCGGCCGTCGTCGTCCGTCGCTGCACGATGAGGACCGTGGAACCAATCTGGACCGTGTCGCCGATGCTGAGCGGCACCCGATCGCCCTGCGCGACCAGCTGTTCCTTGATGCGCGTTCCATTCACGCTTCCCAGATCTTCGAGATACATCTCGTCGCCCACGTGCAGACAGGCGTGTGCCCGCGAGGCCAGCGGATCATCGATACGAACGGCGTTGGTCTCGCCCCGGCCGATGGTCAGCGTCCCCGAGGCCGGGAGGTTGTACGTGGCGTAGGCATCGCGTCCGACCACCAGCAGGAAGGCGCCCACGGCTTCGCCCTCATCGGTCTGGGTCGCGACGATGGTGGTCCTTCCGCGCATCGTCTTGCGGGCCAGTATGTCGACCCACACCCCCTCTCGGCAAGTGTCACTTGCACAACTTGTGCAACCCTGCGCAACTTGTGCCGCTGCTGCGATATGTAATTTAATAATTACAGCAACTTATCCGTGGCACAGCCGTTGCCTTAGCACAGGGCATGCAGACGGATGAAATGGCCTCGCGATACGAGAACGTGCTCTACGCACGGGCGATGCGGCTTCTACGCAGCCGATCGGACGCCCTGGATCTGGTGCAGGACACCTACGAGCGGGCGTTGCGCGGAAAAGCCAGCTTCCAGCCTGGGACCAACCTGCGGCACTGGCTGATGACGATCATGTACAACTTGTTCCTGGACCGCTGCCGCCGTCTCGGGCGGGAGCCCCGCGCGCTCTGCCTCGACGAGCACGAGATCGCGGGCCCCGAGCCCTACGTGCCGGAGCCCTGGGAGACCATCACCCAGGAGCAGATCAGCGCCGCACTGGCGGGCCTCGAGCACCCATTCCGCGAGGTCTACGAGATGCGCCTCATCGACAACTGCAGCTACGACGAGATCGCCGATCGCCTGACCATCCCCCGCTCGACCGTCGGCACCCGCCTGATGCGGGCCCGCCACAAGCTCCGGCAGACCCTCCTCAAGCACGCCGTGTGCTAGCGACTGACTGAGCGACCGACTAGAGCCTCTCGCCGTCGGTGTCGTAGATGACGGCGGCGGGTAGGCCGAGCTCGCGCAGGCCCGGTTCGATGGCCGCGCGATCGCCGACGATGACGATGCTGGCGGCATCGGGATCGACGTAGCGGACCGCGAGCGCGCGGAGATCGTCGGCGGTGGTTCGTTCGAGGGCCGCGGCGAAGCGGAGCGGCTCGTCCAGCGGGAGGTCGTAAAGGCCGATCTCGCCGAAGGTGGCCGCGATGCCGCCGGTGGTCGAAAGCCCCTCGGCGACCCGCATGAGCAGGGTGGCGCGCGCCTTGGCGTGCTCCTCGGCCGTGGCGGGCCGTTCCCGCAGGCCGGCCAGCTCGGCGAGCATCTCGCGCACCGCCGGCGCGGTCGACTCGGCGAACACCGCGGCGCGGGCCGCGAAGCTGCCCGGGTGGTGCAGGAACGCGAAGCTCGACGAGGCGCCGTAGGTGAAGCCGTTCTTCTCGCGCAGATTGAAGTTGAGCCGGCTGGTGAAGCTCCCGCCCAGGATCGCGTTCAACATCGCCAGGCCCGAGCGGTCGATCGAGAGACGATTGGTTCCCGGCGCGACCAGGCGGACGACGCTCTGGGGTGCCCCCGGGCGATCGACGATCACCAGGCGCGGGCGGGTGGGCCAGGGGGGCGGCGTCGGCGACGCGGGCACCGGCGCCGGCCTCCATGCGGCGAAGACGCTGTCGAGGCGGGCGCGCAGGGCGGTCTCGTCGAAGTCGCCGGCGACCACCAGGAAGGCGTGGTTCGGACGCCAGTGTCCGGTATGAAAGGCACGGACGTCGTCGAGGGTGAGGCGATCGATCGTGCGCTCGAGACCCTCGGCGGGACGGCCATAGGGATGATCGTCGCCGAACAGCACGCGATCGGAGACGACGCTCACCACGGCCTCGGGTTGGTCCCGGCGCTGCGCACAGGCGGTCCGGCGATCGCTCACCACGCGTTCCCAATCTCCGGCGCCGAGGCGCGGGCGGATCAGGACATCGGCGGCGATGTCCAGCGCCTCCGCGAACGTCTCGCGCGGCGACTGCAGCGACAGCTGCGATCCGTCTCGACCGCTGCCGAGCCAGAGATCGGCGCCGAGCCGCTCCAGCTCCTCGGCGATGCCCAAAGCATCGCGCCCGCCCGCGCCCTCATCGAGCATCTCGGCGGTGAGCGACGCCAGGCCCGCCTTCTCCGGTGAATCGATGCCGGCGCCGCTGCGGATCATGAGCGCGGCCGACACGATCGGCGCCACCTGGCGCGGGACCAGGACCACCTCGAGGCCATTTTCGAGGGCGAAGCGGGTCGCCTGCGGCGGAATGACCGTGGGCAGCGGCCCGACGACCGGCGCCGTCGCCATCGTGTCGGGCGTCGCGATCACGCGGCCACCGGGTCCGGCACCGTGCGCAACGCCAGACGCTTTCCGCCGAGCGCGCGCCCAAACGCGGCGCGGACCGACTCGCGGGTGGCCTGGTCGTAGCGCGCGAGATCCCGACCGACCCCATCCGGATTGCCCAGCAGGTGCTGATAGTGGTTGAGCAGATCGGCCCGCGTCTGCAGATAATCGAGGCCCTTGTAGAAATCGGCCAGGTGCGTGTTGCGCGCGCGTTCGAGCTCGGCCTCGGTCGGTCCCTCGGCGGCGAACCGGGCCAGCACGGCGTCCACCGCGGCGCCGATCTCGTCGAGGTCGTGTCCCGGCTTGGCGGTCGCGCCGGCCTGGAACAGACTCCCCAGAATCTGGGAGCCCTGGTAGGCGAAGACGTCCTGCGCGATCCGTTGCTCGAACACCAGGGTGCGATAGAGCCGGCTCGACTTTCCGCCGCCCAGCACGTGCGCCGCCAGATCCAGGTCGGCGTCGTCGGGCGCGAAGAGCGCGGGGGCGTGCCAGGCCAGCCGCAGCCGCGGGAGCTGGACCCGATCGGTGAGGGTCATCTCGACGTCGGCGTGCAGGCGCGGGTCGGGCGGGCGGGGGGCGCGCACCGGCGGATCGCGTCGCGGCAACCAGCCGAAATAACGTTCGACCAGCGCGCGGCCGGCGGCGGGCTCGAAATCACCCGCGACGACCAGGCTGGCGTTCGAGGGCCGGTAGAAACGATCGAAGAAGGCGCGCACGTCGGCCACCGTCGCCGCCTCCACATCGGCGTGCGAGCCGATGGTCGGCCAGTGGTAGGGATGGTCCGGGGGATACATCGCTTCCGAGATCGCCAGCTCGGCGCGGCCGTAGGGCCGGTTCTCGTAGGATTGCCGCCGTTCGTTCAGCACCACCTTGCGCTGCTTTTCCAGCTCCTCCTCGGTGATGACGTCGGGCAAGGTCGCCAGGCGATCGGCCTCCAGCCACAGGAACGTCTCCAGCAGGTTGCGCGGCCCGATCTCGTAGTAGTTCGTCCGGTCGTTGCTGGTGGTCCCGTTGTTGTGGCCGCCCCAGGCCTCCATGATCGCGTCGAAGGCCGGATAGGGGGCGTTGCGGGACCCCATGAACATGAGGTGCTCGAACAGGTGCGCGAAGCCGGTCCGTCCGGGCGATTCGTCCTTCGAACCGACGTGGTACCATAGGTCGACCGCCACCAACGGGCTCGAACGATCCGGGTGGAGGATCACCGTCAGGCCGTTGGCCAGTGTGAACGTGTCGAACTGTATCTTGAGCATCGGCGGGGGGGAGGGGCGCCGACGAGACTCGAAGTCGTCCCGCCTTTGGGCGCGGCATCATGGCACGAATCCATGCGCGGCCCCCAAAGTAAAGGATGACGAGCACAGCAAGCCCGGCCGTCGTGCCGCCCGTGTCGGCGCCCTGGTCGTCGCCGGTGTGGCTGGATTGGCCGTCTCGCTGGGCCTCTTCCCCGGGCTCGGCCGGCCGGCGCGCGCCGACGGGGCGGTGCCGGGCTCGCTGGGGATCCTGCTGCCCATCGATAAGCCGCAGGAGATCGTCCTCAGCACGACCTTCGGGCTCATCATTTCGGACGACGGCGGCGCGACCTGGGTCTGGACCTGCGAACAGGTCGCGACCTCGATGGCGAACGTCTACGCGGTGGGCCCGCCGCCGCCCGCGGCCGGCATGCTCGGGGATCGGTTCTATGCGCTCTCGCCCCTGCAAGAGGTGGGGCTGTCCTTCTCCGACGACGAAACCTGTATGTGGCAGCTGGCGACCGGCGCGCTGACCGGCGCCACCGTGACGGATTTCTTCGTCGATCCGACGAACCCGAAGCGGGTCCTGGCGGCCGCCTCGGCCACCAACGACGCCGGCGACGTCGAGCCGGCGTCGCTGTACCAGTCGCTCGACGGGGGGACCACCTTCGATTCCACACCCCTCTTCGTGGCTCCGGCCAACGCCCCCATCGTCGGCATCGAGATCGCGCGCAGCGATCCCAACGTCATCTATTTGGCCTATTACTTCACCCTCACGGTCGGGCGCGATCCGGTGCTGGTCCGCTCGTCCGACGGTGGAAAGAACTGGACCACGCTCGACGTGCAGGCCGCCCTCGGCCCCAACATGGTCCGGATCTTCGCCGTCGATCCGGGCGACGCCGATCTGGTCTATCTGCGCGTGATCGCGTCCGGGAGCGAGAGCGTCGCGGTGACCCGGGACGGCGGGATGACCTTCGCCCAGCCGCTCATCATCCCGAACGGCGCGGCGACCGCCTTCGTGCGCCTGGCGAGCGGGACGGTGTTGGTCGGGGCGCGCCTGAGCTTTGCGGGCGATGGGGGCGGCGCCAGCGGCGCGGGTTACCGCTCCACCGACGGCGGCAAGAGCTTCGTTCCCTGGATCCTCAGTCCCCAGCCGCACATCGTCGGTCTGGCCGAGCGCGCCTCGGGACCGCAACCGACGCTCTATCTGTCGGGCGAGAACTACGTCGACGGCTGGGCGATCGCCACCTCCACCGATGAGGGCGCGACGGTGACCCCGATGATGAGCTACGACCAGGTCCGTGGCATCAAAAGCTGCGCGCAGCAGACCTGCGCCAACAGCTGCAAGTCTGTGGAGATGCAGGCCGTCTGGAGCAGCGACGTCTGCACGGGCGCCCTCCTGGACGCCGGAACGGTGCCGCCGCCGCCGCCGGCCGGCTCGGGTTGCCACTGCGCCGCCGCCGGCGGGGACACCCCCGGGGATTCCCCGCTGCTGGCTTTCGCGCTGGCCTGGGCGCTCGCCTTTTGGGTCAAGCTCAGGCGTCGCGGATCCCTGCGCCGCGCCGACTGAGAGGCGCGCGGGCGATCGGGTATCGGTCTCCGTCGGGGACGGCTCGACAGTCGCCGAACCGCGGTGTAGATTAATTTTTCTTTGTACACGGCGTTTCCGTACAAGGCTGGGCCCATAGCTCAGCGGTCAGAGCTGGCGGCTCATAACCGCCTGGTCCCTGGTTCGAATCCAGGTGGGCCCACTCTCGATTCGACGGGCACGTCGGCCCTTCCGGTCCATATGGAGGAACGCATTGCGCGACCAGCTTAAGCGACTCGAAGAGCTACAGACCCACGACGCAAAAATTCAGGAGCTAGAGAACTCCCTCAAGGCCATCCCGCTGAAGCTGGCGGCGACCCAGAACGACCTCGCCCGTGTGGAAGGACTTCTAGGAACCGAGCGGCAAGCGCTGTCGGAGGCCGAGAAGTACTACGGGGAACAGAAAGGCCTGCTCACCGACGACGAGGTGCAGGTGGCGGGCGCCAAGCACAAGCTGGCGCAGGCCAAGAACTCGAAGGAGTACATGGCGGCGCAACGTGAGATCGAACAGCGCCGAGAGGGGCTGACCTCGCGGGAGGGCGAGATCACCAAGCTCAACGGTGCCGTCGACGCCAAGAAGAAGCTTCTGTCGGAACGCGCGAGCGACGTCGAGGCCCTCAAGGCCTCGATCGCCAAGGACGGCGAGGCCGCCAAGGTGCGCATGGACGAGATCGAGGCGCAGATCGCGACCTTGCGGGGCGAGCGCGACAAGCTGGCCTCGGAGGTGAATCCGGAGGTGCTCAAACGCTACTCCGTCATCCGGATGCGACGCGGCCTGGCGGTGGTGAGCGTTCGCAACGGCACCTGCCAGGGCTGCAACATGAACATTCCGCCGCAGCTGTTCAACGTCCTGCAGCGGGGGCAGACCATCGAAACCTGTCCTTCCTGTCGTCGGATCATCTACTGGGAGGATCTGATGAAGGACGAGCCTGCCGCCAGCCCACCCGGCTGAGGCCTTCGGGCCCAGTCACCAGCGCAACCGCCGAGGCGGGGTGCTGGTATAGTCGGGTCGCTTCTCGCTCGAGCTGGACAGGTGGTCGCGGCGGGCCTCTCGCCCGTCGAGGAAAGTCCGGGCTCCGCAGGGCAGGGTGCTGGCTAACGGCCAGTCGGGGTGACTCGAAGGACAGTGCAACAGAAAACAGACCGCCGGCCGTCGCAAGGCGACCGGTAAGGGTGAAACGGTGCGGTAAGAGCGCACCGCCCCCTCGGTGACGAGGGGGGCATGGCAAACCCCACCTGGAGCAAGACCGGTCCGGGATCGCGAGGGCAACCTCGCCGGCGTGGCCCGCGTCGATTCGATCCCGAGTTGGTCGCACGAGCCGTTCGGTAACGGGCGGCCCAGAGGAATGACCATCACCGGCGGCAACGCCGGAACAAAACCCGGCTTACGGACAGCTCGGGCGAGAAGCATTTGTGCGCGGAGGGGGCAGGCCCCCTCCGCGGGCCTCCCCCGGTAACTGAGGTGGGCCGGCGCAGCGGAGCTGCGCCTTCCGGTGCTTGGACTCGGCCGCGATTCGGCCTCTGACGCCTCAGCCCAAAGAAGGGCGAGCGCGATGCGGCTTAGCCGCGTCGCGCGAGGGGGACCGGGGTGCGCGAGCGGAAGCGAGCCGTACCCCGTAAAATAGACAGCGGGAACGGAATCGGTGTTCGCTCGTCGATCATTTTGAGGTGATGGGCATGGATCGGACGACTTGGCTCGAGGCACGTAACATCGCGGCGCGACAGGAGCGGGGTGGGGCGAGTGATGCGGGGGAGGATCTGGCGCAGGATCTGGTGGTTGCGGCGCTGGAGGCCGGAGGTGAGGCGCGGCGGCCGGGGGCTTGGCTCGAGCGGGTGGGGCGGAATGCGGTGATCGATCGCTGGCGGGTGGAGAGCCGGCGCGAGGAGCTGGCGTCGGAGATCGAGCCGCCGGTGGAGCTGCCGGATCCGGAGGCGGCGCTGCTTGGTCGAGAGCGACGGGGGCTCGTACGTCGGGCGCTGGCGGCGTTGCCGCGTCCGCAGCGGCGGGCGGCGCTGGCTAGGTTCCATGCGGAGTTGCCGTTCGAGGAGGTGGCGGTTCGCCTGGGGACGCCGTCCGTCACGGCGCGGACGCGCGTTCATCGGGCGCTGGCGGTCCTGCGCTCGAAGCTCGGCGGGCTGCGCGCTATTTTCGTCTTGCCGGGCGCGCACGCGACGGTTCTCGGGCTGGTGCTCATCGCCGCCGAGGCGCCGGGGCTCGCGCCCGTGCGCGCGGGTAGCGAGGGGCCAGCGGCCGCCGACCTGGCGAAACCAAACAGACGCTTCGCGCGTACACGTGTCATTGCTACGGAGCCGATCTCGCCGTCGCCCTTCGCCGCGCAGCCGCCTGTTTCCCGGAGACCGTCGACTCGACCCGAGCCGGAGCCCGATCTGGTCACGCAGCTCTTCGTCTTCGATCCGGACGTGATCGAGGGCGGGTACGTCGGTCCCGAGGGGGAGACGATCACGGTGGCGCCGCCGATCGTTCACTCGTCATTGATCGAGATCCGGCGGCATTTCGTCCCCGAAATGCTGAAGACGATGGAAGACCTCTAGGCCGCGGTCGTGGCGCGGGCGCGGCGGATGCCGAGGAGCGGGGCCAGGAACTGGCCGGTGTAGGAGCCGGCGACCCGGGCTACCTCCTCGGGGGTGCCGGCGGCGACCACCTGGCCGCCGCGCGCGCCACCCTCGGGGCCGAGGTCGATGACGTAGTCGGCGGTCTTCACGACGTCGAGGTTGTGCTCGATGACCAGCACGGTGTTGCCGGAGCCGACCAGGCGGCTGAGCACCGCCAGCAGCTTGCGGACGTCGTCGAAGTGCAGGCCGGTGGTCGGTTCGTCGAGGAGATAGAGGGTGCGGCCGGTGTCGCGCTTGGCCAGCTCGCGCGACAGCTTGATCCGCTGCGCCTCGCCGCCAGACAGCGTCGTCGCCGACTGGCCGAGCGCGATGTAGCCGAGACCCACGTCTTCCAGCGTCTGCAGGATTCCGCGCAGCACGCGGTGGTGTTGGAAGAGGACCAGCGCCTCCGAGACCGAGGTCTCGAGCAGGTCGGCGATGCTGCGGTCTTTCCACTTCACGCGCAGCGTGGCTTCGTTATAGCGGCGGCCGCGGCAGACCTCGCAGGTGACGTAGACGTCCGGCAAGAAGTGCATCTCGACCTGGCGCACGCCGTCGCCTTCGCAGGCCTCGCAGCGCCCGCCGCGCACGTTGAAGGAGAAACGCCCGGGCAAATAACCGGACGCCCGCGCTTCCGGCGTCTGCGCGAAGACCTCGCGGATCGCGTCGAAGGCCTTGGTGTAGGTGGCCGGGTTGGAGCGCGGCGTGCGGCCGATGGGCTTCTGATCGATGTCGATGACCTTGTCGATGGCGTCGATGCCGGTGAGACCCGCGTGGCGCCCGACCTGGTCGAAGCTGCCCAGCAACTTGCGCCGCAGCGCCGGTTGCAGGATGCCGTTGATGAGCGACGACTTGCCGGCGCCCGACACGCCGGTGACCGCCACCAGCACGCCCAGCGGAAACGCGACGTCGATGTTCTGCAGGTTGTGCTCGCGCGCGCCCTTGATGGTGAGGAAGCCCTTCGGCTTGCGTCGCTCGGATGGAATTTCGATCCGTTCGGTGCCGGCCAGGAACTTGCCGGTCAGCGAGGCCCGGCTGGCCTTGAGCGTCTCGACCGAGCCTTCCGCGACCACCCGACCGCCCAGGCGGCCGGCGCCGGGGCCGAAGTCGACCACGTAGTCGGCCGACTCGATGGTCTCGGCGTCGTGCTCGACCACGATCACGCTGTTGCCCAGATCGCGCAGCCGCCGCAGCGTCGCGATGAGGCGCAGGTTGTCGCGCTGGTGGAGGCCGATCGACGGCTCATCGAGCACGTACATGACGCCGGAGAGCTCCGACCCGAGCTGCGAGGCCAGGCGAATCCGCTGCGCTTCGCCCCCCGACAGCGTCGCCGCCGATCGGTCGAGCGTCAGGTATTCGAGGCCGACGTCCAGCAGGAAGCCGAGGCGCGCGTTCACTTCCTTCAGGATCTCGGCCGCGATCTGGGCGCGCGCGCCCTTGAGACCGAGGCCCGCGAAGTGCTGGGAGGCGCCGGCCACGGTCATCGCGGTCACGTCGACCAGGCTCTTGCCGGCCAGGATCACGGCGCGCGACTCGGGGCGCAGGCGCTGGCCGCCGCAGGCCCGACAGAGCTGATCGCGGAAGTAGCGGCCGTACCACTGCCGCGTGACCTCGGAGGTGGTCTCCTGCATCCGCTTGGTCATGGTGTTGACCACGCCGGCGAAACGCATCGCCCACGAGCCGCCGCCGTGGCGGCCGGCCCAGGTGACCTTCACCCGCTTGTCGCCGGCGCCGTACAGGATCACCTCGCGCTGGCGCGGTGTCAGGCTCTTCCAGGGCTTGTCGAGGGGGATGCCGAACTCGCGCGAGACCGCGGCGGCGACGTTGGCGGTCCAGCCCTGGTCGCGGCCGGCGCGATCGCCCCAGGGCTCGATCGCGCCGCCGCTGATCGACTTGTTGCCGTCGGGGACGATCAGGTCGGGGTCGATCTCCAGGCTCGAGCCCAGGCCGTTGCAGTCGACGCACATGCCGAGCGGACTGTTGAACGAAAACGACTGCGGCGACAGCTCGGGCAGCCCGACGCCGCAGTTCGGGCAGGCGCGCGATTCGCTGTAGGCCCGCTCGCGCGTCTCGCCCTCGACCGCCACCAGCACCGAGCCGGCGCCGACCTTGACGGCGGTCTCGACCGAGTCGGTTAGGCGCGATCGGTCGGCGGCGTCGATGCTGAGGCGATCGATCACGATCTCGATGGTGTGCTTCTTCTTCTTGTCGAGGGCGGTGACGTCCTCCAGACGCTGGATGAGCCCGTTTACCCGCACGCGCGCGAAGCCCGCCTTGCGCGCATCCTCGAAGACCTCGCGGAACTCGCCCTTGCGGTTCTCCGCCTTGCGGGCCATCAGCGTCGCGCGCGTCTTGGGCGGCAGCGTGAGCAGCTCGTCGACGATCTCGGCGGCGGAGCGCGCCGAGACCTCCCCGCCGCACAGGTGGCAGCGCTGCTCGCCGGCGCGGGCGTAGAGCACCCGCAGATAGTCGTAGATCTCGGTCACCGTCCCGACGGTCGAGCGCGGGTTCGACGAAGCAGACTTCTGCTCGATGGCGATGGTGGGCGACAGCCCGCGCAGCTGTTCGTACTTGGGCTTCTCCATCTGCCCCAGGAACTGCCGCGCGTAGGACGACAGCGATTCGACGTAGCGGCGCTGTCCCTCGGCGTAGAGGGTGTCGAAGGCCAGCGAAGATTTTCCCGATCCCGACACGCCCGTGAAGACCACCAGCTCCCGCTTGGGAATTTTCAGCTCGTCGATGGCGAGGTTGTGCTCGCGCGCGCCCCGAACCACGATGAACTCGGGCTCGTCGGCGCCGCGCCGGGCGCGGCTGATCTCGGTCGTT